>DASSPF010000159.1:0-12460 GCA_035699805.1 Candidatus Limnocylindria bacterium | reverse complement strand
CCGCGCGAGCGTCTCGCCGCGCGCGGTGCCGCCGCGCTCTCGGACGACGAGCTCCTCACGCTGCTCATCGGCAGCGGCACCGCGAAGCGCTCGGCGCTGGTGATCGCGAACGAGGCGCTCCGCTCGGTCGGCGGCCTGCGCTCCCTGGGCCAGGCTGACCTCACACGCCTGCGCGCCTGCGGGCTCGGTCACGCCACGGCGGTGCGGGTGGCGGCGGGATGCGAGCTGGGGCGCCGCGTCGTCATCGCCGGCTCCGATGGCGAGCGCTGCGACACGCCGGAGCTCGCCGCGGCCGCGCTCGCGCCGCACTTCGCCCACCTGGAGCGCGAGTCCCTGGCGGTGGCGCTCCTCTCGCGCAAGCAACGGCTGCTCGGGGTGGTCCCGCTGTATCGCGGCAGCGTGGCGGGCATGCCGGTGCGCATCGCCGAGCTCTTCACCGACGCGGTCCGCCGGAACGCGCCGGCCATCCTGCTCGCCCACAATCATCCGAGCGGCGATCCGAGCCCCTCGGGTGACGACATCCGCACCACCCGGGACGCGGTCCAGGCGGGTCGGCTCCTGGGCATCGAGGTCATCGACCACCTGGTGTTCGGCCATGGCCGCTGGGTGAGCCTCAAGCGCAGCGGGGTCCTCCAGTAGCGCCGAGCAGCAGGGATCCGTAGCAAGGGGGTGTCAGGCTGACACGCCCGGGCGCTCCTCTCGTTCCGAGCCAGTGGTGGGAGCAGCCGGCCAGTCCCTCACGCGTCGAGCACTGCTGGCGCTGGCGGCCGCCTTCGCCATCGCGCTCCCGTTCCCCAATGAGCCCGGCGCCGCCGCCCCGGCGAGCGCCGACGAGCACCGTGTCGCCGCCCTGCGGGCCCAGCCGATCATCGAGAGCGAGGCCCGGCTTCACCTCGGCGCGCGCTTCGAGGACACCGCGAGCGCGATCGCGATCGACCCGCCGGCCGGCTGGGTCGCCAGCCCGGCGACGGCCCTGAACCCGGCGTCGGACCCGCCGGAGCCGGTCGAGGAGGTCGCGCGCTTCCAGCTGCGCATCGGAGACGCGAAGCTCTACAGCGCCCCGATCCCGGTGACGAGCGGCCTCGTCGCTGACGCCATCGCGGTGATCTCCATCGGTGTGGCGCGCGAGGGGAGCGACCTCCCGGCGCTCGACCGCGACGTGCGCGGCATGTTCGAGACCGCACACGTGCCGGGCTTCCTCACGCTCGAGGACGAAGCCACGTACGAGGGGCTGCACGTCCTCACGCGGTACCTCTTCTCGCGTACCGGCGATCGGGTGCTCGTCGCGCGCGCGGCCGCCGCGGAGACGTCGTGGACCGACTTCGTGGCGACCATCCGCGCGTCGCTCGCTACGTTCGGCGGCGATCCGCGCGCCGCGAACGCGCCGGCGCCACCACCACCACCTCCGTCACCGCCACCACCTGCGCCGGCACCGGACGCATCGCTCGCGCGGCGCGACCAGATCCTCCAGCGGGCGGCGAGCCTGCTCGGGCTGCGCTACGTCTGGGGTGGGAACTCGACGACCGGTGGCATGGACTGCTCGGCATACGTGAGCTGGGTGTGGGGCGTCCCGCGCTACACCACCGACTCCATCTGGAACGTGTCGTTCCCCATCACCAAGGGGGAGCTGCGAGCGGGTGACGCGCTGAACCTCACCATCGGCCGCGATCCTCGGCGACTCGGCCACATCCGGCTGTTCGAGGCCTGGGCGAACACCGAGCGGACCGCGATGTGGGTGTACGAGGAGACCCCGCCGCGCGTCGTGCACCGGGTCATCGCCTACGACGACCGCTACCAGCCGATCCGGCTCGCGGGTCTGTCCGGCGCGGGCGAGGCCCGGGTGGTCCCGGGTACGCCGGCCCCGGTGCGCGTCGCGACACCGGCACCTCGCCGTCCGGCCGCGACCGCGGCCGTGACCCGCCGTCCGACCCCAACGGTCGCGCCCTGGCCAGCATGGTGGGCGAACTGGACACCCCGACCGCGCGCGACCGCGACGCCGACGGTCGCACCGACGCGACCCGCGACACCCGCGCCGACGACCAGGCCCTCGCCGACCCCCACTCCGAGGCCCACGACCGCGCCGTAGCCCGCGCGTTTCGCGGCGATCGACCGTTATCCTTCGAGCGCACCCGATCCATCGCTCGAAAGGGAATGTCTCCTCCGTGCTCGACGGTCTTTTCGGCCTCTTCTCACGTGACATCGGCATCGACCTGGGCACCGCGAACACGCTCGTCTGGGTGCGTGGGCGCGGCATCGTCATCGCCGAGCCATCCGTCGTGGCGAAGGATCTGCGCACGGGTGCGCCCCTGGCCATCGGCGCGGAGGCCAAGCGCATGGTCGGCCGTACGCCCGCGTCGATCGTCGCGATCCGTCCGTTGAAGGACGGCGTCATCAGCGACTTCGACATGACCGAGCTGATGCTCAAGCACTACATCAACAAGGTGCATGACCGCGCGCTCCTCTTCCCGCGACCGCGTGTCGTCGTGGGCATCCCCTCGGGTGTCACCGAGGTCGAGAAGCGCGCGGTGCAGGACGCGGCGATGTCGGCGGGCGCGAGGTGGGCGCGTCTGGTCGAAGAGCCGATGGCCGCGGCGATCGGTGCGGGGCTGCCGGTGAACGAGCCGTCCGGTTCGATGATCGTCGACATCGGCGGCGGCACCACCGAGGTCGCGGTGACCTCACTCGGCGGGATCGTCGTCTCGCGCTCCATCCGGATCGGCGGCGATGAGATGGACGCCGACATCGTCGCCTACGCGCGGCGTGAGTTCAATCTGCTCATGGGCGAGCGCACCGCCGAGGACATCAAGATCGCGATCGGATCGGCGTATCCGCTCGATGAGGAGGTCTCGACGTTCTTCCGCGGACGCGATCTCCTCACCGGCCTGCCGCGGTCGATCGAGGTCACCAGCGCGCAGATCCGCGAGGCCATCGAGCCGTCGGTGGAGCAGATCGTGGACGCGATCAAGCTCACCATCGAGGAGACCCCGCCCGAGCTCGTGGCCGACGTCATGGACCAGGGCATCTACCTCGCCGGCGGCGGCGCCTTGCTGCGCGGTCTCGAGCAGCGCGTCTCCGAGGCGACGCAGATGGCCGTGCACGTCGCCGACGATCCGCTCACCTGCGTGGTGCGGGGCTGCGGGAAGATCCTCGAGGACCTGGCGAAGTTCGACCGCAGCCTGGTGATGGAAACGTACGCGGCCGTGCCCCGGTAGCCGGAGGCATGGCCAGCTTCGGTCGCACCACCAAGCGCGCGCACACCGGATCGCTCCGCCCATTCGCGGCGCTCTTCCTCATCTCGGCGCTCCTGCTGCTGACGCGCAACAGCGATCCGGTGCGATCCGTCGCGGCGTTCGGCACGCAGCTGCTCGTCCCCGTGCAGCGCGTCCTTGCCGATGCCGGCATCACGAGCAACCGGTTCGTCCAGGCGATCACCGAGATCGAGCGGCTGCGCGCCGACAACGCGACGCTCCGCGCCGATGTCGACCGGCTGACGCTGGAGAACGTCCGGCTGCGCGAGGAGGCATTCGCGTCGCGGCAGGCCGCGCGGCTCGGGGAGGTGGCCACCGGGCTGCCGTTCGAGACCGTGGCCGCGACGGTCATCGCGCGGGACCCGAGCAACATCCTCGCGACGATCGTGCTCGGTGCCGGGTCGAACGAGGGTGTTCGCGTGGGTCATGTGGTCGTGTCCGAGCAGGGGCTGGTGGGGCGGGTGAGCGAGGTGGGGTCGAACTACAGCAAGGTGCTCCTCATCACCGACCCCTCCTCCACGCTCTCAGCGCTCGTCGAGGGCTCCCGGGCCACGGGCATCGTGCGCGGCCAGTTCGGGGACTCGCTGATCATGGACTGGATCCTCCAGACCGAGACGGTGAAGGCGGGCGACGTCGTGGTCACCGCCGGCCTCGGTCTGGGCGAGGAGCTCCGCTCCCTGTACCCCAAGGGTCTGGTCGTGGGCAGGGTCCTTCAGCTCCAGAACGCCGAAGCGGCGGCGTATCAGCGGGCGATCATCGCGCCCGCGGTGGACCTTCGCCGTCTGGAGAACGTCCTCGTCGTGCGCACGACCCCGTAACGACCGACCCGCCGGCTGAATAATCCCTCTGTGGAAGGGACACTGGCCCGGCGCCTTGGTGGCTGCCTGCTCGCGCTCGCCATGCTGGCGATACAGGCCCCGGTCGCTCGTGCAGCGGTCGAGCCGACCGAGACGGTCCGCATCCTGGTGCACTTCCGCGAGGGCGCGAGCGCCGATGAGCGCCAGGGCGCCGCGTTCGCCGTGGGCGCCGTCGTGACCGGCGAGATCGCGACCCTCGGCATCACGCGCATGAGCGCCCCGATCCCCCGCGGCGCCGATCCGGCCGCCGTGCTCGACGCGATCGCTCGCATGCCGGGGGTGGCGCTCGCGGAGGCCGACGAACGCGTCCGGCTCGCGAGCGCGCCGACCGATCCGTACTGGTCGACCGATCCGCTCGTCGGTCTGGGGCAGTGGGGTGCGCGCAAGATCGCGCTCGACCGTGCGCTCGATCTGGTCGGCACGCTCCAGCCGGTGGTCGTCGCCGTCGTCGATACGGGTGTCGCCGCCGCGCATCCGGATCTGCTGGGCGCCGTGCTCGAGGGCCGCACCTTCGTGAGCGCGCCGAGCTCGGCGTGCGCGCCGGACGCGATCGGCAGCGACGACAACTCGCATGGCACGCATGTGGCGGGGATCATCGCGGCGCGCGCGAGCAATGGCATCGGCATCGCCGGCGTCGCGTCCAACGCGCGCATCCTGCCGGTGAAGGCACTGGACTGCAGCGGTCTCGGCTCGATGTCCGACATCGCCGAGGGCATCACCTACGCGGTGGACCGTGGCGCCCGGATCGTGAACATCAGCCTCGGCACGTCGAGCGACAGTGCGACGCTCGCGGCGGCCGTGCGCTACGCGCTCTCGCGCAACGTGCTCGTCGTCGCCGCGGCCGGCAACTGCGGCAACGGACCATCGCGCTGCTTCAACACCGTGAACCTTCCCGAGTATCCCGGCGCATACCCCGGCGTCGTCGCCGTGGGCGCGACCTCCACCGACGACACGATCGCCTCCTTCTCCACGCAGGGCACACAGGTCGCACTCGCGGCACCGGGCGTGCGGATCGTGAGCACGACCCCCACGTATCCGACGTACCAGTCCGAGCGCGGCGCGCCCACGGGGTACGCGGCGTTCTCGGGCACGTCGCAGGCGACGCCATTCGTCTCGGGTGTCGCGGCGGTGCTGCTGGCGGTCGATCCCTCGCTCACCGCGCAGCAGCTCGCCGACCGGCTGAAGCAGAACGCCGACGACCTGGGCTTGCCCGGCACCGACGTGGCGTTCGGCGCGGGTCGGCTCAACGCGCTGCGCGCGCTGAGCGCGTCGCTGCCGGCCTTCGCGGCGACCTATGACGCGACCGGCGCGCCGCGCTCCGCAACGAGCGGGGCGACGTTCGGCGCGCGCGTGACGCTCACGAACACGTCGCAGACCGCCTGGTCGGCGGCCGCGACGGATCCGGTGAAGCTCTCGTACCACTGGTTCGACGCGAACGGGAACGTGTCGGTGTGGGACGGAGTGCGCACGCCGCTCCCCGCCGACGTGCCCCCCGGCGGCAAGGTCACGCTCGTCGCGAACGTGCTCGCCCCGCCGGTGCGCGGCGCGTACACCCTGCGATTCGATCTCGTGCGTGACGGGCTGGCGTGGTTCTCGCAGCGGGGCGTGAAGACCGCCGATGTCCCGGTGGCCGTGGGCTCCGGCCTGGGCGCGACCTACACGACCGCGGCGGCCAGCGCCACGCTCGTGACCGGCGCGCCGCTGCCGCTTGCCGTGACGCTGGTGAACACCGGCACCCGGCCGTGGGTGGCAAGCGGGCCGCAGCAGATGCGTCTGGCCTCGCACTGGATCCGGCCCGACGGCACGGTCGCCCTCTGGGACGGCGCACGCGCCCCGGCCTTCGCCGCCGATGTCGCGCCCGGGCAGAGCGTGACCGTGGCGCTCCCGCTCACCCCGCCGAGCGCGCTCGGTGCGTACACGCTCCGGCTCGACCTGGTGCAGGAGGGCGTGACCTGGTTCTCGGGCGAGGGCGTGACGCCGCGGGACATCGCCTACGTGGTGACGAGCGGCTACAGCGCGTCGTATGCCGTCCCGGGGGGCACCCTCGCGCTCCTGCCCGGCGGCCGCGTGACGGCGCGCGTGGGTGTGAAGAACGACGGGGTCCTCCTGTGGAGCGCCGCGGGCACGAATCCGGTCCGCATCGCCGCGCACCTGGTCGACGCGAGCGGCGCGGTGGTCATCTGGGACGGCGCGCGCACCTCGCTCGTGGCCGACGTCGCGCCCGGCGTCACCGGTGCCTACCCCGTGATCATCGATGCACCGCGGACCGCGGGCACGTACCGCGCGCGCGTGGACCTGGTGCGTGAAGGCCTCGTCTGGCTCAGCGGTCTCGGTGTGCCGCCGGGCGAGCAGGCGATCGCGGTGATCGCCGACTACCGTGCCCAGCTCGACGCCGGTCCGCTGAGCGTCTCGCGGTCCAAGCCCAGCGTCCAGGTCTCGCTGACCAATGTGTCGGGCGTCCCGTGGACCACGGCCGGCAGCGCGCCGGTCCGTCTCGCCGCGCACTGGTACGACGCCGCGGGCAACGTCCTGGTGTGGGATGGCCCGCGCACCGAGCTGCCCCGCGACGTCCTGGCGGGCGAGACCGTGAGCGTGACCGTCGCGCTCGGGTCACCGCCGGCGGGTGCTGCCGCGGTCACCATCGATCTTGTGTCGGAGGGGATCCGCTGGTTCGGTGCTGGACCGAAGCGCGCCGTTACGCTGCTCCCATGAGCGAAGGATGGGTAACGTCACAGCGATGGGACCGTTGGCACTAGCGTGCCCCTGAACCGCCTCGCCACGCTCCCGCTTGCGCTCATCCTCTTCAGCCTCTTGGTGTCCGGCAGCGGACTCGCCGCGCCGGTCGCGCTCCTGCGCGCCGCCTACACCGTCCCAGCGCCGCCGGCGGCGGTCGGCGTGGCGTCGACCACCGCCATCAGCGTGCAGCTCACCAACACCGGCGACGAGGCCTGGAACGCGTCGGGGGCGAATCCGGTGAACCTCACCTACCACTGGTACGACGCCGCGGGCACGACCGCGGTGATCTGGGACGGCGTGCGCACGCCGCTCGGGGCCGACGTCGCGCCCCAGGGGCAGCGCACGGTGAGCGCGACCGTGGTCGCGCCGGCCGCCGCAGGCACGTACCTGCTGCGCTTCGCGCTGGTGAAAGAGGGTGTGCGCTGGTTCGATCCGAGCGCGGCATTCAGCGTGGCGGTGCAGGCCGCGACGTACACCGCGACCTATCAGGTGGCGACCCCGCCGACCGCGGTCCCCGCGGGCGGGACGGCGCAGGTGGCGGTCGCGCTGACGAACACCGGCAATCAGACCTGGAACGCGACGGGCGCGAATCCGGTGAACCTCACCTATCACTGGTACGACGCCGCGGGCACGGCCGCGGTGGTGTGGGACGGCGTGCGCACACCGCTCGGCGCCGACGTCGCGCCGCGGGGGCAGCGCACGGTCACGGCGAACGTCGTCGCCCCGAGCGCGCCGGGCACGTACGTGCTGCGGCTCGCGCTGGTGAAGGAGGGCGTCGCGTGGTTCCCGCCCGGACCGGCGATGACCGTGAACGCGCTCTCCGCGTACGTCGCGCAGTTCACCGCGCCGACGCTGCCGGCGTTCATCGCCGGCGGCACGTACACGGTGCCGGTCACGGTGAAGAACGCCGGCGCGGCCGCGTGGAACGCGAGCGGCGCGAACCTCATCGATCTCTCGTACCACTGGCACGACAGCGCGGGCCGCACGGTGGTCTGGGACGGCGTTCGCACGCTCCTCCCGGCCGACGTCGCCCCGGGCGCCAGCGCCACCGTGAACGCGCGCATCACCGCGCCGCTCGCCGCGGGCGCGTACACGCTGACCATCGACATGGTGCGCGAGGGCGTCGGCTGGTTCGGGCTCCTCGGCAGCACGCCGTACCGCGTGGCCGCACCGGTCGAGGCGATCCGGTTCGCGGCCTCGTACGCGATCCCCGCGTCCATCACGGCGTACTGGGCCGAGTCGAAGACGGTGAGCGTCACCGTGACGAACACCGGCAACCAGACGTGGAGCGGCACCGGCGCGAACCCGGTGAACCTGGCGTTCCACATCCTCGATGCGAGCGGACGCGCGGTGGTCTGGGACGGCACGCGGACACCGATCGGCGCCGACATCGCACCGGGCCAGCAGCGGACCCTCGCCGTCGCGTTCACCGCGCCCACCTCGTCCGGCACCTACACGCTGGTCATCGATCTCGTCCGTGAGGGCATCGGCTGGTTCGCCGACGGCGGCTCGCCGCCCGCGCGCATCACGTTCAGCGTGACCAGCGGCCTGAATGGCGGCTACGGCGCGTCGACCACTCCCGCGCAGGTCACCATCGGCGCGGTCATCGACCTCAGCGTCACCGTGGTGAACTACGGGCCGCGCACCTGGCCGGCCGGCGGACCGAATCCGGTGCGTCTCAGCTATCACATCTCCGGCGCGAACACCGGGACGATGTACGTCTGGGACGGCGCGCGCGGCTTCCTGCCCACCGATGTCCCGCCGTCGTCGCAGGTGACCGTGCCGATCCGGGTCACCGTCCCCTCGGCAGTGGGCGACTACATCATCGCGTGGGACCTCGTGCAGGAAGGGGTGGCCTGGTTCAGCTCGGTCAATGTGCAGACCAAGCGCGAGCCCTTCGCCGTGGTGTCGGGCGTCGTCTTCTACGGCAGCGGCTTCGGGCACGGTGTGGGCATGAGCCAGTACGGCGCGCAGGGCTACGCCACCGGCGCCGCCGGGCCCGCGCTCACCGGCGAGCAGATCATCCAGAAGTACTTCCCGGGCACGGCGTTCCAGTTCGTCGATGCCGCGCGTCCGTTCAACCGAGTGCTGCTCTCGCAGCCGTCCTCGGCGTCGCGGTACGTCTGCGGCACCAACCGCTACTTCAGCGGCAGCTTCGGCGACGTGGTCTCGGCCGGCGGGTTCCGCGTCCTCGACGAGACCGCGAGCGACGCGGTGATCGGCCAGGCCGCGGGCAACGTGCCCTGGCAGTTCGTCGCGCGGAACGGCCAGCTCGAGGCGTGGGACAAGGCCACCGGCACGCCGCGCCTGGTGCGATCGATCGCGACCACCGGTGACCGCGGATTCGCGGTGGTGCCGCTCGACCCCAACCAGCCGCTGCGCTTCGTCCAGAAGGATCAGACCGACGGGCGGCCCGGCTTGTATCGCGGCAACTTCCGCTTCACGAACCTCGGCAACACGCTGCGGGTCATCAACGCCGTCTCGTATGACGACTATGTGCGCGGCGTCATCTCGTTCGAGATGCCGCGCACCTGGCACGCCGAGGCGCTGAAGGCGCAGGCGTACGCCGCGCGTTCGTATGGCTACGCGTCGTTCAAGGGTGGCGCGCGCGACTACGACGTGAGCGACGACCAGTCCGATCAGTGCTACGGTGGCGTCTCCGCGGAATACCCCACCACCGATGCCGCGGTGCGCGCGACCGCCGGCAGGCTCGTCACCTATAACGGCGCGATCGTGAAGACCTACTTCGCCAGCTCGAACGGCGGCCACACGCTCGAGTTCGGTTGCTGGGGCAACCGCGTGGTGCGCAGCGGCAGCACCTGGGTGTGCACGCCCGATCCGACGCAGCCGTACCTCGCGGCGATCCCCGATCCGGCCGACCGTGCCGTGCAGAGCCCACCCAACCCCCGCGCGTCGTGGAGCGCGACGTTCACGGGCGCAGAGATCGCGAGCGCCGTGCTGTGCGCGGGCGGCCCGAACATCGGGACCCTCCAGGGCATCGACGTATCGAACCAGTCTCCACGCGGGGTCGGTCACGTGATCTCCGTGCGCGTCATCGGGTCCGCGGCCACGGCCGACGTCCGCGCCGACACCCTGCTGCGCAGCTGCCTTGGACTGCGCTCGACGATGGTCCGGCTCTCGCCCTTCTAGTACCACGGCGGAGGCGCCCACCCGCGAGGCTCGCCTGCCTGCGTGTCGGTCCGGTGACGAATTTCCCACGGCGTGCCGTGACAAAGATGCCCACCCATTCGTTCCCGAAGGAGACAGCGCCACCCCTTCGGTGTCAGAATCACCTTGGCGTCGGGGAGCGTGGCTGAGGAAGAAGGGGGTCCGGGTGGACCGACGCCGCGCTCGACTGCGCCTCGCGCTCCTCATCGGCGTCTTCGTCCTCGCCCTCCTTCCGAACTTTGGTGCGCCCGCGGTGGCGTCGCCGCGCGCAAGCGGCGAGATCATCGCCAGCGAGCACAGCGACACGCGCCCCGCGAACGGGCCGGGTCTCACTCGGACCAACGGGGCCGCCATCAGCGCCGCGGACTTGCCCAACAGCGGCAGCACCGGCGGCGAGACGCTCCTCTTCACCTCTCGGACGATCGCGGCGGGTCAGGTCTTCGACCGGCTCGGCGCGCACTGGGTCGCGGTGCGCGGCACGGAGGACTCGCTCTTCATCGAGGCGCGCGCCTCGAGCGACGGCGTGACGTGGGGCGACTGGCTGGCGGTCCGCGAAGAAGAGGACATGACCGACGAGGACACGAACGAGCGCTACGCCGCGCCCATGCCGGTGGCCCCCTCGCGCTACGCGCAGTACCGCGTCTGGCTGACCGGCGGCGATCCGGACGCGCTCGGCCGCATCAACCTCACGTTCCTCGACGTGAACGACCTGAACGCCGGCCCGGTGGCCCGGCTCTTCAACGACATCGCCGGTGCGTTCGCCGACTACACCCGCTCCTACGCGAGTGCCGCGCCCGTCGGTGCGACGAAGATCCTCACCCGCCAGGACTGGGCCGCCGACGAGCGGCTGATGAGGTGGCCGCCGCGCTATCAGAAGGTGCAGAAGTTCGTCATCCACCACACCGTCACCGATGACGGCGGAACCAACGTCGCGGCGTCGATCCGCTCGATCTACTACTTCCACGCCGTGACCCGCGGCTGGGGGGACATCGGCTACAACTACATCGTCGACAAGTTCGGCAACATTTGGACCGGCCGGCAGGGCGGCGACCACGTCATCGGCGGTCATGCGTACGGCTGGAACAACGGCACGATGGGCATCGCGGCGCTCGGCGACTACAGCGTCGCGCAGCCGACGAGCGCGCTCCAGGGCGCCATCGCGAACATCGTCGCGATGAAGGCGACGCAGCTGGGCATCCAGCCGTACGGGAACGACACCTTCACGCACCAGGAGCAGTCATCGACCGGCGCGTGGGTGAACGTGACGAACAATCCGACGAACATGCTGGGTCACCGCGACTGCAACTACATCCTGTCGCAGAAGGGCGGCCAGACGGCCTGCCCCGGCAACGGGATCTACAACATGATGGACGGGCTGCGCCGCCTGGCGCAGAACGCGGTGAACAACGGCTATTACGACATGCCCTACCTCGAGCCGGCCATGCCCAAGGCGGCGTTCCCCGGCGCGGTCATCCAGGTGCCGGTCACGGTGGCCAACCGCGGCAAGGTCGCCATCCCGGCGGGCACGCGGGTGTCGTACCAGGTGCTCAAGGCCGGGCAGATCACGCAGGCACAGGGCGCGGCCGCGACGATCCCGGCGCAGCTCGCCCCGGGCCTGTCCACCACGGTGAACGTGCCGTTCGCGGTCCCGGCGGTGGGCAGCTACATCGTGCGGTGGGACCTGCAGGCGAGCACCGGACAGTGGTGGAGCGGCACCAAGCTCACGCCCATCCGCGACGTCTGGTTCAACTCGGCCGACTGGAGCGCCGACTGGCTCTCCGACAACGTGCCGATCAGCTGGGTGGCCGGCGAGACGCGCCAGATCACGGTGAGCGTGCAGAACGACGGTGGCCGCGTGTGGCCGGCGACCGGCACGAACCCGGTGCGCCTGGGCTACAAGTGGGTGAGCAACTCGACCGGCAACGTCTTCCCCGGCGCGAACCGCATGAGCCTCGCGACCGACGTCCAGCCCGGCCAGACCGTGTCCCTCACCATCCCGGTGACCGCGCCGGTGTACCCGACGAACTACACGATGATCCTCGACATGTACAAGGAGAACGAGTTCGCGTTCGCCGACAAGGGCATCGCACCGGACGACACACCCACCGGCGTGTCGGTGGACTTCAAGACGACGTACACGATCGGCGCCCTGCCCCCGCTCGCGGCGGGGCAGACGGCGACGATCCCGGTGACCATCACCAACACCGGCAAGGGGATCTTCCCGGTCACCAACTCGTACCCGGTGAACCTCGGGTACCACTGGTACTCGAGCGGCGGCCAGCCGGCGGTGTGGGACGGTGCGCGCACCAAGCTGCCGGCGGACCTCGCGCCGGGCGCGTCGGTCCAGCTGCAGGCCCAGGTCACCGCGCCACCGCAGGGCGGCAGCTACCAGCTCCGCTTCGACCTCGTGCAGGAGGGCGTCGCCTGGTTCTCCGGCAAGGGCGTGCCCAC
>DASSPF010000158.1:0-2758 GCA_035699805.1 Candidatus Limnocylindria bacterium | reverse complement strand
AAGAGCTCGGCCTCGAGCACCATCGACGCCACACCCGCCGGGCTCTCGAGCGCCACGTCGAGCTCGCCGACCAGCTTGTCCTTCGCGAGCGCCAGATCGTCGTCGGCGATCTGACCGAGCGTGATCTTGCGCAGCTCCTCGAGCGCGACCTCCACGGCACGGCGGACGTTCTGCGGGTTCACGCCCATCCGCACCACCCAGGGGCTCTGCCCGAGCGAGAGGCCCATACCGCTGAAGACGTAGTACGCCAGACCCAGCTGGTCGCGGATGACGTTGCCCGCGCGGCTGGCGAAGGTGTCGGCCGCGTACACCATGTTCGTCACGCGCGCCGCGACGAAGCGCGCGTCGGTGCGCGGCAGTCCCGGCCAGCCGATGAGCACGTCCGACTGCGTCTTGTCCGGGACGACCTCGGTGCGGCGGATCGTCGCGCTGAGCGCCACCTCGGGCACGTCGCGTGGAGCGGCGCTCGCCGGGGCGCGCCAGTCGCCGAACGCGCGCGCCGCGGCCTCCTCCACCCGATCGGCCGTCGCCGCTCCCGCCACGACGAGCACGGCGCCGTCGGGGCGGATGGCGCTCTCGTGATAGTCGCGGACCTCCTCGACCGTGGCCTCGCGCACCACGGATGCGTCGCCGATGGGCGGGGCGTGGAACGGGTGCGTCTTCGGATACACCAGCTCGCGCCAGAGCCGGTCGACGACCGCGCGGGTGTCGCGCTCGTCGCGCTCGAGCTGCGCCAGCGTCTGCTGCCGGACGAAGTCGAGGTCGACCGGTGCGAAGGCGGGGATGCGGATGACCTCGGCGACGAGGTCGATGAGCGGCCCCACGTCGTCGCGCAGGCTCTGCGCGGTGAATGCCGCCCAGTGCGCGCCGACGTCCAGGCGCGCGACCGCGCCCAGCGCGTCGATGGCATCGGCCCACGCGGGACCGCTGCGTCGCGTGGTGCCGCGGAGCGTCGTCTGTGCCGCGAGGCGCGCGACCCCGTTGCGCCCGACCGGCTCGAACCACTGCCCCGCTTCGATGGCGAGGACGACCGAGACCGACCGCAGCTCGGGGATGGGCGCCACGGCGATGCGCAGGCCGTTCGCCAGACGGCGGCGCTCGACGCGGATCAATCCGCGGCCTCCGGCTGGAACCAGCCGACGTTGCGCGAGCGCTCGGTGAACACCGCCGCCGCGGCCTCGCGCACCTGCTCGCGCGTCACGGCCTCCAACTTGGCGTACCACTCCGCGATCGAGAGCGCGGCGCCGGTGGAGAGCAGCCGCCCGCAGTGGAACGCGCGCCAGGTGATGGTGTCGGTGGCGAAGGCGTTGGAGGCGAGGAGCTGGCGGCGCACACGCGCGAACTCCTCGTCGCTCACCAGGTCGGTCGAGATGCGCGCGAGCTCCTCGAGCAGGATGCGCTCCACCTCGGCGTGCGCGACCTCCGGCCGCAGCGTGGCGTCGAGCCAGAAGAGATACGGATCCTTCATGAGCTGGAACGACGCGTCGACGTCAGTGGCGAGGCCCTTCTCCACGAGCGCGCGGTGCAGGCGCGAGGAGCGACCGGTCGCGCCGTCGCTGCCGCCCGACGTGCCCGCGAGGGCCACCGCGAGCGCGGAGAGCGCCGGTGCCAGCGGATCGGTGGCCCGCGGCGCGCGGAAGCCCAGCATGACGATGGGCAGCGACCCGCCCGCGCGGCGCACCACGATGCGGCGCTCGCCGTGCTGCGCCGGCTCGGGTGCACGTGGCGGCTCCCCCAGCTCGCGCGACGGCTCCAGCGCTGCGAACGCGTCGGCGGCCATGTCCGCAAGACGCTGTGCGTCATCGTCGCCGGCGACCACCACATACGCGTTGTTCGGCGCATAGAAGCGGCGATAGTGCGCGTACAGCCCGTCGCGGGGCATGAGCTTGATCTCGTCCTTGCTGCCGATGACGCCCTGCCCGTACGGGTGCCGGCTGAACGCGACCGCCTGGAGCTCCTCGCCCAGGAGAAAGCTCGGGTCATTCTCGAGACCCTCGCGCTCGCTCACGATCACCGTGCGCTCGGCCTCGGTCTCGGCCGGGTCGATGAGCGCGTTCGTCATGCGGTCGGCCTCGAGCTCGAGCGCGGTCTCGTAGCGCTCCTTCGGCACCGTCTCGAAGTAGCAGGTGACGTCCTCGTTGGTGAACGCGTTCCACATCGCGCCGTAGCGCGCGAGGAGGCGGTCGAGGTCGCCTTTCGGATGCATGGGCGTGCCCTTGAAGAGCATGTGTTCGAGGAAGTGGCTCATCCCGGTCGTGCCGGGGACCTCGTTGCGCCCGCCCACGTGATACCAGACCCACAGCGACACCACGGGCGCGTGGCGCGCCGACGCCGCGTAGATGACGAGCCCGTTGTCGAGGCGCCGTGTCGCAGGGGCGTCGGCAAGACGCGGCGGCGCGGTCTGGGTGGTCATGGGACGCCTACGACGTTAGGGCGTCCCTCCGAGCCGCGCCGCCAGCGTCTTGCGCGTCGCGGTCGCGGCGTCCTGCGAGCCGTGGCGGCCGGGTGCCTCAGGGAAGGCCTCGAGCACCGTGGCCACCGCGAGGCGCGGCGCATCGAACGGCGCGAAGCCCACGAACCACGCGTTCACGCGTCCGGCCTGGCCGATCTCGGCGGTGCCCGACTTCCCCGCGACGGGGATCTCGTAGCCGCGGAAGGGGAAGTACACGGTCCCGTCGGGGTCCGCGACGACCGCGCGCATGCCATCGCGGATGGCGGCGAGGTCGGTGGGCCTGGTGTCCGCGCGGCGCAGCTCCTT
>DASSPF010000157.1:0-5069 GCA_035699805.1 Candidatus Limnocylindria bacterium | reverse complement strand
GGCGTCGACCTCGCCGGTGCGTGGGCCGCGCCCGTCGTCGCACCGGCGCGCGGGCGGGTCGTCTTCAGCGGGATCATGGGCGATGGCGCGATGGTCGTCGTGCTGGTGCACGACGGCGGGCTGGTGTCGCTGTACGCGCACCTGGACGCCCGGGCAGCACCGCCTCCGGTGAAGGCCGGGGACGAGGTGGCCGCCGGTCAGCGCATCGGGACCGTCGGCATGACCGGCGTAGTCACCGGCGCGCACCTGCACTGGGCGGCCTGGCGCGATGGCGCGCTCGTGGACCCACTCTCGCTCATCCGTCGGCCGTAGCGGTCGGGGTCTCGTCGCCTCCCCCGGGTTCATCCCCGCTCGACCGCGACAGCCCGGCCCGGTTGGCCCACCATTGCCCGACGTGACGACCCCCGCCCATGTCGAGAGCGGCTACGAGCGCCGTATCCGCCTCGCCTCCGAGGTCGCCACCTGGGGCATCGCGGGGATCCTCGTCGCCAGCGCGGCCCTGCCCACCACCGACGCGATCGCGCGCATCGGGCTGCTCTTCAGCGCGGGGCTCCTGGCCCTCTTCGCCATCCTCTGGTTCCACGTCCTGCCGGGTCGGTTCTTTGGGCGCCTTCGCTTCACCATCGGCACCGCGATCACGCAGGTGGTCGGCGCGATGCTGCTCGTGCTCACCGGCGGCGGCGGCTCGCCGTACTTCGTCTTCTTCCTCTTTCCGATCCTCGCCACGACGTTCGCGATGCGCGTCTCGAGCACCGTGACGGTAGGTGCGCTCTCGCTCATCTGCTATCTCACCATCCTCGCCACGGATGGCGTGTTCGCGATGCGGAGCAGGGAGACGCTCTCCAGCGGGATCATCGGTCTCTCCGCGCTCCTTGCGCTCATCGCGATGACCGCGCTCATCACGCGAACGATGCAGGAGACGCGCGCCGCGCTGCGCCAGCGCTCGAACGAGCTCGCCGCACAGAACCAGGAGCTCGAGGTATCCCATGCCACAGCGATCGCGATCGCCCGCGCTCGTGACCTGTCTGAGCTCCTGCGCGCCGCGTCCGAGGCCGCGCGCTCCGCGCTCGGGGTCACACGGCTGTTCTTCTTTGGGGGACCTGAGGCTGCGGAGCCGGGCTGGACGGTCGGCACCGACGGCGCGATCGAGGCGTTCGCGCCGGATACGCGCCATCGCGACTCGCCGCGGCAGCGCGCGGTCCGCGCGCGACGGACCGTCGCGGTGGACGACTTCTCGCACGAGCCGATGGTCAGCGAGCGCGTGCGGAAGGCGTTCGGCGTCGTGTCCGGCCTGTTCGTGCCGCTGTTGCATCGCGGCGAGCTGCTCGGGGTCATCGTCCTGGCCGACGAAAAGGTCCGTGCGTGGCAGCCACGCGAGATCCGTCTGGGCGAGGTGATCGCGGAGTCGGTCGCCCCGTCGGTGGCGTCGAATCTCGCCCTCGAGGAGGTGCGCCACGAGCGCGAGGTCCTCGCCGGCCGTACGAAGGTCCTCGAGGGGATGAATCAGCTCGTCGAGGCGCTGGCGCTCGCCACGGACGAGCCCTCGACCGGGCAGGTGGCCGCACGGGCGGTCGCGCAAGGATTCCGGCTGATGGCCGCGACGACGCTCTTCGTCGACCCTTCGGTCGCGCTCCTCGAGCCGGTGGGGACGGCCGGCGCCGCACGGGTGCACCCGGTCGTGAACGGTCCGACGGGCTGCCCCGCCATCCGCAGCGGCCGGGTCTTTCGCGTCAGCGGCCCCGGCGACCCGGTCATCTGCCCGTACATGCCGTTCGCGGAGGGGAGCAGCGGCTACGTGTGCTCGCCCCTCATCGCCGGCGGCGAGCCGGTGGGGGCGCTGTTCATGGAGCCGACCGTCGGATCGGTGCTCGAGGACACCTTCGTGCGGGCGGCCGCCGACCGGGTCGCGCTGTCGCTCGCCAACCGCCGCGTGCTCGAGACCGCCCAGCGCCAGGCGACCACCGACGGCCTCACCGGACTCCACAACCGCCACTTCCTTCAGGAGCAGCTGCGCCTGCTGCACTCGCTCGCGACGCGGCATGCACAGGGCTACGGTGTGGTGGCGCTCGATGTGGACGGGCTGAAGCAGGTGAACGACACCTTCGGCCACGAGATGGGGGACCTCGCGCTCCGCGGGTTCGCCAACACGCTGCGGCGCACGATCCGGACGTCCGACGTAGGGGTGCGGACCGGCGGGGACGAATTCCTCGTCCTGGCGCCTCACGGCGGCCTGGAGGAGGCGCGGATCCTGGCCGAGCGCATCCGCGGGGCGGTCGAGCTCCAGGGCCGCTCCGAGCCGCACACCGCGGTGACGGTGAGCGCCGGCGTGGCCGCCTGGCGCCCCGGCAGGACCGCCGATCAGGTCCTGGAGGCGGCCGACGCGATGCTGTACGCGGCCAAGCGAGCCGGGAAGGACCGGGTCATGGTGGAGGCGCCCGCCGCGTCCGCCGAGGCCGCGGCAGGGCCGTCTTGACAGGGTTTTTCCGGCTACACTAGATTCCTTAGCAGTCGACCCACGCGAGTGCTAATCCAATTTGGAGCCCCGGCCGCCTATCGGCACGGGCATAGAGAAGGGGGAGTCCAGATGCCTGCAGTCGCAGAGAAGCTGACGCTCAAGCCGCTCGGCAGCCGCGTCGTCATCAAGGCCCTCGAGCGCGAGGAAGTCACCAAGAGCGGGATCGTCCTGCCGGACACGGCGAAGGAGAAGCCGCAGGAGGGCAAGGTCCTCGCCGTCGGTCCGGGGGACCGCGACGAGGACGGGGAGCGCATCCCCGTCGAGCTCAAGGTGGGCGATCGCGTCCTCTATCAGAAGTACGCCGGTACGGAATTCAAGCTCGACGGCGAGGAGCTCCTGATCCTCTCGGAGAAGGATGTCCTCGCGGTCCTCGAGGGATAAGGAGTAGGGAATGCCAAAGCAGCTCGTATTCACCGACGACGCACGCAAGAAGCTCAAGGCTGGCGTCGATGTCATGGCGAACGCGGTCAAGACCACTCTCGGGCCGAAGGGCCGCAACGTCGCGCTGGACAAGAAGTTCGGCTCGCCGACCGTGACGCATGACGGCGTGACCGTCGCGCGCGAGGTCGAGCTCGAGGATCCGTTCGAGAACATGGGTGCGCAGCTCCTCAAGGAGGCTGCCACCAAGACCAACGACATCGCCGGCGACGGCACGACCACCTCGGTCGTCCTCGCGCAGGCGATCGTCCACGAGGGCCTGCGCAACATCGCGGCCGGCGCGAACCCGATGCTCCTGAAGCGCGGTCTCGAGAAGGGCGGCCAGGCCGTCGTCGAGGCGATCAAGTCCGACGCGAAGGAAGTGAAGGGCAAGGAGGAGATCGCGCAGATCGCGACGATCTCCGCGGCCGACGAGCAGATCGGCCAGCTCATCGCCGACGTGATGGACAAGGTCGGCCGTGAGGGCGTCATCACCGTCGAGGAGTCCAAGGGCCTGCAGTTCGAGACCGAGTTCGTCGAGGGCATGCAGATCGACCGCGGCTACATCTCGGCGTACTTCGTCACCAACGCCGACCGCATGGAAGCGGTCATCGAGGACCCGTACATCCTCATCACCGACAAGAAGATCTCCGCCATCACCGACATCCTGCCGGTGCTCGAGAAGCTCGTGCAGGTGAGCAAGAACCTCGTCATCGTCGCCGAGGACATCGACGGCGAGGCGCTCGCCACGCTCGTGGTGAACAAGCTTCGCGGCACGCTGAACATCCTCGGCGTGAAGGCGCCGGGCTTCGGCGACCGCCGCAAGGCCATGCTCGAGGACATCGCCGTCCTCACCGCCGGCCAGACGATCTCGGAAGACCTCGGCATCAAGCTCGAGAACGTGACCCTCAACATGCTGGGTCGCGCCAAGCGCGTGGTGATCGAGAAGGAGAACACCACGATCGTCGACGGCGCCGGCTCGAAGCAGGACATCCAGGCGCGCATCGCGCAGATCAAGGCGCAGATCGAGGAGACCACCTCCGATTACGACAAGGAGAAGCTGCAGGAGCGGCTGGCGAAGCTCGCCGGCGGCGTCGCGGTGATCAAGGTCGGCGGCGCGACGGAAGTCGAGGTGAAGGAGCGCAAGGACCGCGTCGACGACGCGCTCAATGCGACCCGCGCCGCGGTCGAGGAAGGCATCGTCGTCGGCGGCGGCGTGGCGCTGCTCAAGGCGGCCCAGGCGATCACCGTCAAGGGCGACAACGAGGACCAGGACGCCGGCATCAACATCGTGCGCAAGGCGCTGCAGGCCCCGATCCGCCAGATCGCCGAGAACGCCGGCGTGGAAGGCTCGATCGTGGTCGGCAAGGTCACCGACGGCCGCGGCGCGGCCTTCGGCTACGATGCGCAGAATGCCGAGTACGGCGACATGTTCGAGAAGGGCATCATCGACCCCGCCAAGGTCGTGCGCACCGCGCTGCAGGATGCCGCCTCGATCGCGGGCCTCCTGATCACGACCGAGGCCGGCGTGGCCGAGGCGCCCAAGAAGAAGGAGGCGCACGCCCACTCCCATGGCGGTATGGGCGGAATGGGCGGCATGGACATGTAAGCCGGCCGCACGCCGACAGCAGCTGAGCAGAGCGCCACCCGAGGCAACCCGGGTGGCGCTTTCGCATTCGAAGGGCGTTCACCGATGCTTAGGGATGGCGCCCGGAACCGCCGCATTGGCGCCAATGCGTTCCACCCGCCGAAGGAATCCTTAACCAGCCCCCAATAGTTGAAGTAGGGCCGAGAGTTGCGGTTGGACGCGGTGCCGAGCCCGAGAGGCCGAGCCGCGGTCCCGACCGTTCGGCTCGAGGATAGGGACGGCGGCGTGCGCCGGCGTCCCGGCAAGGGCCTGCAGGCCGGTGGTTGCGTCGTGATCGGGTGCCAGCTGTTCGATGACCGGGGCGAGGTGTGGGAGGGCGGATCGGCCCGCCTCGCCGACGCGCTCGAGTCCTCGATCGTCGGCGACGAGCTGACCGACTACGCGGTGAGAAACCTCGGCTTCGTGGCCGTGAACGAGACGGAGACCATGGCCCGCATCCGCTTGCGGCCGTCGATCGTCTCGCCGGTGGCGCTCAGCGCGCTCCTCTAC
>DASSPF010000156.1:0-12772 GCA_035699805.1 Candidatus Limnocylindria bacterium | reverse complement strand
TTCACCGCCACCGTCTGCAGCGTCCTCGAGGAGCACGGGGCCGGACTCAAGTCGGCCGCACGCAAGGGCGGGCGGTCGCGCGACCGGCTGGTGGCGGCCCTCGCCTACCTGGTGAGCGCCCGTTGCAGCGGGCCGCGCCTGCTGCGTGACGGTGGCATCACCCTCACCGTGGACCAGACCAGCCAGGCCCGCAGCGCGTTCTTCCGCCACTTCTTCTCGCCGCTGCAGCAGATCCTCGACGACGGCATCGCCGCGGGCGAGCTGCGGCAGCTCGACACCGCGTTCGCGACCCAGGCGCTCCTGAACCTGCTCGATCCCTGGACCAGCCGCGACCCACTTCCCGGCGGGCGCTCGGCACAGCAGCTGGCGTCGGATCTGGTCGGCCTGGTCGTGGACGGGATCGGGGTCTGACCCTACCGACCGGTAGGTAAGGGTCCGGCTACGCGCGGACCGCCGCGGGCCGCGCGCTCTTGGCCCAGTCCGCGATGCGCTGGACCGCCAGGTCGAGATTCTCGAGCGAGTTGGCGTACGACAGCCGCAGATGACCTTCGCCCGCGGTGCCGAACGCCGTGCCGGCGAGGCACGCCACTCCCGCTTCGTTCAGCACGCGGCCCGCGACCGTCGCCGAGTCCCCCAGGCCCAGCCCGCTGATGTTCGGGAACACGTAGAACGCGCCGCGCGGCGTGCGGCAGCGCACGCCGTCGATGGAGTTCAGGCCGGCAACGATCGCGTCGCGGCGCGCGCGGAACGCGCTGACCATCTCGTCCACCTCCGGCGGGCGCTGGGTGAGAGCGACGATGCCGGCGCGCTGCGTGAACGCGGCGGTGCACGACACCGAGTTCGTCGCGAGCTTCGTCACGCCGTCCACGAGCGCCTTCGGGAACGCGCCGTACCCCAGGCGCCAGCCGGTCATCGCGAACGTCTTGCTGAATCCGTCGAGGATGATCGTGCGCTCGGTCATGCCCTCCTCACGGGCGATCGAGTGGTGTTCCCCTTCATATATGAGCTCGGCGTAGATCTCGTCCGAGAGGACCCACAGATCCCGCTCGCGCGCGACGGCGGCGATCTCGCGGATCGCCTCGCGCGAGAGGAGGCCGCCGGTCGGGTTGTGCGGACTGTTCAGGATGATGAGCTTCGTCCGGGGCGTGACCAGGCGCCGGAGCTCGTCGAGGTCCGGGACGAAATCGTTCGCCTCTCGCAGTGGCAGCGAGACCGGCGTCGCGCCCGCGAACGAGATCATGGACGCGTAGATGGGGAAGCCGGGATCGGGGAAGATGGCCTCGTCGCCCGACTCCAGGAGCGCGAGCATCGCGTAGAACATGATCGGCTTCGCGCCCGGCGTCACGACCACCTGCGACGGATCGATGGCCAGACCCCGCGCCCGGTTCAGGTAGTCGGCGATCGCCTTCCGCAGCTCGGGGATGCCGGCCGAGGGCGTGTAGTGGGTCTCGCCGCGCTCGATCGCGGCGACGCCCGCGGCGGTGACGGACCTCGGCGTATCGAAGTCGGGCTCGCCGATCTCCAGGTGCACGATGTGGCGGCCCTGCGCCTCGAGGGCGCGCGCCCGCGCGAGGACCTCGAAGGCGGTCTCCGTGCCGAGCCGACCCATCCGTCGAGCGAGCGGACGCATCGGCCCGAGTCTAGTGCGAGCGCCTCAGAGCTTGCCTTCGACGCAGCGGCACCCGGCCGGTCCGACGATCGCCCCATGGGCGGTCCCCGCCGGGAGCACGAGCCGATCGCCCGGCCGGAGCGTCACCGTGCGGCCATCCCCGAGGACGAAGTCGATGGATCCCGCCGTGCAGTAGAGGAGCTTCGTGTACGCGTGGGCGTGCTCCGCGTACCGGTCGCCTGGCCCGTTCGCCCATCCGTAGACATCGCGGGCCTCGTGGCGCAGGCGCGCCTCGAGCTCGGCGGCCGCGGGTGGGGGACCTGCGTGAGGCACGTGCTCGATGCGCACGGGCGCGACGATACGTCGACCGCGACATACTCGGTGCGTGCGTGTGGGCGTGGTCTTCCCTCAGCTGGAGAGCGGGACGGACCCCGGCGTCATCCGCGAGTACGCGCAGACGGTGGAGCAGCTGGGGTATCACCACCTCGTCGCGTACGACCACGTGCTCGGCGCCGACCGGACGACGCGGCCCGACTGGAAGGGCCCCTATGACGCGTCGTCGCTCTTTCACGAGGTGTTCGTACTGCTGTCGTTCGTCGCCGCGTGGACGACGAGGCTCGAGGTGGCACCCTCGGTGGTGATCCTTCCGCAGCGGCAGACCGTGCTCGTCGCAAAGCAGGCCGCGTCGCTGGACGTGCTCGCCGGCGGCCGGACGCGGCTCGGTGTCGGCCTTGGCTGGAACGAGGTCGAGTTCGTCGGCCTCGGCGAGCGGTTCGACGATCGCGCGAAGCGCATCGCCGAGCAGATCAAGGTCATGCGCTTGCTCTTCACGAACGAGGTCGTCGATCACACCGGCCGGTACCACCGGATCGACCGCGCCGGCATCAGGCCGCTGCCGGTGCAGCGGCCGATCCCCATCTGGATGGGCGGCAACGCGGAGAGCGCGGTCAAGCGCATCGCGCGCCTCGCGGATGGCTGGTTCACCTTCGTCCAGCCGGACGGCGACGGCCCCGAGCGGCTCGCTCGGTTCCGCGGGTACCTTCGCGAGGCGGGTCGCGATCCGGCGACGTTCCCCATCGAGGGTCGGGTCGTCTTCGCGAAGCGGACGCCGGACGAGTGGGTGGTGCGAGCGAACGGCTTCCGCGACATGGGTATGACGCACCTCGAGGTGAACACCATGGGTGCCGGCTACGCGACCATCGCCGATCATCTCGCCGCGCTCGAGCGCTTCCGACGCGACGCGGCGGCGCTCTTCGGCTAAGGGTGCGTCGTCGAGACGACGACGCCGTAGGGCGAGAAGCGCACGAGCTGGCCACCTGCCAGGGGCCGGGCGAAGAGGCCTTCGTCGCGAGCGACGTACAGCCATGCGCCATCGGGCGACCATCCCGCGAAGCGCCCCTCGACATCGACGAGCGTGTCGCCGGTCTCGGCGTCGCGGACCACCGCGCGCGGAGGTGCGCCGAAGGGTGGCCCCCCAGGACGCTGCGTGTAGCCGATGACGCGTCCGGACGGTGACCAGGCCTCGTCGCTCACGGCGATGCCCGTCTCGATCACGGTGGCCGCTCCATCCCGCGCGCGCACCATCGCGAAGGCCGTCGGGTCGGCCGCGCCCGCACCCCTGGCGATGAGGAAGGTGACGCGGATCGCAAGGTACGCGCCGTCCGGCGCCGCCGTCAGGCCGCTGGCCAGAGCGATGCCACGCTGCTCTTGGAACGCCTGCATGCGCGGATCGGTCCGCACCCGAGGATCGGTCGCGAGTGCGGAGATGGCGACGACCTGCCGTCTGGCCCCCTCGTTCCATATCTCGATCGCCTGGTCCTCGCGTGCCCGGTCACCGGCGCGGTACGTTCCATTCGACAGAACGGCCAGGCCCGCGCTCGTCCAGAACGCCTCGCGGCCAGGTACGGTCGCCGGCACAATGCCGGAGGCCGCGTCGACGAGCGAGATCGCCAGATCGCTGGCGAGCACCGCTGGATCCGTCGTGGCCGCCGGCAATCCGACGACGGCGAGACGGCTACCGTCCGATGACCACGTCGCGGTGGGCCCGACCGACGCTGGCGTCGTGTAGCGGCGGACCGTGCCGTCGCGCGTGATCGTGACCGCGACGAGCTGGAACGCGTTCGACCCCGGCCCCAGGCTCTCCACCGTCAAGAGTCGATCCCCGGTCGGCGACCACCGTGGCGGTGCGAGTGCGAAGCGGCGCAGGGTCTGCGCGTTCGCACTTCCACTTCGCAGGAGCGCCGGCGTGCCGTCGGCCGCCATGGTCCAGAGGTGCCCGCCGAGGGCGAAGGTGTAGCGCGCGGCGGGCACGCTCACGGCCGGCGGCATCACCTTCGCCAGCCCCGGCGCTCTCGGGAACCACGCGTCCCCCTGACCCACCGAGCCGAGGAGCACGACGGTGTTCGCGACGGTCCCGTCGCCCCTCAGATCCAGACGGACGAGGTTCGTTCCCGCGAACCCGACCGCCGACCGGCGGTCCGGCGCGGCGCGCAGCCGCTCGATGGCGCCGGCGGCCGTTGGCAGGTCGATCGGTCCGTCCGGCGTGACGACGAGCTGTGCCGCGCTCGTCCCACGGTGGAGGAGGTAGCCGCCGCCCGGCCACAGGCCGTCGAGTCGGAGGCTGTCGGGCCCGAGCGGCACGGACTCGCGACGCAGATCTTCGCCGTCCGCGGTCATGCTCCAGATGCTCGCGGCCGAGATGAGGATGAGGTTCTCGGCCGCACCGGCGAAGCTCGTGACACGGCCTGCGAGGAAGTGGATCCGCCCGTCCTCGCCGACGACTGGCGTCCCGCCGGCGAGCCCGGTGAGCGGCCGCAGCTGGTCACGTCCGCTCGTGCGCAACCGTCCGACGATGCCCCCCGTGGTGTGTACCAGCAGCTCGTCCTCGGTGAGCCATTCCACGGCGAGCACGTCCTCGGTCGTCGTGAGCCGGGTCAGCGCGCCGTCAGCAGCGAGGTAGACATCGCTTTGGGAGCCGGTGCTGCGCTGGACGGTCACGGCGACGCGCGCGCCGCTCGGCGACGCGCGGTGGTCGACGATGTGATGCCCGGCGGTGCGCAGCTCCCGTGAGAGCGTGTAGACCGCCGTCGCGCCATCGATGCGTATGACGACCAGGCGTACTCCTGCCTCCACGTACGCGATGGCGCTCCCGTCGGCCGCCCATCTCGTGTGACTGATCGCCGTCGAGCGATCGACCTTTGCGACCGACCTGCGACGAGAGTTGTCGGCGTTGGCGATGAAGAGGTGGGTCTCCCCGTTCGCTTCCAAGCGCCAGTAGGCCAGGCGCCCGCCGGGCGAGAGGTCGGTGAACGGCCGGCCCGCGGCCGCCAGGCTCGGCGTGGGGCTCGCCGAGGGGCCCTCGGGCGCCGTCACCGGGCTGTCCAGCGTGGTCGCGACGAGGGCGACGATCGTGGCCGCGACGATGCCGAGAGCGAGCGTGGCATACGGCAGCAGCCCGCGGGCCTGGCTCACCTCTACATAATCACCCCAGATGCCCGAACCGCTCGAGGCCGCCCGGACCTTCATGGACGCGCTCGAAGCGCGGGACGCCGAGCGTGCGGCCAGCGTCTGCGCCGACGACGTCCAGATCGACCTGCCCGGTGGGGACGCCGAGCTGCAGGGAAAGGACGGGGCGCGCCGCCTGGTCCGCATGGCCCCGGCATTCGTCCGGCGCATCCGCGAGCAGGAGACGCTTGGGACCACGGTGATCCTGCGCGGCCTGACGCGCGCTCCAGGGCAGTTCGCGAACTACAGCACGTGGACCTTCGAGACCGAGGGCGGCCTCATCAAGCACGTCACGTTCGCCTGGCGGCACGCGAACTAGCCGAGGTCCCCTGGCCACCGACGCGGCAGCGCGCTATCGCGCGAGGTAGCGGAAGCTCCGCGGGATCCTCTCCAGGTCGTATGCCGTGACCGGCCGCGGTCGTGCGTAGCGTCGAGCGCTCGTCACCGGTAGCGACCAGCCGTCCTTCGTCCGGCCGGTGGCCGGCCCGAGCACGCATTCGCCGATCACCATCGCCGTGCCGACGACCGCCAGATACGCCTTTGCCGGAAGGCGCGCCGGCGGCCGCCGGCGCCGATCGAACGCTCGCGAGCCGTCGAGGAGGGCGTCCGCGTTCGGCGCGCTGATCGCGAGGACGAGCCGTTCCATCTGGACCTCCGTTCCCGGAGAGCAGATCGGCTGCGCCTTGCGTCAGCGGTTCGCGGCGATGCGGCCGAGCGCTGTGGTCAGGACGGCAAGCTCGTCCGCGGACAAGAGGTCGGCGAAGTGCGCTCCGATCGAACGGAAGTGGCCGGGTGCCGCACGCAGCACCGCCCGCCGGCCTTTCGCCGTGAGCCGGACGCGCGACACGCGTCCGTCGGCGCTGTCGCCCCGCCGTTCGACCAGCTGCTGAGCGACCAAGCGGTCGACCGCGCGCGTCAGGCCGCTCTTGGTGTGGAGCGAGCGTGCCGCCAGATCGCTCGCGCGCATGCCCTCGTCGCCTGCGCGGGCCAGCTGGACGAGGAGGTGGTGCTCGGCGAGCGAGAGACCGAGGCGGGAACCCGCCTCGCGCTCGAGCGCGTGGGTGGTCACCGCGTGAGCGAGCAGAAAGGCCTCCCAGGCCGCGATCTCGGCCTGGGAGAGGCGCCGGCGCGTCCTGGGCGGTCTGGGAATAGATTGCGTAGGCAACGAGTTGATTGTACTGACAACTATCGTCCGGCACAAGCCGGCGCAAAGGGGAGACCGCACACATGTTCTGGTACATCGACCCGTCGCACTCGCACGTCAGCTTTTCGGTGAAGCACATGATGGTGAGCACCGTCCGGGGCCGGCTCGGCAATGTCTCGGGGAAGATCGACCTCGATCCGAGCAGGCCGGAGAAGGCCTCCTTCACCATCGCCGCCTCGGTCACGGGCATCGACACCGGTGACCCCAAGCGCGACGGCCACCTTCGCTCGGCGGACTTCTTCGATGCCGAGCGATACCCCGAGATCGTGTTCAAGAGCGACGCGATCTTTCCAAAGGGGGAAGGCCGCTACACGGCCAGCGGTCAGCTCACCATCCGGGGTGTCACGCGCCCGGTGAGCTTCGACATCGACCTCGAGGGCATCGGCGAGAACGGCCAGGGAGGTCGCGTGCTGGGTGCGTCCGCGGTCACGACGATCGATCGGACGGCGTTCGGGCTCACCTGGAACATGCCGGTCCCGAACGGCGTGCTCGTGAGCGAGAAGGTCAAGATCGAGGTCGACCTGGAGGCGATCGACGAGGCCAGCGCGAAGCAGCGCGGTCTCGCCGCCTAGCCTCCTCGCGGACCACGACGCGCACCGCGATCGTCACGCGCGCGAGAGCTCGGCCAGCAGTCGCTCCAGCGGCATCTCGGCGAGCGACGTCAGACGCATGTCGGCCTGTCGCAGGTCCAGACCGCGGGTGAGCGCATTCGGGATCGCGACACAGCGGAGGCCCGCGGCCTTGGCCGCGGCGATGCCGTTGGGTGAATCCTCGAACGCGACGGCCTCGGTGGGCGCGACACCGAGCGCTTCGACCGCGGCGAGGT
The DNA here is from genome assembly GCA_035699805.1 of Candidatus Limnocylindria bacterium. Lineage (GTDB taxonomy): Bacteria > Chloroflexota > Limnocylindria > P2-11E > P2-11E > CF-39. The sequence goes on along the minus strand of DASSPF010000156.1, from coordinate 5,629 downwards.
AGAGATCGGGCGCCGGCTTGGTGCGCGCGACATCGTCTCGGCACTTCACCGCGTCCCAGTGGGTATGGATGCCCAGGCGCTCGAGGTGCCCGAGCACCCAGCGGCGCGATGAGCTCGAGGCGACCGCAAGACGCAGGCCCAGGCGGCGCGCGTCGGCGATGTGGTCGCGGACACCCTCCATCACGTCGAGCGCCTCGATGAGCTCGTTCTTCCGCGCGTCGCGCCGCGCCTGTGTCGCCGCGCGGTCGAGTCCCTCGCCGACGAGCGCGGCGAGGTGGTCGACGGGCTCGAATCCGCGATCGCTGCCGAGGTAGCCGTGCCACTTCTCCAGGGGCACCTCGTGCCCGTGCTCGCGATAGATCTCCGACCACGAGAGGAGCGATGGGCCTTCGGTCTCGAGGATGAGGCCATCGAAGTCGAAGACGAGCGCGCGGATCACCACCCGAGTATGCGGTCGGGCCTCTAGCATCGCGCGGTGCGCGGGGACTTCTGGAAGTTCTGGGCGGGTGAGACGGTCTCCAGCTTCGGCAACTCGATCACGCTCTTCGGGTTGCCGCTCCTCGTCTTCCAGCTCAGCGGGTCGGCCGTGTCGCTCGGCATCACCTTCGCGCTCTTCGGTCTCCCGCATCTGCTCTTCGGCCTCCTCATCGGCGCCTGGGTCGATCGCGTCGATCGCAAGCGCGTGATGATCGTCGTCGACATCCTGAGCGCCATCATCGTCGCCGCGGTGCCGGCGGGCGCGGCGCTGGGCGTGCTGTCCATCGGCCTGATCTACGCGGTGGCGTTCCTCTCAGCGACGCTCAGCATCTTCTTTCAGGCCGCTCAGTTCGCCGCGATCCCCAGCCTTGTGGATCGCGCGGAGCTCGTCGCCGCGAACGGCCGCATCCAGGCAAGCTTCTCCGCGGCCACCGTCGCGGGGCCGCTCCTCGCGGGCGCACTGCTCGTGTTCGTCCCCCTGGAGCGGCTTCTCCTCATCGACAGCGCGACGTTCCTCGTGTCCGCGGTCATGCTCGCGCTCATCGCGAGGAGATTCGATACCGGGCCTCGCGCTGTGGCGTCGTCGCTCCGTGCGGATGTGGCCGAGGGTCTGCGGTACGTCCTGCGCCACCCGGTGCTGCGAAGCATCTCCGTGATGATGGCGCTCATCAACTTCGTCGGTGTGACGGCGTATGCGCAGCTCGTGCTCCTGGCCAAGCAGCGCTTCGGCGCCAGCGACGCGGAGATCGCGTTGTTGTTCGCCGCCGACGGCGCAGGCGTGGTGCTGCTGTCGCTCGCGGCCGGGCCGCTGCGGCGCCGATGGTCGTTCGCGAACGTGGCGCTCGGCGCGCTCATGCTGAACGGCCTGCTGACCATCGCCCTCGCGTACGCGCCCGTGTACCCGGCCGCGGTGGTGCTCGCCGCGCTCGCCTCCGGCCTAGGCATCCTGTTCAACATCAACAGCGGCAGCCTGCGTCAGGCGATCGTGCCGCAGCACATGCTCGGGCGGATCATCACCATCGCGATGGTGCTCGCCTGGTCCGCGAATCCGCTCGGCGCGACCCTCGGCGGCATCGTGGTGGAGCGCGTCGGCGACGTGAGCTCGGTCTACGCGGTGATCGGAGGCGCGATCTTCCTCATCGCGCTCTGGTTCCGTCTGTTCTCGCCACTGCGCGATGCGGAGGCGCACCTGCCGCCCAGAGCCGCTCGCTGACGGGAAGACCAAGCGCATCGCGCGCGGCGCCCACGAGCGCGAGCGATCCGGTGACGCAGACGATCTCGCCACGCTGCGCGGTCTCGCGCGCGGTGCGGAGCGCGGCAGCGGGATCGTCAACGGTCTCGACCGGGACGGCGCGCACCAGGCGCGCGAGCGCTCGCGCCTCCAGGCCGCGCGGTCCGGGCGCGCGGGTGGCGATGACCGCGGACGCGAGCGGCAGGAGCGGGCGCAGGACGGCGCGCGCGTCCTTTCCCTCCATGAGTCCGAGGACGAGGCGGACGCGCCGCCGCGGGAAGGTCGATCGGAGGGTCGCCGCGAGTGCGGCGGCGGACCCGTCGTTGTGCGCGCCGTCGAGCACCGTCACCGGTGTCCCGCCGACCACCTCGAACCGCCCCGGCCAGCGCAGCGCGCGCAGGCCTCGCGCGACGGCGCTCTGGTGGAAGGGGATGCCGTGCTCGGCGAGCGCCTGTGCCGCGGCGACAGCGGCCGCGGCGTTCGCGCGCTGATGCGCGCCCACGAGCGCGCCGCTCCGCGCGAGCGGACGGACCTCGAGCAGCTGCGCACCCGTGCGGGCGCAGGCGGCGCGGATCACCTGCCGCGCCTCCGGACGCTGCCCCGCGCTCACGGTCACCCGCCCGGGCCGGATGATGCCGGCCTTCTCCGTGGCGATGTCACGCAGGCGTGGACCGAGCTCGCGCGTGTGGTCGTGGCTGATCGTGGTGATGACGCTCACATGGGGATCGGTCGCGTTCGTGGCGTCGTATCTCCCACCGAGACCCACCTCGACCACCGCGACCGCGCAGCCCTCCTCGGCGTAATGGGTGAGCGCGAGGACGGTCGTGAGCTCGAACGTGGTCGGCGCGCCGGCAGCGGGGACCCGCCGGCGCAGCTCCGCGACGTGTGGGCGGAGCGCGTCCGCGCGCGTGGCGAGCGTGGCGTCAGCGATGGCGACGCCGTCGACGCGCACGCGTTCCCGGAACGCCTGCAGATGCGGCTTCGTGCTGAGCCCGGTGCGCACGCCCGAGGCCGCGAGGATGCTCGCCAGCATCGCCGCGGTCGAGCCCTTGCCCTTGGTGCCGGCGACGAGGACGACGATCATCCGCCGGTCGGGTGCGCCGCTCTGGTCGAGCAGCATGCGGGTACGCCGCGCGTTCCAGAGCAGGCCGCCGCGCGAGGCGGTGTTCCAGCCGACGCCGCGTGCGGGATCCGAGAACGAGAGGAGCCACTCGAGCCCGCTGGCGCCGCGCGCCGTCACGGCCAGACGAGCGTGCCGCTCTTGTACAGCTCGTTCACGAACGTGTCATCGAAGACGGTCGTCACGTCGACGCGCTTCGGCAGGGTGCCGTACTCGGCGAGGAACGCCTCGAGCGTGGACCACTGCTCGCGCGTCATCGTCCCGATGCCGCGCGCGCGGGTCGCCTCGGTCTGCGCCGCGGCGAGCTCGGTGTCGAGCATGTACCGCTGGTGCGCCGGATCCTCGCCCGGCGCGAACTTCATCACGATCTCGACGGCCTTCGCGGGGTCGGCCGCCGCGTCCTCGATGCCCTTGAGCGCGGCGCGCAGGAACCGGCGCACCACGTCCGGCCGGGTCGCGATCATCTCCCGGCTGGTCATGTACGTGAGGCCGAAGGATGGGACGCCGTAGGCGGTCGGATCGAACAGCCGCACGGCGATGCCCTGCCGCGCGAGCGTGTCGGGCTCGTTCGACGCGAAGACGGGGTACACGTCGACCTGGCCGGTGGCGAGCACGCGCGGGTCGAAGCCCACCGCGACCTCGCGCACCTTGGAGCGGTCGACCCCGCCGATCTTCAGCAGCGCGAGATAGTCGGCCGACGGCGTGGACTTGTAGCCGACGACCCTGCCCTCCCAGTCCTTCAGGGTCCGGATCGGCGAGTCGGCCCGCACGGCGAACGCCTGCTCGTCACGCTGGCCGATGAGCGCGACCGCCACGAGCGGCACGCCGGCCTGCGCGACGCGCTTGAGGATGTCGCCGCCGCTCCCCGTGGAGAACTGCGCGCGGCCGGTGGCCACGAGCTGCACGTGCTCGCCGCTCACCGCGTGCTGGATGGTGACCTCGAGCCCCTGCGCGCGGAAGTACCCGCGCTCCTGCGCCACGTACACGCCGACGAACGGCAGGTTCGCCTGTGGCTTGAAGCCGGCGATGAACGTGACGGCTTCGATCGGCGTCGGACTGGGGGATGCGGTGGCCGTGGCCGTCGCCCGCGGCGCGACGCCGGATGGCGCGCACGCGGCGAGGACGATGACGAGGACCGCGAGCGCCCGGCTCATGCCGCTAGTTGTACCGGATGCCAGTGCAGGACGCGACGTTCCAGAGCGCCGACGAGGGCATTCGCCGCGATGCCGATGCTCGCGAGCAGGAGGATCGCGGCGAAGAGCGTCGCGAGGTCGAGATTTGCGTTCGAGACCAGGATGACCCGGCCCAGGCCGTGGTCCGCACCGGTCCACTCGCCGATCACCGCTCCGATGAGCGCGAGGTTGACGCTGATCCGCGCGCCGGAGAAGAGGTAGGGAAGCGAGCTCGGGACGCGCAGCAGGCGGAAGACCTCGCCGCGCGACGCGCCGAGGGTCTCCAGGAACGCCACCTCCTGTGGGTCGGCGGAGCGCAGGCCGACGAACGCGTTCACGACCATGGGGAAGAACGTGATGAGCGCCGCGATGGCGACCTTCGGCGCGCTGCCGAACCCGAACCACAGCGTGAAGAGCGGCGCGACCGCCACGACCGGAGTGAGCTTCACGAGGATCGCGAGCGGGAAGAGCGTCCGCTCCAGCAGACGTGAGCGCACCATCGCCGCGGCGATCGCGAACGCGACAGCGGTGCCGACGATGAACCCCGCCGTCGCCTCGGCGATCGTCACACCGGCCTCGCGCGCGAGGAGCGGCCAGTCCGTCGCCAGACGCGCGGCGACGGCGCTGGGCGCGGGGACGAGATAGCCGGGCACGCGGAAGGCGCTCGTCCAGAGCTCCAGGAGCAGCGCGATGAGCGCGAGCGCGCCGGCAGCGACGGCGAGGTCGGTGAGGGTGCGGCGTCCGCTCATGCGAGGAGCGCCCGGACGTCCTCGACCAGGTCGAGGAAACGCGCGTCGCGCCGCAGCGATGGCCCGCGCGGCCGATCGAGCGGGACGGCGACCACACCGGTGATGCGCGCGGGTGCGCCGGCGAGCACCGCGACGCGGTCGGCGAGCCAGACCGCCTCGGGGATGTCGTGGGTGACGTACACGACGGTCCGCGCCGCGCCCCAGAAGTCCACCAGCTCCGCCCGCAGATCCTCGCGCGTGAGCTCGTCGAGCGACGAGAGGGGCTCGTCCATGAGGAGCACCCGTGGGTCCGCGACGAGCGAGCGCGCGAGCGCCACGCGCTGCCGCATGCCACCCGAGAGCTGGTGCGGATACGCCCCGCTCGCATCCGCGAGACCGATCCGCGCGACCCACTCGGCCGGGGATGGCGCTGCCTCGCCACCGGCGGGATTCACCTCGAGGGGCAGGCGGATGTTCTCGAGGACCGTCCGCCACGGGTGGAGCGCGGCGTTCTGGCCCACGAATCCGATCGCCTTCCGGCGACGGGCCTCGCTCGGCGGCCCGCCGGCGATCCGCACCTCGCCGGGCGCCGGGGCGAGCGCCCCGGCGATGAGCCGAAGGAGCGTCGTCTTCCCCGTGCCGCTCCGCCCGACGACGGCCAGCACCTCGCCTTCGGCGACCGACAGATCCACCGGCAGGAGGATCCGCGTCACGCCGTACACCGCACCGGCGCCGCGCATCTCGATGGCTGGGGTCATGTGCGCGATGCTAGGTGCCCGCCGCGCGGGCACGCGAATAGCATTGCGCCAGGAGAGCGTGATGCGTGGCGTGATCGTCGACCTCGATCGCTCGCTGGGGCCGGAGCCTCCGTCCCGCGACCGGCCCCTCATCGGGATGCTGG
>DASSPF010000155.1:0-4583 GCA_035699805.1 Candidatus Limnocylindria bacterium | reverse complement strand
CGCCCCTCGAGCTGACCGATGCGCTCGCGCGTGAGGGCCATCGGCTTCGTCTCGCCGTCGGCCCAGAGCCGCACCTGGTCGCCCCAGTGCCGTGAGAACGGCTGGCCGCTCTGCCCGACCGGGATGATCGAGACCGACGCGTCGATGTCGCCGAGGTCGACGATCTGCCGCTCCGACGCGTGGCTGCGCAGCGCGAACGGCTTGGTGAGCGAGTACGCACCGTTGTTCGGCGAGTAGCCGTCGCCGGCACGGCGCACCGGACCGATGGTGAAGAGGCGGTCGAGCGGCTTGGCCGCCGACAGCGGGTGCTCGAACGAGATGGTGTGCAGGTCGCCCCAGCGCCATTTCACGATCTCGGGGCCGAGCCGCGCGACGAGGTCGGCGGCGGCGGCGTCGAGGGCCGCGCCGGCCACGAGGTCGCGTCCGGTGATCGCCGGGTCGGCGAGGACCGTGAACCAGGGACTCGCCGACCGTCCGACGAGCTCGTGGAGCGCGAAGACCATCCGCCCGTGCGTCGCGTAGTCGTCGAAGAGCGCGTCACCGAGCTTGTCCGCGAACGCGAGGCGCGCGAAGCGGACGAGCCACGCTTCGTAGATCGCCGCACCGGCAGAATCGACGCCGAGCCCGCCGTCCCAGCGGTCGGTGACCTGCTGGACCTGCTGACCGAGCGCGGTCCGCGGCTTGGCGGCGCGCAGCGTCTCGCGGAAGGTCTGCGCCGGCGGCGAGGTGTAGTCGCTCTGCAGCCGGGCCATCCCCGCGAGGTCGGCGCTGCGGATCTCGCCGAGCCGCGAGGCCAGGTGCCTGTAGCGGAAGCCCGGGTCCCACTCACCCATGTAGCCGGCCTGGTCGGGTCGGGTGACCGGGCGCTCGTTGGCGTTCAGCACCAGACCGCCCGGCGGGTCGAGCACCGCGGCGTTCGCGTCCGCGGAGAGCAGCCCGCGCCACTCGTTCGTGCCGGTCCAGCCGGCGACGGGCATGCGGCCATCACCGGAGCGGTCGGGGAGCCGGCCGATGAGCAGGTAGCCGATGTGACCGCCGGTGTCGGCGTAGCAGGCCGAGAGCGCTGCGCCGCTGAAGTCCGCCGCAGCGCGCCGGAACTCATCCCACGACCGCGCGCGGTTCATGCCCATGACCGCGTCCACCGTCCGCGTCGCATCGAGCGCGGTCCAGCGCAGCGCGAGCTGGGCGGTCTGCCCCTCGAGGACCGGGGTGAGGACCGGGCCGTGGCGCGTGATCGCGACGTCCTGGACGACCGCGTCGGCACGGCCCTTCACCGCGATGCTCTCGCGGACGAACGTCGCCGGCTCGTAGCGCCCCTGGTATTCGAAGCGGCGCAGATCGGTGGGATCGGCGCGCTCGACGAAGAGGTCCTGCGTGTCCGCGTACGCATAGGCGAGGCTCCACGCGACCGCGTCGTTGTGGCCGATGACCACGCCGGGGACGCCGGGGATGGAGAAGCCGATGAGCCGCAGCTCCGCGGCGCTGAGCGCGAGCTCGTACCAGATGGAGGGGTTGCGGACCGGAAGGTGCGGGTCGCCGGCCAGGAGCGGCTTCCCGCTCTTCGTGCGCGAGCCGGCCAGCGCCCAGCAGTTCGAGCCGTAGCCCTGGCCCGCGCCGCCGAGGATCTGGCCGAGCGCGGCCGCGCCGGGCACGCTCGTGGCGCCCGAGAAGTGCGGTGAGACCTCCTCCCAAGCGCGCCGGTCGTACGCGATCGCGCCGCCCGGATCGGGCATGAGCGCGGGCAGGACCTCGAGCCCGAGCCGCGTCGCGATACCCGCGCGCAGCAGCTCCTGCCGGTAGTTTCCGGCGGCGTCGTACAGCTGGAGCTTGGCGATGGCCAGCGAGTCGTCGACCGTCCAGCGTGCCGGCTTGTAGCCGAGGATGAGGAACTCGACCGGCAGGCTGTCGCCGTGCTGCTCGAGGAACTTGTTCACACCGTCGGCGTACGCCTGGAGCAGCGCGAGCGTGCGCTCGGAGGCGACCGAGCGATCGAGCGCCGCGGCGCGGGCGAGGCCGATGGTCCGCATGAAGCGATCGCTCTCCAGCGCGGGCTCACCGAGGACCTCGGCCAGCCGGCCGCTCGCCGCGCGCCGGTAGATGTCCATCTGCCACAGGCGATCCTGCGCGGTGACGTAGCCCTGCAGGTAGAAGAGGTCGTGCTCGTTCGCGGCGAAGATGTGCGGGACGCCGTACGTGTCGCGCAGGACCTCGGCGCGCTCATGCAGACCGAGGAGCCGCTCGTCACCGTCGATCGTCGGCAGCGGACGCACGAACACCAGGCCCCACATCGTCGCGAGCGTCCCCACCACGAGGACGAGGACTGCCGCGAGCGCGATGAGGCGCGGGTGCGACCTCATCCCTCCTCCGCGCTGAGGATCAGCAGCACCGCCCCGCCCTCGACCTTCGTCCCCGCAGCGCCATGCAGCTTGGTCACCCGCCCGCGCGACGGCGCGCGGAGCTCGTTCTCCATCTTCATCGCCTCGAGCGTGACCAGCGGCGCATCGCGCTCCACGACGTCGCCCTCCGCGACGTGGACCGCCTTCAGCAGGCCCGGCATCGGCGCGCGTACCTCGTGCCGGCCGATCGCGCGCGTGCCCGCCGCCCTGGAGAGCGCGACGGCCCGCTCGTCGGCCGCGCTCGCCTCGATCTCCACGCCGTCCACGAGCAGCCGCAGCGGATCGCGGGTGAGGACCGTCACCTCGTGGACGCGCCCGCCGACGCGGATCTGCCACTGCCGACGCGCCGCGCTCTCGTGCACCTCGGCGGCGACCGCCTCGCCGTCTATGAGGAATCGGCCGTCGCTCGAGGCATCGACGCGGAGTGTCCGGTCGCCCACGGCGACCTCGTACCTCATCGCAGCGCCTCCTCCCGCGCCGCACGCGCCCACGCCGGGTCGGCGGGCGCCGCGGCCCGGACGCGGGACCCGCCGCGGGCCGCGAGGACCGCGCCGATCGCCGCGGCGTACAGCGCCGAACCCTCGAGCTCCGCCGAGGCCGAGCCCGTCCAGTGCGTCGCGACGAAGTCGGTGTCATAGCGGCCGGCGCTGAAGTCCGCGTCGGCGAGGGCGTGCGCGTGGAACGAGAGGCTGGTGGGCAGGCCGGCGATGATCGTCTCCCGCACGGCGCGCCGCGCCCGCGCGATCGCCGCGGCGCGGTCCTCGCCCCAGACGACGAGCTTGGCGAGCAGCGGGTCGTACTCGGTCGGCACGCGCATGCCACTGAAGAGGGCGTGGTCCACCCGCACGCCGGGGCCGCTCGGGAGCCGCAGCGCTTCGATGCGGCCGCTCGCCGGCACGAACCCGGCGCGCGCGTCCTCGGCGGTGATGCGCAGCTCGATGGCCGCGCCGTGCGGGGTGACCTCGGACTGCGTGAACGGGAGCGCACGGCCCGCCGCCACATGGAACTGGAGCGCCACCAGATCGAGCCCGGTCACCGCCTCGGTGACCGGGTGCTCCACCTGGAGACGCGTGTTCACCTCGAGGAAGGCGTACCCACCATCGGCACCCACGAGGAACTCGGCCGTCCCCGCGTTGCGATAGCCGGCGGCGCGCGCGATCCGCACCGCAGCCTCACCGAGCCGTGCGCGCAGCTCGGCATCCACCGACGGCCCGGGGGTCTCCTCGATGAGCTTCTGGTGACGCCTCTGGACCGAGCAGTCGCGCTCGCCGAGCCACACGACGCTCCCGTGGTGGTCGGCGATGAGCTGGACCTCGACGTGGCGCGCGTGCTCGATGAGCCGCTCGAGGAAGAGCGCCGGCGTGCCGAAGGCCGAGGACGCCTCGCTCGCCGCAAGACGCCACGCCGAGTCGAGCTCGGCGGCACCGCGCACGATGCGCATGCCCTTGCCCCCGCCGCCGCCCGCCGCCTTCAGCATGATCGGATAGCCCACCCGCGCCACGACGGCGCGCGCCTCGTCGAGATCGCGGAGCGGATCGATCGTCCCCTCGGCCACCGCGACGCCGGCCTCCCGCGCGATGCGGCGCGCGCGCGTCTTCTCGCCGAGCGCCCGCTGGACGTCCGCGGGCGGCCCGACGAAGGTCAGACCCGCGCGCGCCACCGCCTCGGCGAAGTCGGCGTTCTCCGAGAGGAAGCCGTAGCCCGGATGCACCGCGTCGCATCCAGCGCGCACGGCGACCGCGACGAGCTTCTCGATGGCGAGGTAGCTCTCGCTCGGCGCGGCCGGACCGAGGCGGATCGCCTCGTCGGCCATGCGGACGTGCAGCGCATCGCGATCGGCGTCGCTGTACACCGCCACCGCCCGCATGCCGAGGTCACGGCACGCCCGGATGACGCGAACGGCGATCTCCCCGCGATTGGCGACGAGGACAGAGGCGAACGGCGCAGCCCGCGCGCTAGCCGCGATCGTCCGTGCCCCAGGCGGGCGGGCGCGCGTATGGGGAGTCCCAGCGCCCGTACTCGCCGTCGATCCACTCGGGATCCTCCTCGAGGCAGGCCCGCATCCGCTGATAGAAGGCATCCTGCTCGGGCGAGTCGGCGTTCTTCGCGTAGGACTCGCGGCTGGTGAAATGGACGACCAGGCAGGCGCGGCCCTCCTCACGATCCTCCCAGAGGATCTCCGACCCG
>DASSPF010000154.1:0-2394 GCA_035699805.1 Candidatus Limnocylindria bacterium | reverse complement strand
CGGCGAGGAGGCGGGTCACCCCGCGGAGAAGCACCTTGAGGCGTTCCAGCTCTGCCACCGCGAGAACTTCTCCGTGACCATCCACGCCGGCGAGGGCTTCGGGCCGCGCTCGATCTGGCAGGCGCTCCAGATCTGCGGCGCGCATCGCATCGGCCACGGCGTGCGTCTAGTGGAGGACATGACCATCGAGGACGCAGGGGGAGGGGCCCCTGGGCGCGCAGCGACCGTCACGAAGCTCGGCCCGCTCGCGGCCTACGTCCGCGACAAGCGCATCCCGCTCGAGCTCTGTCCGTCGAGCAACGTGGACACCGGTGCTGCGCCCTCGCTCGAGACGCATCCGATCCGGCACTTCCTGGCACAGCGCTTTCGCGTCACGGTGAACACCGACGACCGGCTCATGTCGAACGTCACCCTCTCCGAGGAGTTCCACCGGCTCTCGACGACGCTGCGCATCGACATGGGCGATGTCGAGAAGCTCACGATCAACGCGATGAAGTCGGCGTTCGTCGGATACGACGAGCGCCTCGCGCTCATCTACGAGAAGATCAAGCCGGGATTCGCGAAGCTGCGCGGTGAGCCCGCGCTCGCGGGCTACCGCCTACCGCCCAGCGCGTGAGCGGCCCCGATCCGGCCAACGAGCGGTGGCGGGCGGTCCTCACCGGGCAGGACCCCAACATCCGCGGTCAGCGCGGGCGGTACAAGCGGATCCCGAGCGATCCACGGTGCAAGCTCTGCAATTCGCCGTTCGCCGGGATCGGCGGCTGGTACTTCCGCCGCACTGGCCGCGCGCCCTGGCCGCGGAATCCGCGGTTCTGCACAGCGTGCTTCCTCGGCGTCGAGCGGACTCCGGGTGGCGCCGAGGTGGAGATCATGCTGCTCTTCGCCGACGTACGGGGCTCGACGCCTCTCGCGGAGCAGCTCGGCGCGCGCGAATTCAGCAAGCTCATGAACCGCTTCTTCGGCGTCGGCAGCCATGCGCTCATCGACTCGGACGGCTTCATCGAGAAATACGTCGGCGATGAGGTCGCGGGCGTCTACCTACCGGCGTGGAGCGGGACCGACTTCGCGTCGAAAGCGTTCAGCGCGGCGCTGCGCATCCTGCGAGAGACGGGGAACGCCGACGGTTCCACGCCCTGGGTACCGGTCGGGATCGGCCTGCACTATGGATCGGCGTACGTCGGGACGATCGGGAGCCCCGATGGCGTCGCCGACTTCGGTGTCCTCGGCGACGCTCCGAATCTGGCGGCGCGCCTGGCCAGCACCGCGAAGGCCGGCGAGATCCTGGTGAGCGAACCGGCGGCGGCGCAGATCGGCGCCGATGCGGACCAGGGTGAGCCGCGAGAGCTCACGCTCAAGGGGATCGCGGAGCCGGTGCGGGCGCGGGCCGTCCGCGCATGAGCGCGCCGATGTACACGCCGAGCGCGACGACGATGGCCCCGGCGACGAACTGGGCAGTGACGCGCTCGCCGGCCAGCGCCGCTCCCAGTGCGATCGTGACCAGCGGCGCGAGCACGAGGATGTACGACGTCGCGGTCGCGGTCCAGCGGCGCAGCACGTACAGGAACAGCGCGAAGAGCCCGATCGAGCCGATCGTCACGAGGTAGCCGAGCGCCGCCCAGGTCTCCGGTCGCGCCGGCAGCGCCGGCGTCTCGCGCGCGACGATGACGAGCGGCGCCAGGATGGCGAGGCCCGCGAGCATGCCCACGGCGTTCGTCGCGCTCGGGTCCACGCGCGGGAACATCTTCGCGGCCACGCTCGACTCGGCGATGCAAGCCGCGCCGAGGAGACAGGCGAGCAGGCCGAGCGCCGAGGCATCTCCGCCCAGCCGCTCGGCGAAGACGATCGCGATGCCGGCGACCGCGATGAGGCCGCCGACGAGCCCGCGCATCCGGAAGGGCTCCAGACCGTGGGCTGCCGCGAGCAGGAATGTCAGCAGCGGCACGAGCGCGATGACCACGGATGCGAGCCCTGCCGGCACGGTCTGGAGCGCCCAGTAGAGCAACGCATAGCTCGCGCCGAAGCCGAGCGTGCCGTACACGAGCACGCCCACCAGCGCCCGGCCGCGCGGGACCGCGGCGCGGCGGATCGCCATCACCGCGAAGAAGAGCGCCCCGGCGATGGCGAAGCGCAGCGTTGCGCCCCAGAACGGCGCGAGCTCGGCATTGCTGAAGCGCACCGCCACGAAATTCGTGCCGGCGATGGTGACGAGGCAGGCGTACGCGGCGAGCGTGGGGCGGTCCGGGCCGCGCTCGGTCACTTCACCCACACCAGATCGCCGAAGAAGAAGTCCTGGCCGCTTGCGACGGTCCGCGTGCTCTGCGCCTTCACGTCGAGCACGAAGAAGCCGCCGGCGCCGATGTACGCGACCCTGGTGCCATCGGGGCTCCAGGCCGG
>DASSPF010000153.1:0-3550 GCA_035699805.1 Candidatus Limnocylindria bacterium | reverse complement strand
CCGCGCGCGCCGTACCCGAGCTCCGGTGGGATGGTGAGCCGGCGCGTCTCGCCCACCTTCATGCCGACGAGGCCCTGCTCCCAGCCGGCGATGACGCGGCCCTGGCCGAGCGTGACGTCGAAGGTCTGGCCGCGGTCGCGGCTGGAGTCGAACTTCTTGCCGTCGGTGAGCGTGCCCGTGTAGTGGACGGAGAGCGTGTCGCCGTCGCGCGCCTCGTCCCCCTGGCCCGCGGTGATGGTCTCGATCTTCACGGACACGCAATCACTTTAGAGCAGCTCGCGGACGACGCGGAGCTGCGGGGTCTCGCCCTCGCCCGGCGCGAGCGGAAGACCGTCGCACACACCGCGCACGATCGCCCACGCGCGGATGCGGTCGCCATCGAGTCCGGCGTCGGCGAACGCACGGATGCGCCTCTCGGTCCGGGCGCGCGTCGACGTCGTCCCATGCGGGTTCCAGAGGAATGCGGGCACATCGAACTCAGGCTCGCCGAGCACGGGCTTGGGGTCGATGGCCACCCAGCGCTCGCCGTGGCGGAGGAGGTTGTAGTGGTGGAAGTCGCCGTGGGCGACGATGCGCTCGACCGGCGTGAGTGATGCGAAGGTGCGGCGCGCGAGGGGCACGAGCTCGTGGGTGTCGTCGGAAGGCAGCCAGCGCCGGACCCAGTCGCGTGTGGTGGGGAAGTGCTGGCTCGCTGCCGGCGGCCGCCAGATGCGCCGGCCGACCGCGATCGCTGCGGCTGTCGCTTCGTCTTCGAGCACGGCGCTCGCGTCCGTCCCCGGGCGCGCGCGCTCGATGAGCATCGCGCGGCGCGCCGGGTCATGGCGCAGGAGGCGCACCGCGCCCTCACCGTCCCAAAGCGCCAGGGCGTCGGCTTCGCGGTCGGCCTGGTCGTCCTCGACCGGCGGGATCTTGAGCACCGCGTCCTCGCCCGCGGGCGCGGCGAAGGAGTACCTGGCCATCGCGAACTGCGGACCGAGGGTGAGACCCCAGTCGGACGCGACCTCGCGCGCGGTGGCCTCCAGGCGCCGGCGGACGCGGTCGGTGATCCCCCAGGGCGCCTCGGTGTTCCAGGCGCTCTCGCTCGGGGACTCGCTCACCGCGGGCCGCGGCTCTTCTTCTTCGTGCGCTTCTTGGCGGTCTTGGATGGCCGCGGCGCGCCCTCGGCCGCGCGCGCCAGGACGAAGAGCAGGTCCGAGGCGCGGTTGAGCCAGGGGACCAGCTGCCCGGGGGCCACCATGCCGGCGTCGACGCAGGCGATGACGCTGCGCTCGGCCCGGCGGACCACCGTGCGCGCGTGATCCACCGCGGCCGCGATCTGCGTCTCGCCGGGGATGACGAACCGGCCGTCGATCTGGACGGTCTTCTTCACCCCCTCCAGCGCGGCGTCCAGCCGGTCGATGGCGGACGCGTCGAGGCGCTCCGGCAGACGCTCGAGGTCCTCGGGGGGCGTCGCGACCTCGGACATCGCGACGTACAGGCCGCGCTGGAGCGCGAGGAGCTCACGTCCGAGCGACGAGCGCGGTGCGAGCGAGCGCGCGACGCCGATGGCCGACTGCGCCTCGTCGAGGTCGCCGAGCGCGATGATGCGCGGGTCGGTCTTGCGCACGCGCGGCTTGCCGAAGAGCGAGGTCTCGCCGCCGTCGCCGGTGCGGGTGGTCACGCGCGCGCTCGGGCGCCCGGTGTTCGGCACGGTCGAAGGATAGGCGTCGGCGCGGCGAGGCAGGCGCGTGCGGCGCTAGACTCGGCGGGTCCGGATACGTCCATCCGATGGGAGGGTTCCGCATGCCAAGCGGTCGCGGCGAGGCCAAAGACAAGAACAAGAAGAAGAAGTCCAAAGAGCAGATCGAGCGGGAGCTCAAGAAGAAGGCCTATGTGGCTCCCGTCCAGCCCATGACCATCGAGCTGGTAAAGCCGAAGCGCAAAGAGAAGGTCGACTGGTAGGCGATCGCCTGCGCAAGCCGGCGCCGTTTGGTGTTCGGATGCGAGTTGTGAGGGTGGAGTGGCTGTGACAGAGAAGACCAAGGCGATCGACCAGGCGATCCTGCAGATCGAAAAGCAGTTCGGGAAGGGCTCGATCATGAAGCTCGGCGCCTCAGGCGGCGAGAAGGTCGACGCGATCCCGAGCGGCTCGATCGCACTCGACCTGGCCCTGGGCATCGGCGGCTACCCGCGCGGGCGGGTGGTCGAGATCTACGGCCCCGAGGCCTCGGGCAAGACGACCCTCACGCTGCACGCCGTCGCCGCGGTCCAGCGCAGCGGCGGGACCGCCGCGTTCATCGACGCGGAGCACGCGCTCGACTCGCAGTGGGCCAGGACGTGCGGCGTCAACGTGGACGAGCTGCTCATCTCGCAGCCGGACAACGGCGAGCAGGCCCTCGAGATCACCGACACGCTGGTGCGTTCGGGCGCGGTGGACCTGGTCGTCGTCGACTCGGTCGCGGCCCTGGTGCCGCGAGCGGAGATCGAGGGCGAGATGGGCGACGCGCACATGGGTCTTCAGGCGCGGCTCATGAGCCAGGCGCTGCGCAAGCTCACCGGCAGCATCTCGAAGACGAAGACGACGGTCATCTTCATCAACCAGCTCCGCGAGAAGGTCGGCGTCATCTTCGGTTGCTTCTCGTACACGACGCGCGTGACGCTGGCAGACGGCACGCAGGAGCGGATAGGTGTCCTGGTCAATCAGCGCCGTCCCGTCGAGGTGCTCACCGCCGATCTGGAGACGGGCGCGGTCGAGGCACGCCCGGTGACGAACTGGTTCAACAACGGCGCGACCGACGAGTTCCTCAGCGTCAGCGTGCACAAGCCGAGCGGCAACGGTCGCGCCCAGTTCAGCGCCACTCCCGACCACGAGGTCCTCACGGCGGAGGGGTTCGCACCGCTTCGCGAGCTCGGCCCGGGTGACCAGGTCATGATGGCTCAGAAGTTCCGTCTCAGCCCGTGGCAGATGGACGTCATTCGCGGGAGCCTTCTCGGGGACGGAAGCCTTTCGCGACCGAAGCGGCCGACCTCGCGCGGGGTCAAGTTCCGGCTCGGCCACGGCCCGCAACAGCGTGCGTACCTCGACTGGAAGCGCTCGCTCTTCGCGAACATCCCCGGCTCGTTCTGGGCCAATCAGGAGGGTGCCGGGTTCTGGGACAGCACGCTCTTGCCGGAGCTGTACGACCTTCGGAACGAGGTCTATCGCGACGGACGCAAGGAGTTCTCGCACGCCTACCTGGAGTCCCTGTCGCCGCTCGCGCTCGCGCTCTGGTACCAGGACGATGGCTCGTTCACGCTGCGGGGCAAGCGGCAGGATCGTGGACGCATCGCCATCTGCGTGGACGCGATGACCGTGGAGACGCAGGAGCGTCTCGTCGAGAGCCTGTTCTGGCGCTTCGGCTTGAGCTCGAAGATCCATCACGTCGCCGGTTCGTCGATCCTGCGGCTCGAGCAGCCGTCGACCGATCGCTTCCACGCGCTCATCGCGCCGTACGTGCACCCCTCGATGGAGTACAAGCTTCTCCCGCAGTACCGCGGTCGATTCGACGTGCGGCCCGAATTCGTCGAGCCC
>DASSPF010000152.1:0-36708 GCA_035699805.1 Candidatus Limnocylindria bacterium | reverse complement strand
GACTCCGCGCGCCGCCGCCTCCCGGGTCAGGCGGCCGAGCTGCGGCTCGGCCTCGGTCTTTCGCTTGCGGACGGCCAGGTCGATCCAGATCCCCGTGCGCTGCTGGAGTGGATTGAACGAGCCGGAGATCGCGTCCATCGCGCGCACGAGCGCCGCGGAGGTGCGCCGCTCGGGGCGCAGCGAGTCGGGGTCAAAGCCGTGGAGCTCGAAGGTCCGTATCCCCATCGCGTCGGCGGCCGCGAGCGTCTCCGATACGAGGTCCGCCATCAGCGTGTGATAGCGCTCACGCGCCAAGATGTCCTTCACATCCGCGTCCACGAGCGCCGTCGCGAAGAACACGCTCGCCATCGCCATCTTGCTCCAGAGGCAGCCGAGGACGTTGTCCGACACCTCGCACTCCTGCACCGCGGAGAGCGCGGCGCCCAGCTCTCGGGCACGCGGCGACAGCGAGCCGTCCAGTTCGCCCACGTGGAAGCCGCCGCGGGTGCCGTGGACGACACGACCCGGCGCCTTGTAGTGCCCACCGAAGTTGAAGCACGCCACGAGGGTGCGCTCGCGTCCGACGCCGTCGATGACGTCGTAGTACGCGAGCCCGTTCTGCATGGAGAGGACGATCTCGTCGGGTGCGAGGAGCGAGGCGACCGGGGCGAGCGCTTGGCGCGTGTGCAGGGTCTTCACCGCGCAGATCACCGTGCCGAGCGGGCCGCGCAGCTCGTCCGGGCGGAGCGCCGCCAGCGGTCTGGCCGTGATCGTCGAGACCCCCTCCACGGAGAGCCCCCGCTCGCGGATCGCGTCGAGGTGGTCGGCCACCGTGTCGACCCACACGACCTCGTGGCCAGCGCGGACCAGGTGGGCGCCGGTGATCCCACCGATGGCGCCGGCCCCGACGATCGTGAAGCGCATGGTCGAGATGGTAGTCAAAAACGGTCAACCGTCGACTGTCGACCATCTTGGGTATCCTGCGCGCACCATGACCAGCCGCGGCGGCGAGGTCTCACGCCGGACGCTCGCTCGGCAGATCTACGAGATCCTGCTCGGGCAGATCCGAGAAGGGTCGCTGCGGCCGGGTCAGCGCCTGGTCGAGGCAGAGATCGCCGCCGCGGTCGGGACCAGCCGTGGTCCTGTCCGCGAGGCGATCGGGATGCTCCAGCGCGGCGGGCTGGTGCGGACCGACCCCTTCGTCGGCGCATCGATCGTCGAGCTCGACGAACGCGAGATCGCCGAGGTGTACTCGCTGCGATCGATCCTCGAGGGATACGCGGCCTCGCTCGTCACCCAGCGACGGACAGCCGATGACATCGCGCAGCTCCAAGTGATCGTCGACGGAATGCGCGGGACCACGGGACCGCAGACCGTGGCCCGGCTCCGTGAGCTGGACGCGAAGTTCCACGCGACACTCGTACGTCTCGCCGACGACGAGCAGCTGCTGCAAGCGTGGGAACGGCTCCGTGGCCGCATCGCTCTGTACCACACGACGGTCGAGGCAGCGTTCCGCGACGGCGACGAGCTCGCGGCGATGCATGAGCGCCTCATCGATGCGCTGACGGATGGTGATCCGGTGCGTGCCGAACAGCGCGTCAGGGCGCAGCTGATCGCGAACGGACGCGAGTGGACGGCGCGGGTCAGGGAACGCACAGCGCGCGAGCCCGCCGGCGCGGCTCGCAAGTGAGGAGGGATGTGATCGGTGAACGAGCGTGGCATGAAGGCACAAGAGCGGAAGTGAATGGAGGATTGAACCGGTGAGCCAGGAAGAGCGACTCGTGCAGCTGCAGCGGCGCGGACTCAGTAGGCGTCAGTTCCTCGAACGATCGGCGGCGCTCGGCATCTCGTCGGCCAGCGCGCTGGCGTTCCTCGCGGCATGTGGGCCATCCGGGACGACCAGCGGGCCTGCGGCGTCGGGCGCGACCGGCGGCAAGCCGGCGGGTGCGGATGGGCCCGTGAAGCTTTCGTTCTTCGTGTACGTCGGCGCCAATCAGGGCGTCGTCCCGCGCGAGGTCGTCGCGGAGTACACCAAGGAGAACCCGAACGTCACCATCGAGCTCTACGAGGGAACGAACGCGGAGACCTACCCGAAGATGGTCGCCGCGCGGAAGACCACGCCCGACCAGCCCATCGTGAACTTCGGCTACTTCAACGCGGACGCGACGGCGAAGGGCGACGTCGACGACATGTGGGAGCCGCTCGACACGGCGGCGGTCCCGACGCTCGGGAACGTCCTCGACAACTTCAAGCGGAAGGACAACAAGGGGATCGCCTGGGGGATGGTCGGGATCGGTCTCATGTACAACACCGAGCACGTCAAGACCGCGCCGACGTCCTGGATGGACTTCTGGGACTCCCGCTTCAAGGGTCGCCTCGCGCTCTCGCAAGGGAACCACTATCTGAGCGGCCTCGTGACGACGACGCGGGCACAGGGAGGCAAGGAGAGCGACCCCGCCGCGGTGGACAAGGCCTTCAAGCTCATCTCAGACAAGGCGAAGGAGGGCCAGATCAAGCTCTTCTTCCTGTCCAACGATCAGGTGAAGCAGCCGATGATCCGAGGCGAGGTCTGGCTGTCGGGCTGGTTCAACAGCTCCGTGGACATCTGGGCGAACCAGGAGAAGGGCCCGTTCGGATATGCGGCCCCCAAGGAGGGCCAGATCGCGTTCACGCTGTATCACCAGATCGTGAAGGGCTCGACCGCGGTGCAGAAGTACCACGCCCAGCGGATCATCAACATGCTGAATGACAAGAAGTGGCTCTCGCGCTACTGCAACCTGACCCACAGCATCCCGGTGGCCAAGGACATCCAGCTCGACGCTGAGCTGGCGAATCAGGAAGCGTTCAAGTCCCGGAACATCGAGGGCGCGATGCAGCTCGATTGGCCGACGCTCGCCGCGAAGAACTCCGAGTGGAAGGAGCGTTGGGACAAGGAGGTCGTCGCATACGTCAAGTGACCACTGAGAGCGCCACGGCTCCGAACGTCATCGAGCTGCGCGAGGTCACGCGCACGTTCGGTGATGTCGTCGCTGTCGATCGCGTTTCCCTGGGCGTCCAGCAGGGCGAGTTCTTCGCCCTGCTGGGCCCCTCCGGATCAGGTAAGACCACCACGCTGCGGATCCTCGCTGGCTTCGAACGGCCGACGAGCGGCGATGTGTTCCTGCGCGGGAAGCGCGTGAACGACGTCCCGCCGTACCGGCGGGAGACGAATCTCGTGTTCCAGCAGCTCGCGCTGTTCCCGCACATGGATGTGTACGACAACATCGCCTTCGGCCTTCGCGTGAAGGGCCGACCGGCGTCCGAGATCGGCGACCGCGTGCGCCGAGCGCTCGAGCTTGTCGACCTGGGAGGTTACGACCGGCGCCGGATCCACCAGCTCTCCGGTGGGCAGCAGCAGCGCGTCGCCATCGCGCGCGCGCTGGTGAACGAGCCAGCCGTGCTCTTGCTCGATGAGCCGCTGGGGTCGCTCGACCTCAAGCTGCGGCTCCAGATGCAGCGTGAGCTGAAGGCGATGCAGCGACGCTCCGGCACCACCTTCGTCTACGTGACCCACGACCAGGGCGAGGCCCTCACCATGGCCGACCGCGTGGCGGTCATGTCCGAGGGCCGCATCGCACAGCTCGGATCGCCGGAGCACATCTACTCTCGCCCCGCCACTCGCTTCGTGGCCCATTTCATCGGCGACACGAACATCCTCGCGGTCACCGTGCGCGAGGTCGATCCGGGCGGCGATCGCGGGATCGTCGAGGGGAAGGGACTGCGCTTCGCGGTCGCCGCCGCCGGTCTGCGTGCAGGTGAGACGCGCAACATCTCGATCCGCCCCGAGAAGATCCGGATCGCCGCCCGCGACGCCGGCCGTGCCGACCAGCACCAGGGGACGGTCTCCGAGGCGACGTTCATGGGGCCGATCACCAGGTACGAGGTCGTAGTCGGCGATGGCCTGCGCATGGTGGTGCAGACCCAGACGGAGTCGGAGGAGCACTTCCTGAAGGGGGACGCGGTCGCACTCAGCTGGGCCCCCACCTCGGCCGTCGTCCTCGGCGACTAGTCTCGTGCTGAGCGGCGTCGTGGCCTTCGTTCGCCGACCCGCGGTGCTGCTGCTGCTCCCCGCATTCGCCATCACCGCAGGGGTCTTCGCCGCGGCGATGCTTCTGCTCTTTTCGTACAGCGCCTACACGTTCCGCGGTGGCCAGCTGACCGAGGAGGTGAGCTTCCTCGCATGGCAGAAGTTCTTCACCGATCCGTTCTACTGGGGGATCGTCGGGAACACGCTGCAGCTCGCCCTCGGCGTGACCGGCGCGGCCCTGCTCATCGGATATCCGGCCGCCTACGCGCTGACGAAGGTCCGAAATCAGAAGCTGCTGGTGGCCGCCTACATCATCATCTTCTCGCCGCTCCTGGTCAGCGTCGTCGTGCGCGCCTATGGCTGGCTGCTTCTCCTCGCCGACGGCGGCGTGCTGAACACCGCGCTCCGCGCGATCGGGCTCATCAGCGAACCGATCCCGATGATCTTCAACAACACGGGGGTGATCATCGCCCTCGTGCACATCCTGCTGCCCTTCATGATCTTCCCCATCCTCAGCGTCATGCTCCAGTTCGACAACGCACAGCGTGAGGCCGCGAACGATCTGGGGGCGAACCGCATCCAGACGTTCCTCCGGGTCGTCCTTCCGATGAGCCTTCCGGGTGTCGTCGCGGGAGCACAGATCGTCTTCACTCTCGCGATCAGCGCGTTCGTCACACCGGCCCTCCTCGGAGGTGGAAAGGTCCAGGTGCTGTCGCGCCACATCTGGTTCAACGTCGTGGACGTCAACTGGCCGCTCGCCGCCGTCGAAGCCATCGTGCTCTTGGCGCTCGCCCTCGGAGCGCTCGCCGTCTTCGACCTTGCCGCGCGGTCGCTTCGTGCGATGCGCCCGATCGGCTCGCCGCGTCCGCGCGAGAGCTCGCCGGGCGGCCCCATCGACCTCGTCCTCCGCCTCGCCTTGCTGGCGGTGCTGGCCTTCATGCTGTCGCCGCTCGTGTTCATCGTGGTGAATTCGTTCAACAGCGCGTCATTCAACACGTTCCCGCCGCAGGGCTTCTCGCTCCGCTGGTACGAGTTCGTCCTCGGCTACAAGCCGTTCCGTGACGGGATGGTCAATTCGCTGATGATCGCCGGCGCATCCACGGTGATCGCGGTCGTCGCCGGCATGCTCGCCGCGCTCGCCCTGGTGCGATACCGGATCGTCGGACGCGGCGCGCTGCGCGCCTTCTTCCTGTCGCCGCTCGTCATGCCAAAGGTCGCCATCGGCATCGCCGTCTTCATCCTGCTCATCAAGCTCCGGCTCTTCGGCACGCTCGGCAGTCTCGTCCTCGTGCACACGATGCTGTCGCTTCCGTTCTGCATCGTGCTTCTCACCGCGAACCTCGTCAGTGTCAATCGCGCACTCGAGGAGGCGGCGATGGACCTTGGAGCCGGACCCCTCCGCACGTTCTGGCAGGTCACACTGCCGCAGATCCGCGCAGGCATCGTCGTCGCCACGGTCTTCGCCTTCATCACTTCGTTCGACGAGACCGAGGCATCCATCTTCCTGGTCCGGCCGTCGAATACGACGCTTCCGATCCAGATGTTCTTGTATCTGGAGCAGTATCAGAATCCGACGTTGGCGGCGCTCTCCACGCTGCTGATCGCGCTCACGGTGGTCATCGTGATCGTTGGGCTGCGCTTCGTCCGCGGAGCGGAGTTGGCCCGCCTGGTCGCGCGTCGCTGAGCGCTCGTGCGACCGGCGCCATCAGCGCGGCGTCAATGTCCCCACTTCGCGCGTGATCCACGCGATCGTGTCGTCCACCACCGCCATCCCGCTCGGCTCGTTGTGCGTCTCGTGGTGCAGCCCCGGGTACACCCGCCGCGTGACGTTCGCGCGGCCTTCGAGCGACCGGCTCGCCCGCTCCGGGACGATCGGATCGGCGGCGCCATGCAGCACGTAGGTCCGCACCGGTAACGGGCCGCCGCGAGAGAGCGCGGCCTGCACCCGGTCCTGCTCACCGAAGAGCGCCACGCCGAGTCGCGCGGTGGTGCGGCGCACCACCAGGGGGTCCGCCGCGTACGCGGCCTCCACCGCGCCGTCGCTCGAGAGCCCACCGCGCGGGAACGCGTTCGCGACAGCGAGGCGCGGCATCACGACGGAGACCACGGCAGCGAGACGGCGTTTCCAGGTCGGGACGCTCGCGGCGATCGCCGGCGCGGAGAGCACCAGTAGATCCGGCAATGGCCGCGCTGGGTCCGCGAGCGTGTAGCCGAGCGAGACCAGACCGCCCATCGAGTGCCCGTACAGCACGACCGGCCGTCCGCCCGCGGCCGTGCGCACCGCGGCCAGACGATCCTCCACGTCGTCGTGGTACTCGGACCATCGGGTCACGTAGGCGCGATGGCCGGCCGAGCGCCCGAACCCACGCAGGTCGAAGGCATGCACCGTGATACCCGCGGCAACGAACCGCGCGGCCACGTGCTCGTACCGGCCGCTGTGCTCGGCGATGCCGTGCACGAGGAGGACGTGTGCGCGGACGGGGCTGTCCGTCGGCCAGAGATAGGTGGTGAGATCGAGGCCATCGCGGGTGCGCGCGATGTCGGTCGCTGCGGCGGTCATCGCTGGAGTGTGTTCCTCAGGCGGTCGGCGCGCTGGCCACGCGGTACCCGCCACCCTCGACGCTCGCGCGGGTCATCGCCGCTCGCGCGGCGCCCAGCACGAGCTCGGCCGAGTCGCCGTCGGTCGGGAACGACGCCACGCCCAGGCTCACCGTCGCGGAGCGCTCGCGGCCCTGGAGGACGTACGGGCGTGAGAGCTGGAGGAGCAGCCGGACGGCGACGATCGCGGCGTCGTTCGCGCTCGCCATCGCGGTGAGCACGATGAGCAGCTCGCCGTCGCTCAAGCGCGCCGCGAGATCGCTCGTGCGCGTCGCGGCGATGGTGCGCTTGCCCAGCTGCGCCATGAGCTCGTCCATCGGCACCTCCTCGGCCACGCGCGGGACCGCGACACCGATGGAGATGACCCCCACCGCGCGCGTGTCGCGCCGGGCGAGCGCGACGCTGCGCTCGAGATGGCCGAGCGCGATCTGCTGGCCGGCCAGCTGCGTGATCCGGTCGACGAGGCCGCCCTCCATGAGCTGGCGCCGAGCGTCGCTGAGCGCGACCTGCGCGGTCGCGTCGGCGAAGAGGAGGATGCGCAGGCGTCCATCCGCCGTCGCGACCGCGGACGGGCGGAGGTCGACCCACTTGCCGTCGCGGATCTCGAGCATCCCCGATCCACGATCGAGCAGGCCCTGCGTGGCGGCGGCGGCCTGGTCCCAGCCGGTGATCGCGCGCGCCGCGGCGTTCCAGGCGACGAGCGCACCCGCCTCGTCGTAGACGGCGATGCCCTCCTGCGCCTCCTCGAACAGGCGCTGCGCGAAGGGATCGTCCGTGAGGCGGCGCACAGGCGCACGATAGGTCCGGGCTGGCGTGACGCCATCCCCCGACGAAAAGATGCTGCCGGTGCCTACGACACGGCGCACACTCAATGGATGCGGCCCGCGACCGCGCTCCTCATCCTCGCGCTACTGGTCCCCGCGCCAGCGGCGTTCGCCGCGGAGCCCCGCGGTGACCCCGAGCCGATGCCGTCGCTGCACTGCCTCGAGCGGGTGGACATCCCCGAGATCCCGAATGTCATGGAGGCACGGTGGTCGCCGGACAGGCGGACGCTCGCGGTCGTCTGGTTCGCCCGGCTGCCTTCGACGCGATCACCGACCGGCTACGTCGAACAGGAGCTGACGGACACCCTCGATCTCGTCACCGGTCGCCTGTGGCCGGTCGGCGTCGGAGATCAGCCGGAGTGGTCGACCACCGGTGCGCACCTGGCCTACTGGGGGCCGAACGCGGACGAACTGCGTATCACGCGCGACGCGATGGTGATCGCACGCCTCACGCCCACGGTCCCTCGCATCCGCTGGGTGGGCGACGCGCTCCTCTTCATCGAAAAGGATGAGATCCGCGAGTGGCGTGATGGCGCGGTACGGCGCATCGCGACGCTCGAGGAGCGCTTCGTGCCGAAGTACCCACGGGACGATGTCTACTGGAGCGCTGACGGTACACACTTCACGCTCACGCGGTACTCGCTGGACGGCACGCTCGAGCGTCACCTCGGGCTCACCCGGACCGGCTCGCTCGCGCCGCTCGACGCGGAGAACGCTCCGTACGTGGAGTGGGCGCCGGCCGGCGCGACCCTGCTGGTCCGCTACCCGGATCGCCTGGAGCTGCGCGACCTCACCACCGGCGTGCGCACGAGCGCCGACGCGACGCCGTCCGGCCGCGTGCATCAATGGACACCTGATGGCCGATCGCTCCTGGTAGGCGCGGTCTCACCCACGGTCCCCGCCGGCGACGCGTACGACCCATTCCGCGCGTGGGACGATCCATCGGCAGCGCCGATCGCGACATTGCCGAACCTCATGGGCACACGCGAGTTCAGCCCGGACGGTCGGTACTTCGTGGGGGCGAGCCGCATCGGGACGCATACGACCCGACTCGAGGTGTACCGCTGCCGCGGTGCCGCGGATGCGGCACGCGCCGAGACCGACGCGGCGGCACGGCGCGGCGCGATCGAGGCCGCCAGCGGACGCGCGGTGCGGCCGGTGTCCGGCGTGATCACTCAGTTCCTGCAGGGCCGCCACACCGGCGTGGATCTCGCGGCGCCGTTCGGAACGATCATCACCACGGCCGACGCGGGGGTGGTCGATGAGGTCGGCTGGGTGAACGTGGGTGGGAACCGCGTGTGCGTCCAGCATCAGGGTGGCCTGCAGAGCTGCTACTACCACATCAGTCTGCCGCTGGTGTCGCTCGGTGAGCGGGTCGCGCGCGGTCAGCCGGTGGCGCTCATCGGCATGACCGGAGTCACGACCGGCCCGCACACGCACTGGGAGCAGAAGCTCTTCGGCCGGATCGTCGACCCGCTCGACCGTTGACCGTGCTCAGTGGCCACTTCCCGTGCCGCTGTAGATGGTGGCGTCCGCGGGCCCGGTGACGACGAGCTGCGCCACCGCTCCCTTGTTGATGGCGCGCGGGAGCGCGTGATCCACGAGCAGATACGTGCCCGGAACGTCGAGCGTGAATTCGACCATCGTCGCGCCGCCGGCCGGCACGAGCGTGGTCTGCACGTTCGCGTTCGGTGAGCTGCCGACCGCACCCTCGGGATACACGCGGTCGAAGATCTCGCCGATCAGATGGAGCGACGACGGCAGGAAGCCACCGACGCCGAAGTAGATGCGCACACGCTCCCCCACCTTCGCCGTCATCGCGGCCTCGCCGGTCAGCGAGCCCGTCTTGCCGTTGAAGAGGACGTAGTCCGGCTCTTCGAGATCCATCTTGATCGCGTCGAAGTCGTGATGACCGGTGATGCCGAGCCGTGCATTCGTATAGAGCTCACCCTGCATGACGTAGAACTCGCGGTCGACCGGCGGCAGGCCGCCCTCCGGCTCGACCAGGATCAGGCCGTACATGCCGTTCGCGATATGCATCGGGATCGGCGCGGTCGCGCAGTGATAGACGTACAGACCCGGATTGAGCGCCTTGAAGGTGACCATCGTCTCCTTGCCGGGATTCGTCTGCGTCGCTCCGGCCCCGCCGCCGGGGCCGTTCACCGCGTGCAGGTCGATGGAGTGCGGCAGGATGGACGTCGCGGAGTTCTTCATGTGGAGCTCCACCGTGTCACCCACCCGGACGCGGACCATCGGTCCAGGAATGGTGCCGTTGAAGGTCCAGTAGCTGTACGTCGCGCCCTTCTCGATCTCGGCCACCACCTCCTGCGTCTCGAGGTCCACGCGGACGGTGGCCGGCACCGAGCGTGAGAGCGCCGGTGCGACCGACGACGCGGGACGTGCGATGGACTTCGTCCCCAACGCCTTCGCGGGCGCGAGCGCGACGGGCGCCGCGTTCGCGGGCGCGGCGGGTGCCGCCGTCGAAGCCGTGGCCGTGGTCGTCGTGGTGCTCGACTCGGTGCCGGAGCGGATGCCGCCGGTCGCCCCGAGGACGCCCACGGTCAGCGCGGTCACCAGCCCGATCGCCAGTGCTCCAAAGAGCCCTCCGGTGAGCGCGCCTGAAACGACGTCGGACCGCTGTTCGCCTGCGACGGCTGTCACATCACACCTCCGCTGTCGTGCCGATGCCGCACAGCCTGCGGCCGCGGCACCCCACGACGGCAGGGCACAAGGACACCACCTGGGGTGCCGAACGGCCCGCCGTCGCGGGCCGGCTCACGCCCGCCTAGGCCATCCGCCGAAGGACGAAGCCCAGCCAGAGCCAGTACACCGGGCCGACCACCGCGCCCGCCGCGAGAGCCACGGAGTCGACGAGTGCGTCCTGGGCCATGAGCGCGGCGAGGAAGCCCCCCAGGAGCACGATCGCCCCGACCAGTCCGAGGAGCGCAAGACGCCGCGGCACCGCGGCGCGCGAGAGCAGGAGATTCGCGATGAGGAACCAGAGCCCGGTGAGCCCGAAGGTCATCGCGTTCAGCGGATCGGTCGGCGGGACCGCCGTGGGGAGCGCGACGTTGACGTCGATCGGATCACGGAGGAGGTGCCGGGTGAATGCGATGGGGTAGAGCGAGGCGACGAAGGTCGCGGCGGCGGCGGTCACCCCGACGATGACCGCGAAGAACGACCACGCCTCGCCATGCGGGCGCACCACCCAGTGCACGGCGACGATCGCGAACAGCGACCAGAACGCGATGAGCGCGGAGAAGAGCCGGAACATCTCCACACCGACGAGATCCTGGCCACCGGCGGCGGCGGTGTAGAACGTGAGGACCGCGGCCCACGAGGTGAGCGCGAGGAGGATGGCGGCGAGGCCGCCGAAACGCACGAACGACCGATCGCTCACCGCGGCCGACGATACACGCCCGTACCATCGCGGCATCGCCGCCATCGATCTCGCGCTCCTCCCCGCGCACAAGGCCGCCGCGCTGCTCCGCGAGCGGCGGGTGACGTCGGTGGAGCTCGCGCAGGCGGCGTTCGAGCGGATCGAGCAGAACGACGCCGCACTGCGCGCGTTCATCACGCCCACGCCGGATCGCGCCCTCGCCGAGGCCGACCACGCCGACGCACTCTTCCGGCGCGGCATCGATCGAGGGCCGCTGCAGGGCATCCCGGTGACCCTGAAGGATCTCTTCGGCGTCGCCGGCATCCCGACCACCGCCGGCTCGGTGCTGTTCGCCAAGAGCACGGCCGCGCACGACAGCGCGGTCATGGCGCGGCTGCGCGACGGGGGCGCGGTCCTCATGGGAACGACGAACCTCCACGAGTGGGCCTTCGGTGTCACGAGCCAGAATCCGCACTTCGGCGCGGCGGCCAATCCCTGGGACCCCACGCGCATCCCCGGCGGCTCGAGCGGCGGGTCGGCCATCGCGGTCGCCACAGGGATGTGCGCGGTGTCGGTCGGCAGCGACACGGGTGGCTCGATCCGGATCCCCGCCGCGCTCTGCGGCGTGGTCGGGCTCAAGCCGACGTATGGACGCGTGAGCCTCGCCGGAGCGGTGCCCCTGGCATGGACGCTCGATCATGCCGGCCCGCTCGCGCGGACCGTCGCCGACGCCGCGGCCGCGCTCGGCGTGCTCGCGGGCTACGACGCCGAGGACCCGGCGAGCGTCGACGCGCCCGCCGACGACTACGTCAAGGGGCTGGATGATGGCGCGCGCGGCCTCCGTGTGCTCGTGCCGACGAGCCACTTCTTCGACGACATCGACCCCGAGGTCCTGCGCGCGGTCCGGACGGCCATCGCCGTGCTCGCGACAGCCGGCGCGCTCGTCGAGGAGCGTCCGCTGCCGCATACCGACCTGCTGCGCGCGACCCAGCGCGCGATCATCGCCGTGGAGGCGGCGACGTTCCACCGCGAGCGGATCGCTGATCACGCATCGGCGTTCGGGGCCGACGTGCTCGAGCGGCTCCGCGCCGGCGGCACGATCACCGCGGTGGAGCACGCGCAGGCGCGACGCGATCAGGCGCGCATCCGCCGAGCGTGGAGTGAGATCCTCCGCGACCACGACGTCATCGCCACGCCGACCACCCCCATCGCCGCGCCACCGCGTGAGGGCCAGGATGCGGTCGCCGCGGCCGCACGTCTCACCGCGAACACCTCACCCTTCAACCTCACCGGTCTGCCCGCGATCTCGATCCCCTGCGGCTTCACCGGGTCGGGCCTGCCGATCGGGCTGCAGCTCGCCGCCGGCCCCTGGCGCGAGGCGGTGCTACTACGCGCCGCGCACGCGTACGAGCGCGCGACGGAGTGGCACACGCGCCACCCACAGGACCGCTAGCGCCGCGAGCGCGGCCGCGGCATCCACCGGCTCGCCCGGATCGGTCGAGCCAAAGATCATGAAGGCGATGAGTCCGACGAGGATCGCGACGAGGATGAGGCACCCGCACCCGGTCATGCCGGGCACCCTACCGACCGCAGCTGCAGGAGCCGCCGCAGGAGCCACCGGCCTCGAGCCTCGGATTGGTGACGCGGAAGCCGCCACCTGGGTACTCGGCCTCGTCGACGTACTCGATGGTCGCGCCGTCGCAATAGGGACGGCTCTGCTCGTCGATGGCCACGGGGATGCCCGCTGCCTCGACGACCTCGTCGGTGCCGTCGGTCGATGAGTCGAAGGCGAGCCCGTACTGGTAGCCGCTGCAGCTCCGACCCGCGACGTAGAGCCGCAGATAGGCGCGCGCGGGGTCGGCACCACGCAGCTCGCGCAGCTTCTCGGCCGCACCCGACGTGAACGCGATCACGTCGAGAGCCTAGCATTCGAGGCTCACACAGGAGGTGCGTCGTGACGCGCGATGAGGCATGGGCGCTCCTATGCGAGCACACCAAGGGCGACGGCTTGCGCAAGCACGGCCTGGCGGTCGAGGCCGCGATGCGCCATTTCGCGGCGAAGTTCGGTGAGGACGCCGAGGTGTGGGGAATCACCGGCCTCCTGCATGACTTCGACTACGAACGGGACCCCGACGGCCATCCGCAGAACGGCAAGCCCATCCTTGAACAGGCCGGGGTCCCCGCTCCGATCGTCCACGCCATCCAGTCGCACGGCGATCACACCGGCGTGCCGCGGGTCACGCCGATGGAGAAGACGCTCTACGCGGTGGACGAGCTCACCGGATTCGTCACCGCTGTGGCGCTGGTGCGACCCTCCAAGGCGGTGCGCGACGTCGACGCCGCGGCGGTGCGGAAGAAGATGAAGGACAAGGCCTTCGCGCGTGCCGTGAGCCGCGAGATGATGCTGAAGGGGGCCGAGGACCTTCAGGTCCCATTCGACGAGCTCGTCGGCGAGATCGTCACCGCCCTCGACCGCGTGGGTGAGCGCCTCGGTCTGGCGGGCACGCCGGCCTGAGGCGATCCGCGGACCACCGCGACGGCGGCGGCGCGCGTTCCCACGCCGAGCGTTCGGGTGGCGCGGCGGATGTGCGTGTTCACCGAGTGCTCGCTGATCCCTGCCTGCCGGGCGATCTCCTTCGTCGTCATCCCGCGCTCGACGAGCTCGAGGATCTCCGCCTGGCGCCGGGTCAGCGGTGTGGGCGCGCGCCGGGATCGCAGCACGGCGCGGGCCGCCGCCCATCCGAGCGCACCACCACCAATGATGAAGGCCACATCGCGCACTGACACGCAGAAAAGCGAACGGCCGGGACTTGCGTCCCGGCCGTCCGCCGTCGTAGGGGCGTCGGTGACCTAGCTCGCGCGCTTCAGCGCGCGGCGCCCGGACTGGCGCACGACCTCGTGCTCGAAGCGCTCGAGGAACAGCTGTCCGCCACAGCGCGGGCAGAGCGGCTGCGCGTCATCGCTCCAGGACGGGGCTTCGCGGCCGGGCTGCGCATAGGCGGCACGAAGCTGCTCGACGGTGGGCTTGCGTGCCGCGGTCGGCACGAGGACCTCGCCGAGCCCGTGTCCGCAGAAGTAGCAGTAGAGCTCCGCCCGTACAGCCATCGCCTGACCTCCAGTGGGTTCCGAGACAAGAACGGTGCCAGCTCCTGTCTTGTTCCTGTACCCGTGGAGGCGCGGGAACGTTCCGTATCGCCGGACGCATTCGCGATCGGCCGCCCGGCGTGCGTTCCGGGCTAGGCGGATTCGATCTGAAGGCTGACGAGCGAGCCCGCGTCGGAGAGGTAGGTGAGCTTTCGGATCACGCCTCGCGGGATGATGTGGAAGTCGTTGTGGCGGTAGTCCCTGCCCTCGTTGGTGAGGTCGTAGTCGCCCACCACCACGACGTACTCGGCCGTCTCCTTCCACAGCAGGCCGCAGGTGAGCTTGCGCAGTCGGTACGGCTCGAAGTCCTCGGGAAGCGCGGTGCGGGAGTAGGCCGTGATGTCCTCCCACTCCACCGCCACCAGTTGAGTGGGCATCCCCGCTGAGCCGTCCAACGCCGTTCCCCCTCGTCGCCGCGTCCGTGCGCGCATCGTTCGGTCATCGGTACAGGAGCCCGAACTTTCGTCACGCACCCGTACAGCGGGCGACGATACGATTCGCCACCGTCGTGTCAACGGTGTTGGGTGACCGAACGCCATGTCAACGCGGGATCGGTCCTGGATAGACCCTTCCGGCGTGTGGTGAACGGACAATTGACGAGCGGCTAGCTTGCCTGCCGCCCGCGGGCGATCAGCTCAGCGACCTTCTGTCCGCCCTTCTTGCCGATCTCCTCGAAGTGCTCGTGTCCGTATTTCTCCGACACGGCGTCGCCACCGATCTTGCCGATGCGACCGTAGAAGCGCGGACCGTACAGCTCCTTGACCTTCTGGCCGCCCTGCTTGCCGATCTGCTCGTAGAAGTCTGAGCCGTGGCGTGCCGCGGTCGTGCGGCCACCCTTCTTGCCGATCTGCTCGTAGAACTCCGGGCCGTGCCGCTGCGCGGTCGTCGCGCCCCCGCGGCGCCCCGCCTCGGCCACCGTCATGGCCCCCTTGTTGCGAGTCATTCGACCTCTCCCTTCGATGGCTTCCCGGGGTACCGATGGTCCCCCGCTTTGCGGCCAAGGCTGCAAGTCCCATGCCATCGCTCGCTCGCTCGTATTGCGAGCATGACGACAGGCGAACGGAAGTCGAACGATCGCTAGGGGATCTGCATCAGGAGCGTGCAGAGGTCGGTGCACCCGAGGGCCGCCTTCACCCGCGGTGAGAGGTCGAGCTCGCGGCCGGCGATATAGGGACCGCGATCGACGACCGGCACGGTGATGGTGGTCCCGCGGTACGTCAGCCGGAGCATCGTGCCGCAGGGGAGCGTCTTGTGCGCTACCCCCCAGGTGTCCGGCAGGAACTGGATCGGCAGGTTGTTGGCCTGGAGCCATGGCCAGCACGGCAGGCGGTTCTCGTAGAACCCCGGCCCATACCACGACGCCACCACGAACACGCCCGCGCCCCCGGCGACCGCTACCGGTCGTGGTATCGGGGTCGGCGTCGGCGCCGGGGTCGGCTCGGGAGTCGGCACCGGGGTCGGCTCGGGTGTGGGGTCGGGCGTCGGCCGCACCACGAGCGCGCGTGCATCCGCGAGCGCGACGCGCGCCACGGTGACGGTGGCGGTGCGTGCGTCCACGGTGGCGGCGACGAGCGTGTTGCCGTTCGGCCGGACCGCACTCGGGACCACCGCCGGCAGGAGGAGCGAGAGACCGAACGCGGCGACGCCCGCGTGCGCGATGAGGCGGCGGATGTCGCGATAGCCGGCCATCGCGGCCGCCCAGGCGCCCCCGCCCATCGAGCCGCCCTGTATGACCGCTCGACGTACGAGCGGACGCACGGTGTCGCGGAGCCTCGCCGACCTGCCCACGCCTGGCGTGTCAGCACGATGGGTTCCATCGTGTGTCGGTCGCGTCGACACTCCGTTACATCACCGACACGTCACGCACGGGGAGCGCTCGCTCGCTCCGGCGACTTTCCCGCATCGCGGAGGCCGATCAGCCGGGGTGCGCCACCACCACGAACCGCGGGTCGGTGTCGGCGGGCCCGGTCGAGGTCTGGAGCGTGAGGCGCTCGGGCGGCGACGGAGCCGCCCACGACGTGTCGCTCGGCGGGACGCGTGGATGCACCTCGCTCACCACGTAGCGGAGCGCGCGGCCATCGGGGGTGCTGATCCACACGACGTCGCCCGCCTTCACGTTCCAGAGCGCGAGGAACATCCCCGGACGAGCGTGCGCATAGAGGTACGCGTTCGCACCGGTCCCGGGGATCGCCGTCCCGGGCAGGTGGAACGCGTAGCCGTCGGGCGTGCGGTACTGCACGGTGTCCCGCTCGATATCGCCCTCGAGGATCGCGAGATCGATACCCAGACGCGGGATCTGTACGCGATAGCCGACCGGGATCGGCGGGTGGGCCCGCAAGGTCGCGGACGCATCCGCGCTGGCGCTGGCCGGCGAGGGTGGGACGCTGGGATAGGTCGGCGCGGGCAGGCTGCCCTGCTGGACGATGAGCAGGATGCCCAGGAAGAACGCGGCGATACCGAGCGGCGCGATCAGTCGGGACATGGCTATCCTCGGAGCACACCTGATGCCTGCTGACCGAGCGACCTTCGCCGACCGACGAAAACGGGCCGCAGCGCTGCTCCGGGAGCGTGGCATCGCGGCGTTGCTGCTCTCACCGGGATCGGATCTCGCGTACCTGTCGGGCTACC
The DNA here is from genome assembly GCA_035699805.1 of Candidatus Limnocylindria bacterium. Lineage (GTDB taxonomy): Bacteria > Chloroflexota > Limnocylindria > P2-11E > P2-11E > CF-39. The sequence goes on along the minus strand of DASSPF010000152.1, from coordinate 20,090 downwards.
GCGTCTTCGCCAGCGAGCGACTGACCTGCCTGGTCCTCGCGGCCGACGGCGCTGCGACGCTCGTCGTCCCTGGGCTCGAGTCGCCACGCGCGAAGGCGGCCGCGCCCGATCTAGCGCAGCTCACCTGGAGCGAGACCGAGGATCCGTACACCCTCGTTGCGTCGCTCGTGGCCGGTCGGGGCGACGTGTTCGTCGCCGACCAGATGTGGGCGCTCTTCACGCTGCGGCTGCAGCAGGCGCTGGGCGGCCGGACGTTCGCGGTCGCGTCCTCGATCACCCGCGAGCTCCGCATGCGCAAGGACCCGTACGAGCGTGAAGCGCTCGCGGCCGTGTCCGCTGCCGCGGATCGCGCCTACCGCGCGGTCCGCGACCACGAGTTCAGCGGACGGCGCGAGTCGGAGATCGCCGCGGATCTGGCCGCCCTGCTGCGCGCGGAGGGTCACGACGAGGTCGCCTTCACCATCGTCGCGTCCGGTCCGAACGGCGCGTCCCCACACCACGCCACCGGCGACCGGATCATCCAGCAGGGCGATACGGTCGTGCTCGACTTCGGCGGAACGCGCGAGTGGTACTGCTCGGACATCACGCGGACCGTCCACGTGGGGATGCCCGACGCGACGACGGTGAAGGTGCACGATGCGGTGCGTCGTGCGCAGGAGGCGGGCTATCGCGCGGCGCGCAGCGGGGCGACCTGTGAGTCGGTCGATGCCGCGGCGCGCGCGGTCATCACCGAGGCGGGCTACGGGGCGCACTTCATCCACCGCACCGGCCACGGCATCGGTCTGGACGGGCACGAGCACCCCTACCTCGTGTCGGGGAACGGCGAGCGCCTCGAGCCGGGGATGGCGTTCTCGATCGAGCCAGGCATCTACCTCCCGGGGCGCCTCGGTGTGCGCATCGAGGACATCGCGATGATCGGCGACGACGGCATGTCCGTGCCCCTCAACACGGCCGACCACGCGCTCGCCGTGGTGCGCTAGGCCGGTGCGTTTCGCACTGGCCGTGGCCGCCGCCGCCGCGGCGCAGCTCGTCGTGTTCCTGCAGGTCGGCACGTGGATCGGCACCGCGGCCGTGGTGGCGGTCGCCTACATCGTCGTCGCGACGCTGGGCGCGGGTTGGTTCGCCGCGCGGCGCTCCGCGCTCGCCGGCGCACTTTCTACCTTCGTCGGTGCGGCGACGTACGGCGTCGTGTCCTTCTTCGGCCCAGCGGCCATCGGCATGGGGCCGCTCGACCTCATCGAGTGGGAGTCACGGCTGCTCCTCGCGGTGCTGCCCTACGTGATCCTGGGTGGGATGTTCGGTGCGCTCGGTGGGGCGCTGCGCCGGCGCGTCCTCGGTGCGGCGCGGCGCTGATGCGCGCGCGCCTCGTCGCCTCCGTCGTCGCCACGACCGTGGGCCTGGCGTTCTGGTGGGCGCTCACCGAGCCGCTGCCGATCCCACCGGCCGTCTTCCTGGCGATCCCCGCGGCGATCCTGTTCTGCGCGGGTGTCATCGCCGGCCGCCTCGGCGGTCTCGCTTCGCCGCTCGCACTGCTCTTCTCGCTGTTCGTGGGCAGCATCATCGCCACCCAGCTGCATCAGTCGTTCGTCCCGGCGACGGCGCCCATCTCCTCGTTCGGTGGCCTCATCTCGCTCTCATTCCCCGAGCTCGTCGGCCCGCTCGCCGCGGCCGCGCTGCTCGGCCTCGCGGGTGGGCTCGTGGGCGAGCGGCTCATGCCAGCGCGCGGCCGTTAGCGAAGCAGCGGCGCGGCAGCGTCAAGGGCCCACTGGTAGAGCGTGTTCGGCACGATGCCCAGCACGACGACCGCGACCGCCGACAGCCCGAGCGAGAGCGAGAGCAGCCGCGGCGAGACGAGCGCGGGTGCGCCGGTCTCGGCGTCGTACATGTACATGTGCACGACCACCCGCAGGTAGTAGAACGCGGCGAGCACCGCGTTGAGCGCCAGGATCACCGCGAGCCAGACCAGGTCCGCGTCCAGCAGCGGTTGGATCACCAGGAACTTCGCGACGAAGCCGACCGTCGGCGGGATGCCGGTGAGCGAGATGAGGAAGATCGCGAACGCGAGCGCGCCGAAGGGCTCGCGGCGCGAGAATCCGTTCAACTCGTCGAGCGTCGCGCCGCGCGTCCCCTCGAGCTCGACGTAGATGAGGCAGGCAAAGGCGCCGAGGTTCATCAGCCCGTAGGCGAAGAGATAGAAGAGCACCGCGGCCACCGCGGACGGTCCGGCCTGGACCGCGGCGACCGCCGCGAGGATGTAGCCGGTGTGCGCGATGCTCGAGTACGCGAGCATCCGTTTCGTGTTCGTCTGCACGAGGGCGACCACGTTGCCGATCGTCATCGTGAGCGCCGCGAGCACGGCGAACACGGCCGACCAGTCCACCACGAGCGGCCCGAGGGCGCTCACGAGCAGGCGGAGGATGGCGGCGAAGGCAGCAGCCTTCGGAGCGACCGACATGAACGCTGTCGCCGGTGTGGGCGCGCCGTCGTAGGCGTCGGGCGTCCATTGGTGGAACGGCACGACCGCGGCCTTGAATCCGAGACCCACCGTGATGAGCGATAGGGCGACGATGGTCGGCCCGTTCGCCAGACCCGTCGTCTGGAGCGCGTTCGCGATGTCGCTGAAGCGCGTGGATCCGGCGATGCCGAAGAGCCAGGCGAAGCCGTACACCAGGAGGGCGGAGCTGAACGCGCCGAGCAGGAAGTACTTGAGGGCGGCCTCGTTCGAGAAGCGGTCGCGGCGCTGCATGCCGGCGAGCACGTAGACCGGGATGGTCATGAGCTCGATCCCGACGAAGAGCGTGATGAGGTCGGTCGAGAGCGCGATGGTCATCGCCCCGAGCGTGGAGAAGAGCAGCGTCGCGTAGTACTCGCCGCTCGGGATCGCCTTGCGCGTCAGGTACGAGGGCGCGACCGCGACGCCGAAGATCGCGAGCACGAGGAAGACCGCGCGGAAGAAGTGCGTGAATTCGTCGACCAGCAGGTAGCTGCGGCCGGCGACGAGGTCGACAGCGGTCTGCTGCGGCAGCGGCCAGGCGATCTGGATCGGCAGCGGGCCGGAGAGGAGCGCCAACACCAGACCGGCGATCGCGAGGATCGGCGTCCAGGTACGCGCCAGACCGCGCGGTGCGGCCGCGTCGAACGCGATCACCACGCAGGCGGTGAGTGCCACGAGGATCTCGGGAACGATCGTGACGAGGTCGTTCGCGCTCATCGGAATGCCGCCTGTCCGGCGGGGCTCTGTGCCAGCTCGAGCACGCGCTCGATGCTCGGCTCGATGATCGCGATGAAGGGCTGCGGGAAGACGCCCAGGACGACGGTCAGGACGAGGAGCGGCACCGCGCAGGCCACCTCCAGTGGACTGAGGTCGGGCAGCGCCTTGTACGCCTCACGGACCGGTCCGTACATGACCCGCTGGAACATCCAGAGGAGATACACCGCGGCGAGGATCACGCCGACCGCCGCGAGCGGGCCCCAGAAGAGCCCGCCGAGCGGCTCGCCACCAAAGCGGAACGTGCCCAGGAGGACGAGGAACTCGCCCACGAATCCGTTCAGTCCAGGCAACCCGAGCGAGGCGAGCACGAAGACGCCGAAGAACGTCGTGTACAGCGGCCAGTGGTTCGCGAGCCCGCCAAGGTCGGCGATGACACGGCGGTGCGTCCGCTCGTACTGGATGCCGACGAAGAGGAAGAGCGCCCCCGTGACGAACCCGTGGTTCAGCATCTGGAGCACCGCGCCGACGCCGCCCTGGGCGTTCAGCACGAAGATGCCGAGCGTCACGAAGCCCATGTGCGCGACCGACGAGTAGGCGACGAGCTTCTTCAGGTCCTTCTGCACGGTGGAGACGGCAGCGCCGTACAGGATCGCGACGACGGAGAGCACGATCATCACCGGAAGCCAGATCTGCGTGCCGTCCGGGAAGAGCGGCAGCGCGAACCGCAGGAAGCCGTACCCGCCGGCCTTGAGCAGGACCCCAGCCAGGATGATCGAGCCTGCGGTCGGCGCCTCCACATGCGCATCCGGCAGCCAGGTGTGGAACGGGAACATCGGCAGCTTGATCGCGAACGCAAGGCCCATCGCGAGGAACACCCACAGCTGGAACTCGTTGGAGAAGCGGCCGCGCAGCTCGATGAGCTCCGGAAGCGAGAGCGTGCGCGAGCCGTCATCGCCGGAGACGAGCCAGATCGCGACGATGCCCACGAGCATGAGCAGGCTGCCCGCGAGCGTGAAGATGACGAACTTCAGCGTGGAGTAGATCCGCCGCGGCCCGCCCCAGATACCGATGATGAGGTACATCGGCACGAGCATCAGCTCGAACATCACATAGAAGAGGAAGAGATCGAGCGCGACGAACACGCCGATCATGCCGATCTCCAGCAGGAGGAAGGCGGTCATGAACTCCGCGACGCGCTGCTTGATCGCTCCGCCGCTCGAATAGAGGACCGAGATGAACGTGAGGAGCGTCGTCATGGGGATGAGCAGGACCGAGATGCCATCCACCCCGACGAGATAGCGGATCCCCAGGCTGGGGAGCCACTCTGCCTGCTCCACGAGCTGGAAGTCCGCTTCACCGACACGGAACTGCGAGAGCATGACCAGCGAGAGCACGAGCTCCACGAACGTCGTGACGATGGCGACCTGCTTCACCGCGCGCGGGTCTCCGCGGAACGCGAAGAGCGGGATGAGGCCGGCCGCCGGCACGACCAGGAGCAGCGTGAGGATGTGGTCGATGGTCACCTCGTGAACACCCCCGCCGCGTACCCGCCGTACGCGACGATGAGCAGGAACAGGCCGGCGACGACCATGAACGCGTAGTTGCCGACCACGCCGGTCTGGAGCCGGCGGGCGCCGCCGCCGCCGAGCGCCGCGAGGCGGCCGAGACCGTTGGCGATCCCGTCGATCACGTGCACGTCGAAGGCCCACATGACGCCAAAAGCGCCACGCAAGAGATCGACGATGCGGCGGTCGTACAGGTCATCGACGTAGTACTTGTTCACGAGCACCCGGTAGAACGGACCGGCCGCGCGCGACACGGCGCTCGGATCCGGACGATGACGCACGTACATCGAAAGGCCGATGAGGATGCCCACGATGCCGGCGCCCACCGAGACCGCGGCGAGCGCGAGGATCGTGGCGATCTCGGGCGCATGGTGTTCGCCACCGGCACCGTGCACTTCGACCGAGGGCGTGAGGAACGTGTGGATGAAGCCGGCATCCGGCGGGAAGCCGACGACGGCACCCAGCGTCACCGTGCCCACCGCGAGGGCGACCAGCGGCAGCGTCATGACGGCAGGCGATTCGTGGGCGTGGTCGTAGAGGTGGTGGTCCCGCGGCTCGCCGTGGAAGGTCATCCACATCGCGCGAGTGACGTAGAACGCCGTGAGGATCGCCGTGATGATGCCCACGACCCAGAGTGCGGTGTGGCCGCTCGTCCAGGCCGCGCCCACGATCTCGTCCTTCGACCAGAACCCGGCGAGCGGCGGGATCGCCGCGAGGGCCCCACCCGCGAGGAGCATCGTCCAGTAGGTGACGGGCATCTTGCGGCGCAGCCCGCCCATCTTGCGCATGTCCTGCTCCCCCTGCATGCCGTGGATGACCGAGCCAGAGCCGAGGAACAGGAGTGCCTTGAAGAAGGCGTGGGTCGCGAGGTGGAAGACCGCGGCGATCGGCGCTCCCACGCCGAGCGCCAGGAACATGTAGCCGAGCTGGCTCACCGTCGAGTACGCCATCACGCGTTTGATGTCGAACTGGACCAGCGCGATCGTCGCGGCGAAGATCGCGGTGAGGGCCCCGACCACGGCCACGACCTCGAGGGCCGGCGCGGCCGCCGCGAAGAGCGGCGTGCTGCGGGCGACCAGGTACACGCCAGCGGTCACCATCGTGGCGGCGTGGATGAGGGCCGAGACCGGCGTCGGGCCCTCCATGGCGTCGGGCAGCCACGAGTACAGCGGCAGCTGGGCGGACTTGCCGGTCGCGCCGACGAAGAACGCGAGGCAGATGAGCAGGAGGTTCGCCTGCGTCGCGATGTCCACGTGCTCGAAGACCTCGGTGAAGGTCATCGACCCGAAGACGAGGAACGTGGTCACCATGCCGATCGTGTATCCCCAGTCACCGATCCGGTTCATCACGAAGGCCTTCTTCGCCGCGACGTAGGGCTCGGGCCGCTCGAACCAGAATCCGATGAGGAGGTAGGAGCAGAGGCCGACGCCCTCCCACCCGACGAACATGAGGAGGTAGTTGTCGGCCATGACCAGGATGAGCATCGCGAACACGAAGAGCGACAGCCAGGTGAAGAAGCGCGGGAAGCCGTGGTCATGGGCCATGTACCCGATCGAGTAGACGAAGATGAGCGTGCTCACCACGGTGACGACGAGGAGCATCACGCTCGAGAGCGGATCGACCAGCGCGGCGATGTTGACCTCGAAGTCGCCGACGCCGATCCAGCGATACAGCGTGACCGTGGTGTGGACGTTCCCGCGCAGCACGTCGAGGAACACGCCGATCGAGAGCACTGCCGAGGCCGCGACCGCCGCTGCCGCGATCCAGCCGGTGGCGTGACCGAGCCAGCGCTTTCCGAAGAGCCCGTTGATGAGGAACGCTGCCAGTGGGAACGCCGGGATGAGCCAGACGAGCTGGATGAACGTGGCGCTGGTGGCGACCTCCGTGGCGGGCGTCATCGGCTCAACCCTTCATCGCGTGGACCTCGTCCACGTCCACGGTCGGCCGGTTGCGGTACAGGGAGAGCACGATCGCCAGGCCCACCGCGACCTCGGCGGCGGCGACGACGAAGACGAACACCACGAACACGCTGCCGCGCTCGTCGATCATGCCTGCCTTGCGCGAGAACGCGACCAGGGCGAGGTTGGTCGCGTTCAGCATGAGCTCGACGCACATGAGGATGACCACTGCGTTGCGGCGGACGAGGACGCCCGCCACGCCGATGAAGAAAAGGACGGCGGAGACGGCGATGAACGCGCCGAGCGGGATCATCGGCTCACTCCTCATCCCTCTTCACGAGGACGATCGCGCCGATCATCGCCGCGAGCAGCAGCACCGACGCCACCTCGAACGGGAAGGCGAAGTCGCCGAACACGCTCGTGGCGAGCGGGACGAGGTCACCGCCTCCGGGGAGCGCCTTGCCGGGGTCGGCGAACGAGAACGCGAAGAACGCGACGAAGATGCCGATCGGGGCCACCAAGAGCGCCGCCCAGGGCGTCTGTGTCTGGAAGAACAGCCCATACCGGCGATCCTGCTGGGGAGTGAACATCACGCCGTACAGGATCAGCACGGTGATGGCGCCGACGTAGATGAGCACCTGGAACGCCGCGACCGTCTCCGCGCCGAGCAGCAGGAACATGCCGGCGTTGCACAGGAAGGCGAACGCCATGAGCAGCGCCGAGCCGGTGATGCGCTTCATGAGCACGACGCCGGCGGCCGCGCCAACGATGCCGACCGTCAGCAGTGCGAAGAGCACGCTCTGGAGGATGTCGAACGACATGCGGGCCTAGCTCGTCCGCTCTGCCAGCGCCGGGGCGCGTCGTGTCTCGAGCCGCTCGCGCAGCGACGCGAGCCGGCGGCGCTGGAAGTAGGGCACCGCGGCCATGAACGCGAACAGCATGAGCCAGTTCGCGATGGCCACCGGAACCTTCGTCTCCGGGAACGCGAGCAGGAGCGACGCGGTGACCAGCAGGTTGGTGAGCGTCACCGGGATGAGGAACTTCCAGCAGAGCGACATGAGCTGGTCGATCCGGAAGCGCGGCAGCGTCGCGCGGATCCACATGAACACGAGGACGAAGAAGTACGTCTTGAGCGTGAACCAGAGCACGCCGAGGACCGGACCCACGAGCGGGTGGGCATCGACCCCGGGGCCGCTCCATCCGCCAAGCCAGAGGGCGGTGAGGATGGAGGACACGACGGTGATCTCGCCGTACTCGGCGACGAAGAACAGCCCCCAGCGCATCCCGGAGTACTCGGTGAGGAACCCCGCGACCAGCTCCGACTCGGCCTCGGGCAGGTCGAACGGGTTGCGGTTCGTCTCGGCCAGGCCGGCGATGAAGTAGGTCACGAAGGCGAGCGGCAGGAAGAGCAGGTTCACGAGGACGCCCTGCTGGCTCTCCACGATCTTCGTCATCGAGAGCGATCCGACCAGGAGCACCACCGTGACGAGTGACAGGATCTGCGGCACCTCGTACGAGATGAGCTGCCCCGCCGACCGCAGGCCGCCGATGAGCGAGTACTTGTTGTTCGAGGCCCAGCCGGCGATGACGATGCCGAGGACGGTCATCGAGCCGAGGGTGGTGAGGTACAGGAGGCCGATGGAGAGATCCGCGCCCATGATGCCGGGGGCGAAGGGGATGACGACGTAGCTCGCCAGCATCGGAGCGAACACGATCGCCGGCGCCGCGAGGAAGAACCAGCGATCGGTGAGGCGTGCGCGGATGTCCTCCTTGCCGAGGAGCTTGATCGCGTCGGCGAAGGTCTGGAGGAGACCCCACGGCCCGGTGTGGATGGGACCGACGCGGTCCTGGATGATCGCCTGCATCTTGCGCTCGAGGTAGATCTGCGCCAGCGCGCCGTTGAACACCAGCCCCACAGCGAGCAGGATCGCGATGACCAGGCGGAGGACCGCCCACAGCGCTGGGTCCAGGCCGAAGGGACCGGGGACCACGATCAGCCCCCTCGCGCGTCGCTGCGCGGCGGGAGGAACGACTTGCGAAGCGGATGACCCGGGAAGGACTCCTCGAGGAAGATGCGGCGCAGGTCCGGGTGTCCGTCGAACTCGATGCCGAACATGTCGTACGTCTCGCGCTCGGGCCAGTTGGCGCCTTCCCACACTCCGGTGAGCGAGGGGATGTGCGGGTCGAGCTCGGTGCACGTGGTCCGCAGCATCACGAACACGTGGGTCGTCGTGCCGCGGACGAACGTGACGCTGCGGAGCTCGCTGCCGGTGTCCACCCCGGCGTTCGCCGCATACAGGTCACAGTGGGTCGGGTCTCCGTCGCGGATCCGGGTCGCGACGTCCACGAGGTGCTCCCTCGCCACGTCGACGACGAGCATGTCGTGCAGCACGCTGACGGACGCGCGATCGCCGAGCGCGGCGCCCAGCGCGGTCCGCGCGGCTGCGAGGTCGATCGTGGGCCGGGGCGCGCTCAGTACCAATTCAGTGCCTTCTTCTTCCAGGCGTAGAAGAGACCGACGACCAGGATGCCGATGAAGATGACGATCTCGCCGAGGCCGTACCAGCCGAGGTCGCGGAAGAGCACGGCCCAGGGGAAGAGGAAGATGACCTCGACATCGAACACCACGAAGAGCAGGGCGAACACGTAGAAGTGCGTCGGATAGCGGCCCCACGCCTGGCCCACCGGCTCCTCGCCCGACTCGTAGGTCCGCAATTTCTCGCGTGTCGGCTTGAAGGGGGCGAGCAGATGGGACACGAGCATCATCACGCTGACGATCAGGGCACCGACCACGAAAAAGGCGAGCACGTAGACATAGGACAGGTTGTAGTCGGGCACTCGCGTTAGCCTACGGAGGCTCCAGAACCTCCGCAAACCGGGTCGGTTCGCGTTACAAACCGCGCATCGTTGGACGGTCGTGACCGAAACGTCAGGGTTGACACATCACGGTCATCCTCGGTACGGTGCCTGTGAGTCAAGTGAGCAGTACGCAATGCGTACAGCTCGTCCGCTTCGGGGAGGGTTCCAGGGTTTTGACGGCGCATAGCCAGCGCTCGCACGCCACACCGACCGCACGCCTCGTGATGGGGCGGCTGTTCCGGCAAGGCAGCGCCGGTATCGCCCACGGATCGATCGGGGTCCGCGACGCGGCCGTCGTCCTCTTCGGCGAGCGGATCCCGAGCGCGCTCGCGGCCTTGTACGGGCCGCGCGGCCTGCGGCTCATGCTCAACATCGCCACCGCGCTCCTGGTGCTCTCGCTCCCCTTCGCTGCCTCAGCCTCGACGAAGGTCGCGGCGACGCCCGTCAACGATGTCGCGGCAGGATCCCCGGTGGCCAGCGCGTCGGCCGACTCCACAGCATCCGCCTTGTCCGTGGAGCAGACCGCGGTCCGTGCGCAGTCCTCATCGCGCGGTCTGCTCGCCGGTTCACGCAGCGTCGTCACCGTCGCGGCCGAAGACGTGCGCCCGGTCGTGAGCTACGCCGTCAAGGAGGGGGACAATCTCGGCGCCATCGCCGATCAGTTCCAGGTGAAGCTCGACGATCTCGCGTTCGCGAACGAGATCGAGGACGAGGCGACCACGCTCAGCATCGGCCAGACGCTGCTCATCCCGCCCGGACGCGGCGCGCTCTACTACGTGAAAGAGGGCGACACCGTCGAGGGCGTGGCCAAGAGGTTCAAGGTCGAACCGAGCGCGATCATGACCTACAACCGCCTGTACTTCGAGCCGGAGCACTTCGCACCCGAGCAGCTCATCTTCGTGCCGGGCGCCGAGGTCCCCGCGATGAAGCGCATCACGGTGAGCCGCACCTACACCCCGTCGGGCCAGCTGCCCGCGCGCACCGGTCGTCTGGCGTGGCCGGTGAACGGCGTCATCACGCAGTACTTCTGGTGGGGACACACCGGTGTGGACGTCGCGGCGCCATACGGCACCGGGATCATGGCGTCCGACAGTGGCGTCGTCACCGCGACCGGATGGGTCGCCGTCGGCGGGCTGCGCGTATGCGTGCAGCACTCGGGCGGCCTCCAGACCTGCTACTACCACACGAGCTCGATCTACGTCTCGCCCGGGCAGACCGTGTCGCGCGGACAGGTGATCGCCGCGATCGGCATGACCGGAGTGACGACCGGCCCCCACGTCCACTGGGAGGCCAAGCTGAACGGGGTCGCGGTCAACCCGCTCGGCTACTAGACCCCTCGTCCCGCCCGCCGCTGCCGCGTCCGCTCGCCGACCCGTGTCGCTGGCTGATCGAGTCATCCGCTGCGCAAAGCCGCTCCAGGGCTGGACCTGTGCCTATGCTCGATCCATGTACCGAGCCGTGCATGCCGACCGCGGCGGTCGGATCCTCGTGACCGACCATCCGGCGCTCGCCTTCGATGGCGCGCGGATGGTCCCGTTCGCCCACGGCATTCCACTGCCCCCTGATGCTTCGGTCGTCGGCATCGAGCGGGAGGCGCTCGCCTCCGAGCGCAGCGGCAGACCGCGGCGTCTGGGTGGAGGGCGTCTTTCGGCCGCGGCGCTCCTGCCCGCGGGCCACCTGCGTGCCCAGCTTCCCGCCTATCTCGATGCGACCGACCGACCGGAGCTCGCGCCGCGTCCGTACGCGGCGGTGGCCGCCGACGACGGCGGGGGGCTCGTCACGTCGGCACTGCAGGTCGATCGCGACGTGACCCATGACAGCGGCGGCTACGGCCGTGCTGAGGTCGCCGCGCGCGTGAGCGAGGGCCTTCGGGCCAACCCGGGTGACCGCCTGGTGCGGCAGCTCGCGCGGTGCGCGAAGGAATACGGATGTCGCGCGGCGGCCAACGCGTTCTTCGGACGCTGGGAATGCGCGCTGCCGCTCGCCGCGCCCGCGAACGAGCGCCCGCCCCTGGCGCTCGCGCCGCGCCGCGACGGCGAGGCCGAGCCCACCGAGGCCGCGGCGTTCCACCCCTCGACCGACGAGGTCGCGCGGTTCGCCGTCGCACACCTGGCGGCGGGCGGGACGGTCGTCAGCTTCGGCCACGCCTGCGAGGGCGAGCCGCTCCTGGCGGCCCGTGAGGTCGAGGACGCCATCCTGCGGATCCGAGCCGCGACGCGCGAGGGGACGATCCATCTCGAGACGAACGGCGCGGTGCCGGGCAGCCTGCGCCGTGTCGCGTCGGCGGGTCTGGACTCCATCACCGTCCGCCTCATGTCCGCCCGCGCCGCCACCTACGAGGCCCTGCATGGACCGGAGGGCTACCGCTTTCCCGACGTGCGCGCCAGCCTTCGCCTCGCGGCGGAGGTCGGTCTCGACGTGAGCGTGCTCGTCCCGGTGCTGCCCGGCCTCACCGACCGTCCCGACGAGGTCGAGGCGCTCGTGGCGCTCCTCGGCGACGTCCCGCCGGGCGGCGCGATCCTGCTGCGCGACCTGCACGCCGATCCGTATCGCGCGCTCGCGCTCGTCCCGGCGCGTGGCGAGGGACCCGTCGGCGTTCCGGCCATGGTCGACCGGCTGCGCTCCGAGCTGCCGCACCTGCGTGTCGCGGCCTTCGTGCGCCCGCTGGTGAAGGTGCCGCATGTTCCTTGACCGCGCGCACATCACGGTGAAGGGCGGGAGCGGCGGCAAGGGAGTCATCTCGTTCCGCCGCGAGGCGCACGTCCCGCGCGGCGGTCCCGACGGCGGCGACGGCGGGCGCGGGGGCGATCTGGTGCTGCGCGCCGACGCCCAGCTCGCCTCGCTCGGCGACTTCAAGTTCACCCGCGAGTTCGCAGCGGCCGACGGCGCGCCGGGCGAGGGCAGCAACAAGAGCGGCAAGGCCGGCCGCGACCGCATCGTGCGCGTGCCTGCCGGCACCACGGTCCGCGACGTGAAGACCGGCGAGGAGGTCGCCGACCTCACGGTCAACGGGGCGGAGATCGTGGCGGCGCGCGGCGGACGCGGCGGCCGCGGGAACGCGCGGTTCGTCACCAGCACGCGCCGCGCGCCGCGCATCGCCATGGACGGCGAGTCGGGCGAGGTGCGCGAGCTCGAGCTCGAGCTGCGGCTCATCGCCGATGTGGGGCTCGCGGGGCTCCCGAACGCCGGGAAGTCGAGCCTGCTCGCGGCGCTGACCCGCGCGCGGCCGAAGATCGCCGCGTATCCGTTCACCACGCTCACACCGAACCTGGGGGTCGCGCGCCTCGATGAGCGGGAGCTCGTCATCGCCGACATCCCCGGCCTCATAGAAGGCGCGAGCACGGGCGCCGGCCTGGGCGAGGACTTCCTCCGACACATCGAGCGCACCCGGCTCGTCGTCCACGTGGTCGACGCCTCGCGCGACGACCCGCTCGCCGACATCGCCACCATCGACACCGAGCTCGAGGCGTACGGTCACGGTCTGCGCGAGCGCCAGGAGCTCATCGCGCTGAACAAGATCGACCTGGCCGAGGCGCGCGACCAGGTCCCCGCGCTGGTCGAGGCGCTCGCCGCGCAGGGCCGCGAGGCGCTCGCGCTGTCGGCTGCCACCGGCGAGGGCGTGGACCGGCTCGCAAAGCGCCTGTTCCTGACGGTGCCGCCGCGCGCGGCGGCCGACCCGGCGGATGAGCCGGAGCGGCGCATCGTGTTCAAGGGCAGCGCGCGCGACGTACGCGTGGAGCGCGAGGGCGCGGCCTATCGCGTGCGGGGCGACAGCATCGAGCGGCTCGCGACCGGCATCGATTGGTCGAGTGGCGAGGCGTCGGCGTACTTCCATCGCCTGCTCCAGCGCAGCGGCGTCGAGCGCCGCCTGCGCGATCTGGGTGTGAAGGAAGGCGACACGGTGAAGATCGGCAAGCTCGAGCTCGAGTGGCACGAGGCCGCGCCCCGCTGATGCGCACCGGCATCTTCGGCGGCACCTTCGATCCCGTCCACGTCGGCCACCTCGCCATCGCCCTCGCGGCGCTCGAGAGCGCGCGCCTGGACCGCGTCATCTTCGTGCCCGCGAGCCGCTCGCCGCTCAAGGACCGCGGACCGTACGCGTCCGCGGAGGACCGGCTCGCGATGCTCGTGGCCGCCACCAAGGACGAGCCGCGTTTTGGTGTGTCGCGCGTCGAGCTCGACCGGGCCGGCCCCTCCTACACCGTCGACACGCTCGAGGCGCTCGCGGGAGAGGGCGAGCTCCACCTCATCCTCGGCAGCGACGCGCTCGCGGATCTCGGGCGTTGGCGGCGGCCCGAGCGTGTCCGCGAGCTCGTCACGATCCTCGTCGCGCGCCGGCCCGGGGCACCCGAGCCGCCCGCCGGCCAGGGGGTGGTGTCATTCGACGCGCCGCTGCTCGACATCAGCGCGCGCGAGCTCCGCGCGAGGGTGTCGCGCGGCCTCTCGCTGCGCTACCTTGTTCCCGACGACGTGTGGCGGCACATCGAGCACCGGCGCCTGTACCGATGAGCGAGACGACCCCGCGTGACCTCGCGCCCCGCGCGATGGCCGACCTGGTCGTCGACGCGGCGGGCGACAAGAAGGCCGAGGACATCCTCGTGCTGAACGTGTCCGAGGTGACGACGATCGCCGACCTCTTCGTCATCTGCAGCGGACGCGGTGAGCGTCAGGTGCAGAGCATCGCCGACGAGATCGTGGAGCGGGCCAAGGCCGCCGGGCGTCAGCCCGTGGGGGTGGAGGGTTACAGCGCCGGACGCTGGGTCCTCATCGACCTCGGCGACGTGGTGACGCACGTCTTCGTGCCTGAGGAGCGCGAGCTGTACCGCCTCGAGCGTCTGTGGGGCGACGCACCGGTGGTGCTGCGGATCGCCTAGCCGCCGCGGGTCGGCCGTGTGGAGCTGAGGGGATTCGAACCCCTGACCTCTTGAGTGCGATTCAAGCGCTCTCCCAGCTGAGCTACAGCCCCTCGGGACGCTCATTGTCACATAATCGAGGGCACATGGGACCCTTCTCCGGCGGCGGCGATCCCGAGCGGCAGGCGAACATCGCCTTCGCGCTCATCTTCCTGGGCATCGTCTTCGTCGGCGGTCTCACCATCTGGCTCTTTTATGGGGCGCAGTTCTAGCCCGATCTCGCGGCGAGGGGGAAGCACGTGGCCACTCCGCACCTGCAGAACTACATCGACGGTCGCTGGGTCGATTCTTCGTCCGGCGACGGCTTCGAGGATCTCGATCCCGCGACGGGGGAGGTGATCGCCACCGCCACGAAGTCGGTCATTGCCGACATCGACAAGGCGGTGGACGCGGCCAAGCGTGCCGCCGACAGCTGGCGGCTCTTCCCCGCACCACGGCGTGGAGAGATCCTCTACCGCGCCGCCGAGATCATGCTGCGGCGGAAGGACGAGCTCGCTCGCCAGATGACCACCGAGATGGGCAAGGTCCTGGCCGAGGCGCGTGGCGATGTCCAGGAGGGCATCGACATGACCTACTACATCGCGGGCGAGGGCCGGCGCCAGTTCGGCGACGTGGTGCCGGCGGAGCTCCCCAACAAGTGGGCGATGAGCATGCGCCACCCGCACGGTGTGGTGGCCGCGATCACGCCCTGGAACTTCCCCTTCGCCATCCCGACGTGGAAGATCATGCCCGCGCTCATCCTCGGCAACACCGTCGTCTTCAAGCCCGCCTCGGCCACCCCGATGCTCGCGGTGCGCCTGGTCGAGATCCTCGAAGAGGCCGGCCTGCCCAAGGGGGTCCTGAACCTCGTCCTCGGACCGGGCGGCGATCTCGGCGATCACCTCGTCCAGCATCCGAACGTGGACCTGGTGTCGTTCACCGGCTCGTCCGAGACCGGTGCGCACATCAGCGAGATCTCCGGGCGCCTGCTCAAGCGCGTCACCGCGGAGCTTGGAGGCAAGAACGCCATCGTCGTGCTCGACGACGCGGATGTGGACCTTTCCATCGAAGGCATCCTCTGGTCCGCGTTCGGCACGTCGGGACAGCGCTGCACCGCGGCGTCGCGCGTCATCGCACATAAGGGCGTGGCGAACGAGGTCATCGATCGGCTCGTCGGCCGCGCGAAGAAGATGAAGATGGGCCACGGGCTCGACGCGGGCACCGATCTCGGGCCGGTCATCACGCGCGCCGCGCAGGAGAAGGTCGCCTCATACATGCCCATCGCCGAGAAGGAGGGGGCCACCATCGCCACCGGCGGCCGCATCCCCACCTCGGGCGCGCTCGCGAAGGGCTTCTTCCACGAGCCGACCGTGCTGGTGGACGTGAAGCCGAACATGCGCGTGGCCCAAGAGGAGATCTTCGGCCCGGTCACCGCGGTCATCGAGGTCGGCTCGCTCGACGAGGCGATCAAGGTGTTGAACTCGACGAAGTACGGGCTCTCCTGCTCCGTGTACACGAAGAACGTGAATAACGCGTTCAAGTTCATGCGCGATGCCGAGACGGGCCTTGTGTACGTGAACGCGGGGACGATCGGCGCGGAGATCCAGCTGCCGTTCGGCGGCATGAAGACCACCGGTAACGGTCATCGCGAGGCCGGACGCGCGGCGCTCGACGTGTATTCGGAGTGGAAGTCGATCTACGTCGACTTCTCGGGCAAGCTCCAGCGCGCGCAGATGGACACCGACGGCACGACCGCCCCGTAGCGGCCTCTAGCGCAGCGCCGCGTCCAGCCAGCGCGCGACGTGCTCCACCGCCTCGCGCTCGTGCGTGCCGAGCTCGTGCCCCGCGCCGGCGACCACCACGAGGTCGATGAGCGGGTTCTGGCCCGCGATGCGCTCGAGCACCGCGACCGGACCGAGCTCGTCGGCATCGCCCTGGACCACGAGCGTCCGGCAGCGGATCGCCGCGAGCGCGGCTTCGTCACGCGGCCGGGGACGCAGGGGGAGGGGCCCCTGGGCGCGAAGCGACGGCGGCGCGATGGGGTGACCGACGATCGCGAGCGCGTCGGGCGGCTCGATCTCGGCGAGGAACGCGCACATCCGGCCACCAAAGCTGCGGCCGACGAGCGCGACCTTCTCATGCGTCGCGCGGAGCGCGTCGCGGGCGGCGCGCAGGTCGTCGAGCTCCGTTGCGTAGCCGGCGCTCGGCCGTCGGCCGCGCGTGCGGAACGTGATCGGGAGCGACTCGATCCCGTGCGCCGCGAGCGCCTGGGCGAGCGCGCGCAGGACGGGCTGCGTCGCGGTCCCGCCATACCCGGGCGCCAGCACCGCGGCGCGGCTCATCGCTTGGCCGCCCTGCGCGTCGGAGCCGCCGGCGCGGAGACCGAGGCCCGCGGGAGCTTCTGTTCGAGTGTCAGCGACGGCGCGAGCAGATCGCCGGTCGCAGCGAGGCGCTCGCCCATGTTGCGGATGGTGAACGCGTCGGGCCGGCCGAGTGCCGCGATCTCGTCCCAACGCAGTGGCGCCGACACCGGGGCACGGCGGATCGGCCGGACGCTGTACGCGCCCGCAGTCGTCTTGCCGCCCACGTTCTGAAGGTAATCGATGTACACGCCGCGGCGGCGCTCCTTCACCGTCTCCAGCGTGACGAGCTTCGGCGCGCGCTCGCGCGCGGCCTTCCCCACCTCGAACACGAAGCCACGCGACTCCTCGAACGTGTAGTCGCGCGCGATCGGGACGAGGATGTGGATCCCACGTGACCCCGTCGTCTTGGGAAATCCGGTCAGACCGAGCCCGTCGAGGACGGTGTGAACGAGCGCCGCTGTCTCCTTCACGTCATCCCAGGTCGCGCCCTTCGATGGATCGAGGTCGATGATCGCGATGTCGGGATGCATGGGGTCGTCCACCCGGGACAGCCAGGGGTGGATCTCGATCGCGGTGTAGTTGGCGAGCCAGACGAGCGTCGCGAGATCGTTCCCGAGGATGTAGTCGATGCCGCCCGCGCGGTCGGCGGTCGTGTCGACCCAGGTCTGGATCCACTTCGGCGTGAAGCTCGGCTTGTCCTTCTGGTAGAAGTGCGCCGCGGCGATGCCGTCGGGGAACAGCTTGAGGGTGAGGGGCCGGTCGTGGATGACCGGCAGCAGGTACGGCGAGACCTCGGTGTAGTAGCGGATGAGGTCGGCCTTGGTGTAGCCGTCCTCCGGGAACAGCACCTTCTCGAGATTCGTCAGCCGGATGGTGTGCCCCTCGATGGTGAGCACCGCGGGCACCCGAGCGGCCTTGGCGGTCCCCGCATCGCCGGCCACGCGCTCGCTCGCCGCCTTCGCCGCGGCGCGGAGCGCGCTCTTGGTGGACTCGCGGCGCTCCTCGCCCGTGCACTCCTGCGGATCCACGTCCGCGCGCAGGCCGCGGTACGACGGGTGTCGGAGCGTCCCCTCGCGCGTCAGCTCGGCGTAGCGCACCTCGCAGACGAGCTCCGGCTGGCACCAGTGCGCGACGCCGTTCACCCGCGGGTCGCTCGCGAAGGGCGAGCGCGGCACCTCACGCTCCCGGAGCGTGGCGAGCAGCTCCTTCAGCGTGCGCTCGTCGAAGCCCGTGCCGACGTGGCCAACTGGCGACAGCTTCCCGTCTTTGTAGAGGCCCAGCAGGAGCGCCCCAAGCGTGTTGGCCCGGCCGCCCTGCCCCTCGGTCCATCCGCCGATGACGCACTCCATCGTTCGGAAGGCCTTGACCTTCACCCACGCCGCGGAGCGCGTGGTCACATATGGCGCGTCGAGCCGCTTCGCCACGATCCCCTCGAGGCCCTGCTCCTGCACGGCGGCGAAGAGCGCGGTCCCGGAGCCGATGAACTGCTCGGATCGCCTGATCGGCCCCATCGGGGTGAGCACCTCGTCGAGCACCTTCTGGCGCTCGCGCAGCGGGCGCGCGCGCAGGTCCTGGCCATCCGCCCACAGGATGTCGAACACCTGATACACGACGGGGGTCGACCGCCGCAGCTTGCGTACCGCACTCTCGTCGCGCACGTGCATGCGCGGCTGGAGCCGCTGGAAGCTCGGCACGCCGCGCTCGTCGAGGGCGACGATCTCGCCGTCGAGGATGGCCTGGTACGCGCCGGTGAGCGCCTCGGACACGCCGTGCGCCTCGGGATACTGCGTGGTGCAGTCGAGCAGGTTGCGCGTCTGCAGCCGGACGATGCCCCCATCGATGAAGGCGATGGTGCGCACGCCGTCCCACTTGGGCTCGAACGCGAAGTCCGGCGAGTCGAAGGGCTCATCGGCCGCGATCGCCAGCATCGGCTCGATCCTCGCGTCGAGCGGGTGGTCCTTCGGCGCGGTCCCGTGCCGGATCATCAGCCAGTCGCGGCCCTCGTTCTGCTTCGTCTGCACGAGGACCCACTCGCCCTCGAGGCGTGTCCCGTGGAAGTGGACCTTGTACTCGCTCGGGCTGTCCTTCAGCAGGTCGTAGGTGCCGGTGTCCCAGATGGTCATCGTGCCCGCCCCGTAGCCATCGGGGATGACCCCGTGGAACGTGAGGTACTCGAGTGGATGATCTTCTGTGTGCACCGCGAGGCGGCGCTTGCCCGCCTCGAGCGGCGGACCCTGGGTCACCGCCCAGGAGGCCAGGATGCCGTGCATCTCCAGGCGCACGTCCCAGTGCAGGCGCGTGGCGTGATGACGATGGACGACGTACCGCCGTGCGGCGGTGACCGTGGGCGGCTTGCCCTTCGGCTCCGGAGTGCGCCGGAAATCACGTTTGCGCTGGTACTCGGTGAGGCTCACGCTGTCCCTTCCAGCCCATTCTCATGGAGGTGACCGCGTGGCGTCCGCATTCACGGCGCTCGTCGACACGTTCCTCACCGAGACGTACGAGGACTCGCCCACCCTCGCCTCCAGCCTGGGGCTCACCGAATACGACGAGCGCCTCGACGCGACGAGCGCTCGATCGTTCCAAGAGCGCATCGAGCGAGACCACAGCTGGCTCGCGCGCTTTCGCGCCGTGGCCGACGCGGACCTCTCACCGGCCGAGCGCATCGATCGCGATCTTCTCGTATCGGTCCTGCACGGCCGCACGCTCGTCGAGCCGCTCGAGTCCTGGCGCCGGCAGCCCGCGACGTACCTCAACCCTGGTCTGAACGGCGTCTTCACGCTCTTTCTGCACCGGCTCCGCCCTGAGGGCGACCTCGCCGACGCAGCGCGCGCGCGGCTCGCCCAAGTGCCGCGGACGATCGCCGACGGCATGGCGAACCTCGACCTCGCGCGCACGCCGCCGGTGTATCTCGAGCGCGCGGTCGGCCAGGCGAAGGCCGCGGCGACGTACGCGCGCGAGCTCGTCCCGAACGAGGTGCAGGATCCCAGCGCGAAGCGCCGCCTGGCCGAGACAGGGGCGGTCGCGGCGAAGGCGTTCGAGGAGTACGCCGCCTTCCTCGAATCGAGCCGCGTGAAGGCGGCCGGTGACTTCGCGATCGGCGAGGAGCTGTACACCGCCATGCTGACGGAGAAGGAGCTGCTCCCCTTCGGGGCGCGGGCGCTCCGTGAGAAGGGCAGCGATCAGTGGGATCTCCTTTCGGCCGAGGCGGACCGCATCGCGAAGGAGATCGACGGCGGCACCTGGCAGGAGACCTGTGATCGTCTGAACAAGGTCCACGCGCCGACGCCCGAGGGCATGCG
>DASSPF010000151.1:0-11342 GCA_035699805.1 Candidatus Limnocylindria bacterium | reverse complement strand
GCGTGGGCGGCGATGCGCACGCCGAGGGCCTCGCGATAACGCTGCGCCTCCCTGGCGCGCGCGGCGTTCGTCGCGACGAGGAGCGACGCGCGTCCGGTGCCCTCGATGAGACGCACGGGCCGCGGCCCGAACGCCGGGATGTCGACGAGCAGATTGCCGCGCGCGGCGTCGAACACGACGTACTGGCGCTCGTTCTCGAGCGGCTCGTACAGCTCGAAGATCCACGATCGAAGCTGATGGATGTCCATGATCAGGCGCGCCTATCGTACCGGCGCACGCGTGGGCGTGCCCTCATCGCTCCAGCCCCTTCAGGACGAGCATGCCACCGCTGCGCACCAGCGCCCGCTCCTCCTCGAGCCGCGCCGCGGCCCGGGCGGTGCGCTCGTCGTCCCAGTCGAACAGGCGCGCCACCTGCTTCGGCGTGACGCCACCGGCGAGCTCCAGCAGACGCCGCAGAAGCGCGGCCGCGGCGTCGGCACTCGACAGGCGCTCGGCCGCCTTCACCGTCTCGGGGTAGCGGCGCACGAAGAGGTCGTAGGTGTAGTTGTAGTCGTCGCTGCGCTCGCCCACGGCCTTCACCCGCGCGACGTACATGAGCCGCTGGAGCTCCTCGATCGCCCTCTCGTAGTCGTTCCGCCCTTCCTTCGACTCGATCCCGAGATCCGCGCGCATCCGCTTCTTCTGCGTCTCGCCGTGCGTCGCCAGGTGATCGATGATGCGGCGCGCGAGATCTGACAGCCTGCCGGCACGGACATCGTCGAGATGATCGTCGATCTCGCCGGCGCGGCCGAAGGTCGCGTAGAACACCGGGAGCATCTTCATCGATACGAAGGTCGGCTTCTTCACCAGCAGCTTGCCGTAGTACAGACGCTTCTTCTCAGGGAGCTCGTCCTTCCATGGCCACATCCACTCCCACTTCTTCCCGTCGTCGCTGGTGGAGAGGTGATCGAAGCACGCCGGGACCGGATACGCGCGCTCGCCGGTGAACGCGAAGCAGAACCCGAGCGCGTCCACCATGGCCACGAGCTGGGCCGAGGTGCGGACGCGGTGGGCGCGCGCGAGCTTCGCGCGATGCGCGGCGAGGACGTCATCGAGGGCCGTGGCGCGGACCGCCACTAGGACAGGAACATCGCGACGAGACCGGAGAGCACCGCAAGACGCATCGCGCGCGATGACGAGGCGTGCAGCTTCGCGAACTCCAGGCGGAGCGGCGCCGTGTCCGGCAGGTCGTCCCAGGCGGCGGTCTGGCCGCGCAGCGACCGCGCCACGGGGTTCGCCCAGCCGCTCGAGTAGATCACCGACGCGGCGAGGATGGCGAGCGCCGACCAGCGGGCCACCAGTCGCGCATCGGGCGCGCCGGTGAGCTCGAAGGCGCCGGCCTTGAGGGCACTCGTCGCCACCACCACGAACACACAGAGGATGGCCAGGCCGTCCCAGCGCTCGAGCGCGGCGCCGAAGATCGCCCCCGCCTCGGCGCGCGAGCGCACCCGCGCGAAGATGGCGGGCGCGACGGCGGCGCCGAGCACCAGCCCCCCGCCTACGAGGATCGCGAGTGCCAGGTGATAGAGGAACTGGAGCGAGTCGACATAGAGGGTCTCCACTCGTCTTCGACCATATCGCCCCTGGGCAGGATGCCCACTTTGGAATTTCCGACCCCGAGGCTCGGTTTAGACTTCAGCACAAGGGAGCGTGTCCATGCCCGGGTATCGCGACTACTTCGCCGAGGTCAAGAGGCGCATCAAGGAAGCGACCCCCCAGGAGGTCGCGGAGCTCCTGCGCTCGGCGGACGTCCAGCTCGCCGACGTACGCGAGAAGGACGAGTGGGACGCCGGACACCTCCCCGGAGCCGTGCACGTTCCCAAGAGCTTCCTCGAGCAGTGGGCCGAGGACCGCATCCCCGACAAGACGAGGACCACCGTCCTGTATTGCGCGGGCGGCGTGCGTTCGGCGATGGCCGCCGACACGCTGGCGAAGCTCGGGTACACCAACGTCATCTCCATGTCCGGCGGCTTCAACCGCTGGAAGGACTCGGGGCTCGCCTGGGTCACACCCGAATCGTTCACCCCGGAACAGGCGCAGCGCTACAGCCGGCACCTGCTCATCCCCGAGGTCGGCGAGGCGGGACAGCACAAGCTCCTCGCGAGCAAGGTGCTCCTCATCGGCGCCGGCGGCCTCGGCTCCCCCGCGGCGTACTACCTCGCGGCGGCCGGCGTGGGCACGCTCGGCATCGTGGACTCCGACGTGGTCGATCAGACCAACCTCCAGCGGCAGATCCTGCACTCCACCGAGCGGATCGGTGAGCCCAAGGTCGAGTCCGCGAAGAAGACCCTCGAAGCGCTCAACCCCGACGTCACCGTCGTCGGCTACCAGGAGCGCCTCACCAGCGCGAACATCGACCGCATCATCGCCGGCTACGACGTGGTGATCGACGGCGCCGACAACTTCCCCACGCGCTACCTGCTGAACGACGCGTCGGTGAAGTGGAGCACGCCGGTGGTCCACGGAAGCATCTACCGCTTCGAGGGCCAGGTGACGGTCTTCGACCCTCGCCGACGACGGCCGTCCGACGGCGTGAGCGCGAGCCCCTGCTACCGCTGCCTCTTCCCCACCCCGCCTCCGCCGGAGCTCGCACCGTCGTGCGCGGAGGCCGGCGTGCTGGGCGTGCTGCCGGGCGTCATCGGCACCATCCAGGCGAACGAGGCGCTCAAGCTGCTGCTCGGCATCGGGGAGCCGCTCGTGGGCCGCTATCTGCTCTTCGACGCGCTCGATGCCTCCTTCCGCGAGGTGCGGCTCAGGCGCGATCCTGGGTGCCCGGTCTGTGGGGACGACCCGACGATCACCGAGTACATCGACTACGAGGGCTTCTGCGCCTCGCCCGCCGAGTGGCAGGCGGAGCATCAGGCGACGCAGGCTGCCGGCCAGGGGTCAAAGGTCTCGACCGCCGCGGACTAAGCGCCGCTGGGTCCGCCCGGTGCCCGAGAGCGGTCGTCAGCCGGACGGGGGGCTGGTGCTGGACCGAGCCCCCCGTCTTGGTCGGCCTACTGGACGCCGTCGAACTGGTTGTCGACGTCCGTGCCGTCAGCATCCGCGTGGCCGCCGCCCGGCAGCGCGGGCTCGTTGGCCTCGGCCTGCTCCGGCGTGTTCGTCTCAGCGGCTTCCGCCGTCGCCGGTGGCGTGGTGTCGGCGTATGCCGACATGCTGCCCAGGACACCGACCGCGAGGGCCGCGGCGGTGACCGGGACGATGAGCCATCTCTTCGTCTTCATCTTGGTCGCCTCCTTTCGTCTGTGGTCCGGTGCTGACCTTGACGCATGGGCATGAAGCGGACGTGACATGACGTCCGCCTCTGCCAGCCTCGGAGATGGGGCCGCCGAAGGCCGGCGTAACGGCACTTCATGTGCGCTTCATGTCCCTCCGGCAGCCTCCCAGCAGCGACATCGCGCAGAACACCACATAGGGAGGCACACCATGCGCAAGCAGATCATCGGCGGTCTCGCGACCGCCGCGGCACTCACGATCGGCGTGGTCGGGGCGACCGCGTACGCGGAGACACCGCCGCCCACACCGAGCCCGAGCACCTCGCCGCAGACGCCCAGGACGGGCGACGCCGACAAGGAGCACAACGAGCCGACCTACACCGGATCGATCGCGGCGCCAAAGGACACCGGCACGGAGAGCGAGACGACCGAGAGCGACGCGGCCGAGTCCGCCGCGCTGGCGGCACTCGCCAAGATCTCCGAGGCTGATGCGCGCGCGGCCGCGCTCACGCAGTTCCCAGGCGCCACCGTCCAGAAGGCAAGCCTCGAGGACGAGAACGGCAGTGTCGTCTGGAGCATCGAGCTGACCGACGCGAACAAGGTCGCGCAGGACGTCAAGGTCGACGCCGGCAACGGCACGATCCTCGCCGTCGAGGCGGGCGGCGACGAGAGCGAGGGCAATGAGAGCGAGGGCGCCGAAGCTTCGGACGTGCCGGGCGCGGAAGACTGATCCCCATCCTTCTCCACGCGGCGAGCCGGGCCCACCCCCGGCTCGCCGCGCTCCCACCGGACACGGGATCCGACACGCCGCCGGGCCGGCCCTACGATCGGACCGATGCGCCTCCTGCTCGTTGAGGATGAGCCTCAGCTCGCCGAGGTCGTGCGTCGCGGCCTCGTGGAGCATTCATACGCGGTCGACCTCGCGACGACGGCGGCACAGGCGCGCGACCTCACGACCGCGAACGAATACGACGCCATCATCCTGGACCGACGCCTCCCCGACGGTGATGGCGCCCAGGTCGCTGCCGAGCTGCGCCGCGACGGCGTACGCACCCCGGTGCTGATGTTGACGGCCCGTGACACGGTGGAGGACCGCGTGGAAGGGCTCGACCTCGGCGCCGACGACTACCTCATCAAGCCATTCGCCTTTCCGGAGCTGGCCGCGCGCGTGCGGGCCTTGGTCCGGCGTCAGATGCCAGAGCGCCCGCCGGTCCTCAGCACCGCGTCGATCACGCTCGACCCCGCAAGCCGACTGGTCACCTACGGAGGCTCTCCCATCAAGCTTGCGGCCCGGGAGTTCGCGGTCATGGAGTACCTCCTGCGGCGCAAGGGCGACGTCGTGACGCGGGGAGCCATCGAGGAGCACTGCTGGGACGGCGACTACGACAGCTTCTCGAATGTCATCGATGTGTACGTCTCGCGCCTCCGCCAGTTGACCGGCGGCCGGCGAAGCCCCATCGAGACGGTGCGTGGAGTCGGCTACCGCCTCCGCGACGAGTAGGGTGGGCCAGTGAGCATCCGGCTGCGCCTCACCGCCTGGTACGTGCTGACACTGGCGGTCACGCTCGTCGCGGCGGCGTTCGCCTTGGTGTTCATCTTCCGCACCGCCATGGAACGGCAGCTCGACGATGACCTCGCCGCACGTGCCGCGCAGGTGACGTCGACCATGAACTCCGACGAGCGCAGCCTCGCGCTCCAGGACCACGACGGGAACGAGGCGCTCGTCGTGGGCGGTGAGTTCGTCGGCCTCTACGACCGGTCGGGCACGCTCGTCGACTCGTCCGCGGCACCGCCGCGCCCCGCACAGGAGATCGCGGCGTTCGCCGCCGGCTCGGCGGTCCAGCGCTCGCAGACCCTGACGGGTGCGGCCGAGCGGCTGCGGATGCTTGCCTGGCCGGTGACGGATGGGGGACAGCAGCGCGGGACGGTCGTCGTCGTCCGATCGCTCGCGCCGATCGATCGCGCGGTCCGCCAACTTCTCGCGGTCCTCGCGCTCACGGTCCCGCTCGCGATCTGCATCGCTGCTCTTGGCGGGTACCTGCTCGCCTACCGAGCGCTCCGGCCGGTGGAGCAGCTGCGGCGGGCGGCCGAGGACTACAGCGCGAACGATCTCTCCGGACGGCTCGCGCCGGCCAAGCTACGCGACGACGAGCTCGGCCGTCTGGCGCGCACGCTCGACGCCATGCTCGCGCGCGTCGCGTCGGCGGTCGAGCAGCAGCGGCGATTCACCGGCGACGCGTCACACGAGCTGCGGACGCCGATCGCGACGATCCTGGCGAACGCGAGTCTGAGCCTCGAGCGGCCGCGCTCGGTCGAGGATCAGCGCGCCACGATCGCACGCATCGAGTCCGAGGCAGCGCGGATGGGGCGCATCGTCGAGGGGCTCCTCGTGCTCGCGCGCGCCGACGCTCGGTCCGCGCAAACGCACGTCGACGACGTGCGGGTGCGGACCGTGCTGGATGCGTCGGTGCACCGCGTCGCGTCGGTCGCGGCAGAGCGGGGCGTCCAGATCGTGGTCAACGCCGATGCCGCGATCGTGGTCTCCGACCGCGACAGTGGCCTTGAGCGTGTCTTCGACAACCTCCTGGACAACGCCCTGCGATTCGCCCCTCGCGGGAGCGCCATCGAGATCGGCGCCACGGTTCGTCATGGGACAGCTCGGATCACCGTCGCCGATCACGGACCCGGCATCCCGGCCGAGGAACGCGCACGCGTGTTCGAGCGCTTCCACCGCGGCGCGGGAGCGTCGAGTTCGGGCGCCGGCCTGGGCCTCGCGATCGCGAGCGCCGTCCTGGCGGTGAACCGAGGCCGCATCGCAGTGGAAGAGACGCCCGGTGGCGGCGCAACGTTCGTGGTGGAGCTACCGGTCAGGTAGGACGTCCTCGCGACCCGCGACCTCGGGCAAGAGATGGTGAGCGGCCGTCGTGGTCACAAGCTCTGGCGGGCGCTCCCCTATCCTGACCGTATGAGGAAGTGGCTCGTCCCGCTGCTCGCGATCGCCGTCGCCGTGGGGTGCACGGCGCCCACGACACCGCCCGCGTCTTCCAGCGCGCCCGCGAGCGGCGTCGCGGTCGGGCCGGAGATCAACGAGCAGACGCGCGGCGAGATCCAGGCGCTCCTTCAGCGCCAGCGCGATGCCGTCGCGCAGCGGCAGCTCGAGGCCTATATCGCGACCATCGACCCCGGCAGCCTGGCGCTCAAGCGCTGCGCCACCGAGACGTTCGACGTCGCCGGCCGGCAGGGACTGGGTGCGGTGCCGCAGGTCGGGAAGATCGACGCATACCTCAGCTACGTGCGCGCGTGGGTGCAGGAAGGATCCAACGGTCAGCGCCGTCTCTTCTTCAAGAAGGGCGCCGATGGGAAATGGCTCCAGGCCGAGCCGAAGGAGAGCGAGCTCGGTGGCGAGAAGAAGACGACGGTGGAGGACATTCAGATCGACTACTGGGGCGTGGACCAGGACGTCATCGAGGCCCTCGGGAGATCCGCGCTCGCCGCGAAGGGCGTCACGCTCAAGAATCTCCTGAGCGAGGAGCGTCGCGAGCCGCTCGCGGTCCGCTTCTATCCCACACGCAGCGTCTCGGGGATCACCGGCTGCACGACCGCCGGCTATCACCTCCCCAACACGCCGAACGATCCCTACATCCGGATGCTCCGCTACTGGTTCGCCGCGAGCGGCGAGGCGTCGCCGACCACGACCGAGATCCTCACCCACGAGTGGCTGCACTGGGCGCAGGACCAGTTCAGCACGGGCATCACCGCTCGGCTGCCCTGGTGGCTGGTGGAGGGGTGGCCCGACCACGTGTCGGGGCTGGCGCGCGGGCTGCCCTGTCGCGCCACGTGGCCCACGCTGAAGCAGCTCGAGGATGGTGCGGCCGCGGACCCGAACAACCCGCCGGAGCTGGGCGTCCAGTACTACGCCTACGCGAACACGATGATCGAGTACCTGTACGCGACATACGGCGGCGCGGACGCCTATCGCCGGCTGCTGCTCGCGTTCAAGGACAACGCCAACCCGAAGGTCGTCTTCCCGAAGGTGCTCGGCGTGACGTCGGACGCCTTCTACGACGGCTGGTCGGCGTGGGCCAAGAAGAAGTACTGCTGAGACCCGTCCACAACCTGCCGCGCACAACGGTGTGTCGTGCGCGTTCCAGGCAACGGCACGCTCGCTCGCCGCAACACGACGACCACTCGTACTAGTACCCGCCATCGCTTCGTACGCTTCGCACGCGATGACGGGTGACATGTGACGGTTTTGGTACCGCGAGAGGGTTGGCGTGACCGAACGACGCCGATATGGTCACGTCACCACGAGGTAGGGATAGGGAGCACTCACGTCGTGACACTCATCAGCGTCCAAGTCGAAGCGCGTCCACTCGAGCACATGACGCCGGTCCCCGACGTCATCGAGCGTGCCCGCGGGGGCGACCGCTCGGCATTCGCCGAGCTGTACGACGCGCACTGTGACGCCGTCTATCGCTACATCCTGTACCGCGTGCGCGAGCCCGCGGATGCCGAGGATCTCACGTCCGAGGTGTTCACCCGCGCGTTCGCGAACATCCACCGCTACAAGTGGCAGGGCAAGTCGTTCCTGGCATGGCTCTACACGATCGCGCGCAACGCGGTGACGGATCGTCGGCGACGCCAGCGCCCCACGGTGGATCTCGACAACGCGTACAGCCTCGCCGAGGACGGCCCGACCGCACACGACCGCGCGGTGCGCGGCGAGCAGGTCGACGCGCTGCGCGGCGCGGTGAAGCACCTCACCACCGAGCAGCAGGAGGTCCTGCTGCTCCGCTTCGTCGAGAACATGTCGAGCCGCCAGGTCGCCAAGGTCCTCGGGAAGAACGAGGGCGCGATCCGCGCTCTCCAGTTCCGCGCGCTCGGTCGGCTGCGCAAGCTCCTCACCGTCGAGGTCGCGTAAGAGGCACCGCGCGCGGCGAAACTTCGGCCGGGTCCGGCCAATAGACTGGGCAGCACGATGTTCCCCCGCCGGCTGACGCTCTTCCTGGCCTTTGTCATCCTTGCGGCGTCGTGCTCGATCCTCCCGCCGGAGGTCCGGCGCGAGCTGCTGCCGTCGCAGACCGACTACAAGACGGTCGAAGCCGCCTACCAGCTGCTCATCGAGAAGCATGTCGACCGCCCGACGTCCACCACCCTCATCCCCGGCGCGATCGACGGCGTGACCGCCTACCTGAAGTCGCAGAACATCGACCCCGATCCGGTCGTCACGCGACCCGATCTCACCGGCAGCCAGTGGTCCGACTTCGCCAAGCTCGCGAGCTCGCTCGATGCCGTGGTGACGAAATATCCCGCGGCCAAGAAGGAGCTCCTCGAGCGCGCCGCGGTGGATGGCATGGCGCGCACGATGAACGAGTGCCATACCTATTACCTCGATCCCGACCGCGCGAAGACCTTCAACCGCCCGCCGGCACCCGTCACCGGCATCGGCGTGGTCATCAACAAGCCCGATCAGGACTCGCCCATCGAGGTCATCCAGGTCATCGCCGGCACGCCGGCCGAGCGCGGCGGCGTGCGCAAGGGCGACAAGTTCATCAAGGTGAACGGCGAGGATGTGACGAAGCTGACCGTGAGCGAGGTCGCCGACCGCGTACGCGGGCCGGAGGGCTCGTCGGTCACGATCGTGTTCGACCGCCAGGGCGCACAGGTCGAGCTCACGCTCGGGCGGGCGCGCTTCTCGACGCCGCTGGTCGAGTCGGCGATGCAGGGGAACGACATCGCATACGTGCGGGTGCGGCAGCTCATCTCGAGCGTCGCCGACGAGGCGGCGCGCGCGATGCGGGGGATGGGCTCGGCCAAGGGGGTCATCCTCGATCTGCGCGACGATCCAGGTGGCGAGCTCACCGTGGCCGTCGATGTGGGGAGCCTGTTCGTGAAGAGCGGCGCGCTGGTGTACCAGATCGGACGCGACGGCCAGCGCAACGCCATCTCGGTCAACCCCTCGCGCTACCTCGGAACGTCGCTGCCCCTGGTGGTGCTGGTGAACAAGAACTCGGCCTCGGGCTCGGAGATCATCGCCGCCGGGGTCCGCGCCAACGGCGCGGGGACGGTCATGGGCACCCAGACCGCCGGCTGCGTGGGCAGCGGGCAGCCGCGCGACCTACCCGATGGTGGTCTGCTCCTGGTCACCCTGACGAAGATGCAGGATGCCAAGACGGGCGAGGACCTCAACGGGCCCGGCAAGGGCGTCGTGCCCGACCGCGTGGTGGAGGACGACGCGAAGACCCCCGATGTCGACGAGGCTATCCAGGCTGCGATCGACTACCTGCGCACGCGCCTCTAGCGCGCAGAGCGAGCCGTCAGCTCTGGAGGCCGAGTGCCACCAGGCCGGCGATGAGGATGGCCACACCCGCGTACTGATTCGGCGCAAGACGCTCGCGGAGCACGAGGATCGCCAGCACCGCCGGAATGAGCGGATACGCCCCGCTTCCGGTCATCACATAGGACGCGTAGCCCGACTCGATACCGAGCATGAGCAGCACGTTCGCGGCGGTGTCGAGCACGCCGACGAGCGCGACGATCGCGAGGGTGGACGGCACGAGGATCGCGGTCATCGGCGCGCGCTTCCACAGGACGAAGAGCGTCATGAGCGCGATACCCCAGCAGCGCCAGATGACCACGAGCGCGAAGGTCTCGTTCGATCGTGTCGCCGCCGTGAGCACCACGCCCCACACCGCGAAGCCGAGCGTCGCGAGGATCCCCAGCCGCACGCCCTCGCTCGGCCGGCCCAGCGTCTCGCGCAGCTCGCGGAAGTCGGTCGACGCGATGGCCACGCCCACGAACGTCACCGCGATCGCGACGGACTCGCCGGCGGTGAGCCGCTCGCCGAGGAAGACGACGATGCCGATGACCGTGAGCGCGGCGTAGCTCGCGACCACCGGGCTGACGACGGCGATGGGTCCGAGCGCGAACGCCCGGTACAGGAGCACGAGCGAGACCGTCCCGATGAGCGCGAGCGCGAACGCCCAGGGGACCTGCGACCATAGGAACGCCGGCCACCGGCCGAGGGCGAGCAGGAGCACCACGAGCACGCCGTTGCCGATGACCTGCATGGCGAGCGCGGTCCAGGCGAAGCCGGCGCGGCGTGTGGCCATGGCCGCGGCGTAGTCGCCGAAGCCGAACGCGACGGCCGCACCGATCCCGTACAGGAGCGCTTCGATGTCCTGGTCTCCGCGGGGGCTACGCCCCCGCCACCTCGGTCACACGATGAGCTGGCGCGGGGCGCGCGTGAGGTTGCGCGATCCCGTCTCGGTGATGACGAGCATGTCCTCGAGCCGGACGCCGCCGATCTCGGGGTCGTACACACCGGGCTCCACGGTGACGACGTCGCCGACCATGAGCGCCTTGCCGCTGCGCCCAACGCTCGGCGCCTCGTGTATCTCCAGGCCGACCCCGTGCCCCGTGCCGTGGATGAAACCGCGCGGCAGACCGCCGTTCTGTGGGGAGCGCTGCTGCCCGGGGCGGAGCGTGTCGTAGCCGGCGTCGAAGATGATGTCCTCCACCAGCTCGTGTACCTCACGCCCGGTGACGCCGGGACGGAGCGCCTTGATGCCCGCATCCTGCGCGCGCTGCACGACCTCGTACATCTTCACGATCTCGTCCGACGGCCGGCCCTTCGACACGGTGCGGGTCATGTCCGCGAAGTACCGCGTGGTCTTGTGCTGGGGGAAGATGTCCATGACGATCGGCTCGCCGGCGTGGAGCGGGCCGCTGCCGATCATGTGCGGGTCGGCCGCCTGCGGTCCGGGCGCGAGGATCGCGCCTTCCGAGGTGCAGCCGAGCTCGAGCAGACGGCCCTCGACGATGCCCCGCAGACGCTCGGCGGTGAAGATCTCGCCATCGAGCTCGAGCGTCCCATCGCTCCGCACGCCCGCGCGCTGGATCGCCTCGACGCCCTTCGCCCACGCATCCTCGGTGGCACGCTGGGTCTGCTCGAGCGCGGCGATCTCGTCCGGCCGCTTGGCACGGCGCCGCGTGGAGACCTCGCTCGCGATGACGAGATCCACGCCCAGCGCGCGGAGCCGGTCGGCCAGACCCACCGGGAAATACGCCGCCACCGCGACACGA
>DASSPF010000150.1:0-2849 GCA_035699805.1 Candidatus Limnocylindria bacterium | reverse complement strand
GGCGCAGGTCGCCGAGGCGTACCGGTCGGCCTACGCCGAGGAGCCCTTCGTGCGCGTGACCGCGAGCTATCCCGCGACGAAGGCCGTGCTCGGCTCGAACTGGTGCCTGGTGCACCCGGTGGTGGACGAGCGCACCGGCCGACTCGTGGTGTTCGGTGCGATCGACAACCTGGTGAAGGGCGCGGCGGGATCGGCGGTGCAGAACCTGAACGTGATGCGCGGACTGCCCGAGACGACCGGTCTCGAGTCGC
The DNA here is from genome assembly GCA_035699805.1 of Candidatus Limnocylindria bacterium. Taxonomy (GTDB): domain Bacteria; phylum Chloroflexota; class Limnocylindria; order P2-11E; family P2-11E; genus CF-39. Next base: position 2,598 of record DASSPF010000150.1, on the reverse strand, counting down.
TCCCGCTCTGGCCGTGAGCGGGGTGACCGTCCCCGTCGGCTTCCGCGCCGGCGCGGCGATGGCGGGCGTGAAAGCGGGTGTCGCCACGCGGCTCGACGTCGGCCTCATCGTGTCCGACCGGCCGTGCACCGCCGCGGGAGTGTTCACCACGAATCAGGTCGTCGCGGCCCCCTGCGTCGTGACGCGCAAGCACCTCGCGAGCGGGACGCTCCGCGCCATCGTGGCGAACTCGGGCATCGCCAACGCATGCACCGGCGAGGAGGGGGAGCGCAACGCGGTGGCCATGGCGCGTGTCGCCGCCGAGGCGGTGGGCTGCTCGCCGTACGAGATCGGGGTGGCGAGCACCGGCGTGATCGGGTGGCAGCTGCCGATCGAGCGCATCGCGAGCGCGGTGCGGGCGATCGAGCCGCGCGAGACGGGGTTCGACGACTTCAGCCGCGCGATCATGACCACCGACACGCGGCCCAAGCTGGTCGCGTCGTCGGCATCCGCCGCCGGCGGCACCATCCGCGCGCTGGGCGTGGCCAAGGGCGCGGGCATGATCCACCCGAACATGGCGACGCTCCTGACCTTCGTCGTCACCGATGCGGCCATCCCGCTCACCGAGCTCCGACCGATGGTGAAGCGCGCGGCCGTTCGGTCGTTCAACGCCATCAGCGTGGACGGCGACACGAGCACGAACGACACGCTGCTCGTCCTCGCGAACGGCGCGTCGGGCGTGCCGGCGACGAGCGCGACCATCGCCGCGGCGGAGGTGCTCATCACCGACCTCTGCGAGCGTCTCGCGCAGGAGATCGTGAGCGACGGCGAGGGCGTGACCAAGGTGTTCGCCGTGCACGTGAGCGGCGCGGCGAGCGACGAGGATGCCAGGCGCGCGGCGCGCACCATCACCACCTCCAACCTGGTGAAGACCGCGATCCACGGCGCCGATCCGAACTGGGGCCGCATCCTCGCCGCCGCAGGGCGGTCCGGTGCGCGGGTGGACGATCGGCGCGCGAGCATCCGCATCGGCGACGTGGATGTCTTCCGTGACGGGGCACCCGTCGCGTTCGACGACGCCGCGGTGCGGCGCATCTTCGCCGAGCCGAAGATCGCGATCGAGGTGCAGCTCGGCCTCGGCCAGGGCCGCGCGGTCGCGTGGGGCACCGACCTCTCCGCGGAGTACGTGCGGATCAACGCGGAGTACACGACGTGAGCGAGAGCGACGTCATCGTGGTGAAGATCGGCGGCTCGGTCGCGGGCGAGGATGCCGCGGCGCTCGACACGATCGCCGCCCTCCATGACTCTGGCCACAGCCTCGCGGTGGTCCACGGCGGCGGGCCGCTCGTGGGCGAGTGGGCGACCCGCCTCGGGCTCGAGACGCGCTTCGTGCGCGGCCTGCGGGTGAGCGACGAGCCTACCCGTGACCTCGCGCTCGCCGTCCTCGGCGGGCTCGCGAACTCGCGGATCGTCGTCGCCCTCGGCGCGCGCGCGGTCCCGGCGGTGGGCCTCACCGGCGTCGACGGCGGCATGCTGCGAGCGCAGCGCGAGGACTCCGAGCTCGGCTTCGTCGGGAACATTCGCCGCGTGGACAGCGCGCTCCTCGAGGAGCTCATCGAGTCCGGTCGCGTGCCGGTCATCGCGCCTGCCGCGCTGGAAGAGCCGGCCCCGGAGAGCGGCGCGCCGGATGTGCTGAACGTGAACGCCGATAGCGCCGCGGGAGCGATCGCCGCGAGCCTCGGCGCGCGCCTCCTCGTGTTCATCACCGACGTTCCCGGCGTGCGCGCGAAGGACGGGAAGGTCCTCGGCGCGCTCGACCGCGAGACGGCCAAGGCGCTCGTGGACGACGGCACGATCGAGGGCGGCATGCTGCCCAAGGTCGAAGCGTGCCTGGTCGCGTCGAACGCCGGCTGCCGCGCGGCGATCGTCGACGCGCGCAACGCGGACGCGGTCGAGCGGCTCCTCGCAGGGGAGCGCGTCGGCACGGTGTTCGAGGCGGCATGAGAGAGCTCGCCCGCAAGCACCACCGGCAGCAGGCGCTCCTGCGGCTCGTCGCGCAGCAGCGGCTCGCGACGCAGCACGACCTGGTGCGCGCGCTGAAGGGCGCGGGGTTCCCCGCGACGCAGGCGACGGTCTCGCGGGACATCGTGGAGCTCGGCCTGGTGAAGGTCGTCCGCGACGGCACCCACGCGTATGCGGCGCCGGCCGCCGTCGCCAGCGGCGGCGGCACCGAGCGGCTGCGCCGGTTCTGCGAGGACTATCCGGTGGAGGGCCGGCTCGCCGGCAACCTCGTGGTGCTGCGCTCCCCACCGGGCACCGCGAACGCGCTGGCGATCGCGCTGGACACATCGGAGCTCGCGGAGATCGTGGGGACGGTGGCCGGGGACGACACAGTGTTCGTCGCGACGTCGACGGACCGGCACGCGCGGGCGCTGCTCACGCGTCTCACGGCGTACGGCATCGGACGGAAGGAGCGGTGATGAAGGGGACGAGCGCAGCGTCACTCGAGGGCGAGACCTGCGTGCTCGCGTACAGCGGGGGCCTGGACACGTCCGTCGCGGTCGCGTGGCTGCGCGAGACGTACGGGCTCGAGGTGGTCACGTGCACCGGCGACCTCGG
>DASSPF010000149.1:0-7529 GCA_035699805.1 Candidatus Limnocylindria bacterium | reverse complement strand
TCTGCGTACGGAAAGCGGCACAGGTCCGGTGGGGAGCGCAAGCGACGAGGCGGACCTGAGGCCGACCGCATTGACCCGCTCCGGGGTCTAGAGAGGACGACATCTCCGCATGAAGGAATGGATCGTCTGTGAGGACAACTGTCTCAAGTGCTCGTACGGCGCGACGCTGGACTGCGACGGCGACTGCCCGCGCTGCCCGCGGAACACGTACTGCCCCTGCGTGACGTTCGTCAGCTTCGCGGCCGGCAAGCTCGCGCCCGTGGCGCAGCCGGTCATGACCACGTTCGAGCGACCACGCAAGCGCTAGCACGGTGAGCATCGACCCGGCAGCGCTCGCCGCCCTGCGAGAGCGCATCGACCGCATGGCGGTGTTCCTTTGACCTCCCCGGCCTGCGTGGCGAGCTCGAGCGGCTAGAGGCCGACTCCGGGCGGCCTGATCTCTGGGAGGACCGGCAGCGCGCGCAACAGCTCCTCAAGCGGCTCGGCCTCGTGCGCTCGCGCGTCGAGCGCTGGGAGTCCTTCCGGCGGCGGGTGAGCGACCTCGTTGAGCTGAGCGCGCTCGCGGACGACCCGGCGATGGCCGCCGATCTGGAGCGCGACTTCGAGCAGCTCGCCGCCGAGGTCGACAAGGCCACGCTGGAGGCGCAGCTCTCCGGGCCGTACGACGAGCGCGACGCGGTGCTCGCGATCAGCGCCGGCGTCGGCGGGACGGACGCCGCCGACTGGGCGGAGATGCTCGTCCGCATGTACCTGCGCTGGGCCGAACGACACGGGTACAAGGCCGAGATCGTCGAGAGCACCCCGGGCGACGAGGCCGGTATCCGCAGCGCCACCCTCACCATCGAGGGTCCCTACGCCTATGGATATCTCAAGACCGAGCGTGGCACGCACCGGCTCGTTCGGATCTCGCCGTTCGATGCGCAGAAGCGCCGCCAGACGTCGTTCGCGCTCGCCGACCCCACGCCACAGATCGAGAGCGACTCCGAGGTCGAGATCCGCCCGGACGACCTGCGCATCGATACCTATCGCGCGACGGGTGCGGGCGGGCAGAACGTGAACAAGACCGAGACGGCGATCCGCATCACTCACCTGCCGAGCGGGATCGTGGTGTCGTGCCAGAACGAGCGCTCGCAGCTGCAGAACCGTGAGACGGCGATGCGCATCCTGAAGGCCCGGCTGCTCGAGGAGCGTGTCCGCGAGCAGGAGGCGGAGCAGGCGAAGGAGCGCGGGGAGATGCGGTCGGCGGACTGGGGCAGCCAGATCCGCTCCTACGTCCTGCACCCATACACCGTGGTGAAGGACCACCGCACCGGCGTCGAGGTGGGGGACCCGACGCGTGTGCTCGATGGAGACATCGACCCATTCATCGAGGCAGCGCTTTCTCGTCCGCAGGGTGGCACCGCTCCTGCTCCGTAGTGGGGCACGCTCGCGCTGCGCGCGGGGGAAATGCGCGGGAGGCAGACATGATCAGTACCAAGGACCTGAGGGACTTCTTCGACGAAGCGACCAAGCGTGCGGGCGACGCGATCGGTGATGCGCGCGTCCCGAACATCGGCCGGAGCGATCCGACACCCGGATTCCTCTACTTCGGTCTCGGTCTCGTGTTCGGCGCGCTGGTGGGCGTGGTCGTCGCGTTCCTCGCGACCCCGTACAACGGCGAGCAGGCACGCCAGAAGCTCAGCGCGCAGGTCGAGAAGGTCCGGAAGTCGCGTGAAGAGTCGGGGACCAACGGCTCGACGTACGCCTCACCGGCCACGGGCGCTGACTACCTGACCAGCGCGTCGCACGAGCGCAGCTAGCGCCGGGGGACGCGCTAGGGGCCGGGCGTTGGCTCGGCCCTCGCGTGCTCCTCGCGGGCGAGCTCGAGCAGCCGCTCGCGTGTGTTGAGGGCCGGGTCGTCCAGGACGCGCTCGAAGAGCGCGTTCAGCACCCGGCCCATCGCCGGGCCCGGCGCCATCCCGAGCTCGTTCTTCAGGTCGTTCCCGTCGATCTTGAGGTCGCGCAGCGAGAACGCGTTCGCCGCGTGGATCTCCTCCTGGACGCGTTGCCAGAGCGCGTCGAGCGCGTACATCCGCGGTGACCGCGCCCCGCTACCGATGTTGTCGGCGCGCCGGAGCGCGAAGAGCGCCGGGATGTTCTCGAGCCCGACCTTGCGGATGAAGCGGCGGACCGCGGAGCCGGTCCAATCGGTCTGGTACCAGAACATGTGGTGGCGGATGAGATGCGACACCTCGGCGATGGTCTCCTTGTCGAACCGCCAGCGGCGCAGGATCGTCCGTGCCTTGGCCTCGCCGACGAACTCGTGCTGGTGGAAGTGACCGTCGGCGAACGTCTCGGGCTTGCCGATGTCGTGCAGGAGCCCGGCAAGGCGGAGCACCAGGTCGTCCTGCGGCGTCGCGTCGACCGTGGCGAGCGAGTGTTCGAACACGTTCTCCGCCGCGGCCTTCTCCTGTGGCGTGTGCTTGCAGTCCTCGAGCTCTGGGCAGATCGCCGCCAGGACGCCGGTATCCGAGAGCATCTGCAGCGCGATCGAGGGTCGGGCCGCGCCGAGCATCTTCACCAGCTCCTGTTGGATCCGCTCGCCCGAGAGCGCCGCGGTGAGCGGGGCGTTCCGGCGGATCGCGTCGGCGGTGCGCGGCTCGATACGCAGGTCCAGGAGGGTCGCGAACCGGACCGCACGGAGCATGCGCAGCGCGTCCTCGCGGAACCGCTCGTCCGGCTCACCGACCGCTCGCAGCAGGCGCGCGTCGAGGTCGCCGCGCCCGCCGAACGGGTCCACCAGCTCTCCCGGCGCGCCGCCGCGCGGAGGGCGCCAGGCCATCGCGTTCATCGTGAAGTCGCGCCGGGCGAGGTCCTCGTGGAGCGAGGTCGTGAACGCGACGGCATCGGGACGGCGGTGGTCGCTGTACTCGGTCTCGACGCGGTAGGTCGTCACCTCGATCTCGTGTCCACCCATGCGCACGACCACCGTGCCGAAGCGGTTGTTGTAGAGCGAGCTCCGGAAGACCTTCTGGATCTGGTCCGGGGTCGCCTCGGTGGTGACATCCCAGTCGTGCGGGTCGACGCCACGGAGGGCGTCGCGCACCGAGCCGCCCACGACGTAGGCGTCGTGCCCGGCGTCGAGGAGGCGATCGACCACCTTCTCGACGTCCGCCGGCAGGGTGAGCTGGAGCGATGTCGCCACGACCGCGAGTCTAGAGAGGCCAGCGGTCGTACTGTGTCGCGGTGGTGACCGCCAGCTGACCGCTCACGAGACCACCATGGCGGAGCGTGCGCGCGGCGTGTTCCTCGTCACGCTCTCCACCGTGTCCGTGGGCTTCCTCTTCGCGGACTTCGCGCCGCTCATCCCGCTCCTGGCCCCCGCGCTCGGCATCGCCGAGACCCAGGCGGGCGTCTTCGCGGTGGCGTCGGGAGCGCTGTACGTGGCCGGCACGCTCGCGACCACCGGTCTTCCCGACCGCTACGGACCGAAGCCGGTGATCGCCGCGGGTCTGGCCGTTGGCGTCCTCGCGGTCGTTGTGATCGCGGGAGCCCCCACGTTCGGCGTCGCGCTCGTCGGGAAGGGTCTTGCGGGGATCGCGTCCTCGCTCACCTTCGTGGCCGGGGCGCGCTACATCGCCGGTCTGTACGGCGCGCGCCGCAGCCACATGGCCCTCGGCTTCTACGGCGGCGGCTATCCGCTGGGAGGCGCGTTCGCGCTCGCGCTCATGCCGCGGTTCGCCGCCGCGACCGGGGACTGGCGTGGCGCGTTCTGGATCGAGGCCGTGCTCATCGCTGCCTGCCTGGGTCTCTGGCTCCTCGCGACGCCGGTGCCGCCGGTGCCGCGTCGCGGATCGATCCGCGACGCCTTCCGCTGCCCGAACTGCTGGTGGGCCGGCGTCCAGCACTCCGGCTTCGCGGTCGCGACCGCCGCAGGGGCCTGGATCAGTCTGTACCTGCTCCGCGAGTTCGACCTGCCCCTCGCGGCCGCCGGGGCGCTCGGATCGCTGCTCCTGTTCGTCACCACGGTGACCCGTCCGTTCGGTGGCTGGCTCGTCGCGCGCCACCTGCTGCGCACGCGCCAGACCATGGCGCTCGGCAACACGCTCATCGTGGTCGGCGTCGTCCTGCTCGCCCTGCCCGACCGGCCGCTCGCGATCGCGCTCGCCGGCGCGGTGCTGCTGGGCACGGGCGGCGGCCTCCCGTACGCGTCCGTGTTCAACACCGCAGCGGCCTCCCTCCGCGACGCGCCGGGCGCGGGCCAGGGGATGCCGGTGATCCTGGGGAACGTCGTCATCCTCACCGTCACGCCTGCGATGGGCTACGCGGTGCAGGTGTGGGGCTTCGCCGCCGCATGGGGCCTGGTGGCGGTCCTCATCGGCGCGGTCATCGCGACCACGCCGTTCATGCGCGGTGAGGAAGACCTGCCCTCGGTCTAGATGCCGAGGTAGGCCTTTTGGACATCCGGCGAATCGAGCAGCTCTCGGCCGGTCCCGTGCTTCACGATCCGCCCGGTCTCGAGCACGTAGCCGCGATGGGCCGTCTCCAGCGCCTTGTGGGCGTTCTGCTCGACGAGGAGGATCGGTACGCCGGTGGCGTTGATCTCACGGATGATCTGGAAGATCACCTCCACGAGCATCGGCGCGAGGCCGAGCGACGGCTCGTCGAGCATGAGCAGCCGCGGCTTGGTCATGAGCGCCCGGCCGATGGCGAGCATCTGCTGCTCGCCGCCCGACAGCGTGCCGGCCTTCTGGGTGATGCGCTCCTTCAGGCGTGGGAAGAGCGTGAAGACGTGCTCGTAGTCCGCGGTGAGGTCGCCCTTCCCGCGCGAGTACGCTCCGAGCTCCAGGTTCTCCTTCACGGTCATGCGTGGGAAGATGCGCCGGCCCTCCGGCGCGTGCGCGATCCCGTGATAGACGATGCGGTGTGCGGGCACGGTGGCCAGATCCGTGCCGTCGAAGCGGATATGGCCGGCGCGGGGTCGCAGCATGCCGGCGATGGTGCGCAGGGTGGTGGTCTTGCCCGCGCCGTTGCTGCCGATGAGCGTCACGATCTCGCCCTGCTCGACGGTGAGCGAGACACCGCGCAGCGCCTGGATGTTGCCGTAGAACGCGTCGATCTTGTCGATCTCGAGCAGTGCCATTACGCCGTCTTCGCCTGTCCGAGGTAGGCCTCGATGACCCGTGGGTCCCGCTGCACCACCTCTGGCGTCCCTTCCGCGATCTTCTGGCCGTGATCGAGCACGGTCACGCGCTCGGAGATCCCCATGACCACCTTCATGTCGTGCTCGATGAGCAGGATCGTCACGCCGAGCTCGTCACGCAGCCGCCGGATGAACGCGGTCATGGCACTGGTCTCCTGGGGGTTCATGCCCGCGGTCGGCTCGTCGAGCAGGAGGAGCTTCGGCTCCGTTGCGAGCGCTCGCGCAACCTCGAGCCGCCGCTGGTCCCCATACGCGAGGTTCTTCGCGAGCTCGCTGCCGTGCGCGTCGAGTCCCACGAACGCGAGCAGCTCGTCCACCTTGGCACGCGCGGCACGCTCCTCGTGCCGCTCGCGTGGCGTGTGCAAAATGGCCTCGAACGGCGTCGACACCATGCGGCTGTGGCGCCCGACGAGGACGTTCTCCACGGCCGTCATGTTCTGGAACAGCCGGATGTTCTGGAAGGTGCGCGCGATGCCCAATCGGGTGATCCGGTGCGGCGGCACGCTGGAGACCGAGCGGCCCTCGAACGTGATCGTCCCGGACGTGGGGCGGTACAGGCCGGCGATGACGTTGAAGAACGTCGTCTTCCCCGCGCCGTTCGGTCCGATGAGGCTGACGATGCCCCGTCGCGGGATCGCGAAGTCGATGGCGTCCACCGCGACGAGCCCGCCGAAGCGCTTCGTCACCGCGGTCGCCACCAGGATTGCGTCGCCGGGACCGGTCATCGCTGCGTCTCGTAGAGCTCGGCGCGCTGCTGCGCGGCCTCTACGTCGCTCTCCTCGGCGGCGTGCAGCTCCGCGCGACGGCGTGCGCTGGGGAACAGGCCCTCGGGCCGGACCAGCATGAGGATCACCAGCGCCAGACCGAGGATGAGCGAGCGTGCGCGGCTGAGGTCGGCCTGGCGGAGCAGGTCGATGCTCGTCAGATTTCCGATGCCCTTCAGGAACTCCGAGATGAGGTCGGACAGGATGCGGTCGAAGCTCCCGAGGATCAGTCCGCCAAGGATCACGCCGGAGATGTTCCCCATGCCGCCGAGGATGATCATGACCAGCACGAAGATCGATATCGAGAAGTCGAACTGTCCGGGGTCGATGAACTGCAGGTAGGCCGCCCAGATCGACCCCGCGAAGCCCGAGAAGCTCGCGCCCATGGCGAACGCGAACAGCTTGGTGGAGACCGGGTTCACGCCCATCGAAGCCGCGGCCACCTCGTCCTCGCGGATGGCGGCCCACGCACGGCCGATCCGTGAGTCGCGCAGGCGCGCGGTGAGGACGATGGACAGGAGGATGACGGCGACGATGAGGTAGTACCAGGCCTCGAAGTCGAAGCCGAACTTGTAGCCGGGCAGCGACGGCGTACCGATGGGATTCATGCCCTGCACGCCGCGCGTCCACTGCGGCGTGTTGCGGATGACCAGGGGCACGATCTCGCCGAAGCCGAGGGTCACGATGGCGAGGTAGTCGCCGCGCAGACGAAGCGTGGGGGCGCCGAGGATGACGCCGAAGCACGCGGCGACGAGCGTGCTGATCACCATCGCCAGCCAGAAGTCCATGGGCGGGGCCCCGAGCGCCTGCAGGAGCGCACTCGAAGGCGAGGTGAGGAATGCCGCGGTGTACGCGCCGATGGCGAAGAACGCCGCGTACCCGAGGTCGAGCAGCCCCGCGAACCCGACGACCACGTTCAGCCCGAGCGCGAGGATGATGAAGATGCCGATGGGGATGAGCTTCAGGCCGAGGTTGAACCCGAAGAGGCGATCGATGTAGGGCAGCGCCAGCGCGACCGCCAGGCCGAGGGCCATGATCATGTAGCGCCGCTCCCGGCCGTCGCGCAGCATCTGGGCCGGGCCGATCTCGCGGATGCTCACTTGCCCTCCGGCGTCTCTTCGCCGAGCAGCCCCATGGGCCGGAACACCAGGACCAGCACGAGGACGCCGAAGACGCCCACGTTCTCCCAGCCCGCACCGATATACGTCACCGTGAGCGACCCCAGCAGGCCCAGGACGAAGCCGCCCAGCGCTGCGCCGGTGACGTTCCCGATCCCTCCGAGGACCGCGGCGGTGAACGCCTTGAGCCCAGCGGTGAACCCGAGGACGAAGTTGGTGTTGTTGTTGTACAGGCCGTACATGAGGGCCGCGGCGCCCGCGAGCATGCCACCGAGGAGGAACGTGAAGGAGATGATCCGGTCCACGTCGATCCCCATCTGGATGGCCATCTCACGGTCCTGCGCCACCGCGCGCATCGCCTTGCCCATGGTCGTGTTCCTGATGACCCAGGCGAGCGCGAGCATGAGCGGGATGGCCAGGCCGATGACGAACAGGTCCTTCACCGTGAAGCGGATGAGCGACTCG
>DASSPF010000148.1:0-3135 GCA_035699805.1 Candidatus Limnocylindria bacterium | reverse complement strand
CATCGCGAAGCAGCTGGCATGCGCTGCCGCGAGCAGCTCCTCCGGGCTCGTCTTGCCGCCGGGCGCCTCGGTGCGCGCCACCCACGAGACCGGAAGCTCGCTGAACTTCCCGCTCGAGACGGCGCTCACGGCGCCACTTCCCTTGGTCAGATCGCCGTTCCACACCACTGTGGCCTGTCGTGTCGCCGCCATGTCGCACCTCCCCGGCTGATGGTCCGATGGTGCCATGGGCCGGGCCGGCGCGGCCGCCGGGGAGCGACCGAGCGCTCGCGAAGGCTGAGCCACCTCGTAGTACTTAGCGCCCCGGCAAGTCGGATGGCAAGGGCCGATCCGATGACCACGATATCCGCCATGATCGGGGCCCTTCACCGTGGCGCCGTGCGGCCGGCGTGCGCCACGGCGGCGATCGCGCTGGCCGTCCTCCTCACCGGCACGCTGGCCTACGCCCGCTTCGCGCCGCTCGACGCACCGGAGACGAGGCTCGCGCTCCCCGGCACGGTGGTCCTCGACGCGAGCGGCGCGGTCCTCGAGCGCGACGCGCGCGCCGGGTTCCGCATCCCCGTCACGCTCGCCCAGGTCGCGCCGCGCATGCTCCAGGCGACGATCTCCGCGGAGGACCGGCGCTTCCTCGCGCACACCGGCGTGGATCCCATCGCCGTCACCCGCGCGCTCCTCACGCTGCGCGACCGGCCATCGGGCGCCTCCACCATCACGCAGCAGCTCGCGCGTCGTCTGTACCTCCCGGACGACGCGCGAGCCCCGCTGCTGCGCAAGGCCGACGAGGCACGTATCGCGCTCCAGCTCGAGGCGAATCGCTCCAAGGCGGACATCCTCACGCTCTACCTGAACGACGTGTACTACGGCCGCGGCGCGTACGGCGTCGAAGCGGCGGCACGCGTGTACTTCGGGACGAGCGCGCGCAATCTCGACCTCGCGCACGCGGCGTACCTCGCCGGCCTGCCGCAGCGGCCCTCCGACCTCTCCGAGGAGAGCGCGCTCGCGCGCCAGCGCTACGTCATCGACCGGATGGTCGAGGATGGCTGGATCGGCCGCGCCGCCGCCGACGCCGCGCTCGCGCGGCCGATCACGGTGCGTCCGGCGCTCGAGCCGCCGATCGCGCACCACTTCGTCACGCTCGCGCGGCGCGAGCTCTCGCGCGTGCGTCCCGACCTCGCCGCACGGGACGGCCTCGTCATCGAGACGACCCTCGACGCTGGTCTGCAGCTGGAGCTCGAACGCCTCGCGCGCCTGCGGCTGGAGACGCTCACGGACCGCAACGTGACCGACGCCGCGGTCGTCGCCATCGAGCCGGGGACCGGACGGATCCTCGCGCTCGTGGGCGGTGCGACCGATGGCGACGAGCGGCACGGCGGCAAGATCGACATGGCGACGACACCGCGGCAGCCGGGCTCTGCGCTCAAGCCATTCCTCTACGCGGCGGCGTTCGAGCGCGGCTACACCGCGGCGACCGCCCTCCTGGACGTCCCCACGACCTTCGAGACACAGGACGCCGCGTACGCGCCGCTCAACTACGACCGCACGTTCCGCGGCCTCGTGTCACTGCGCACGGCGCTCGCGTCGTCGCTCAACGTCCCGGCGGTCCGCACCCTCGACGCCGTCGGCCTGGAGGCGATGCTCGCGACGCTCCACCGCGTGGGTCTGGGGCGCCTCACCCAGGCCGACCGGTACGGGCTGTCGCTCTCCCTCGGCGGCGGTGAGGTGTCGCTCCTCGAGCTCACGAACGCGTACGCCGCGATCGGCAGCGGCGGCCAGCTGGTCGAGGGATACGCGGTCACCCGCGTGCGCGACGGCGCGGGCCACGTGCTCTACGAGCGCGGGGCGCCCGTCGCGCGGCGCGCGCTCTCCGCCGAGCACGCCTACCTGCTCGCCGACATCCTCTCCGACCCCGACGCGCGCATCGCGGGCTTCGGTGCCTTCACGCCCTTCGACCTGCCCTTCCCGGCGGCGGTGAAGAGCGGGACGACCACGGGCTACCGCGACAACTGGACCATCGGGACGACACCGACGCTCGCGATCGGGGTGTGGGTCGGCAACGCCGATGCCTCGCCCATGCGGGACGTCTCGGGCGTGGTGGGCGCGGCACCGCTCTGGCAGGACGCGATGCTCGCGGCCGCGCTGTCGCGTCCGATGGCGCCGTTCATCCGGCCGCCGGGCATCGTCACCGCGACGGTCTGCGCGCCCACCGGCCTGCGGCCGGGTCCAGCCTGCCCGAGCCCGGTGCGCGAGCTGTTCGTCGCGGGCACCGAGCCCGCCCAGACCGAGACGTACTACGTCCGCGGTGCGGATGGCGCGCTGCGGGTCGATCCGCCGCTCGAGGCTCGGGCCTGGGCGCGCGATGCCGGCCTGCTCCTGGCCGAGACGAGCGGAGCGAGGGACGTGCTCCTCCGTATCGTCACGCCGCCGGCAGGCAGCATCTATCACCTCTCGCCCGAGCTGCCGGATCAGCAGGTGATCCTCCGCGCGTCCGCGTCGGCGGCATTGAAGCGCATCTGGTTCTCGGTGGACGGCGTGGCCGTGGGCGAGGCGGACGCGCAGGACGCGCGCGTCACCTGGGTGCTGGTCCCCGGCATGCACGTCGTGCGCGTCGTCGGCCTGTTGAGCGACGGCACGACCACGGCCGTGAGCGCCCCCTTCGAGGTCCGGTGATGGAGCAGATACGACGCTTCCGCGGCGGCGCCGCCGCGCTCGCCTTCCTCATGGCGATCGTCGCGTCCAGCCAGGTCGTCCCCGATCTGCGTCCCTTCGGCGGCGGCGAGCCGGATACCTTCACCCTCAGCGCGGCGGGCGACGCCCACCCGCGCCTTGCGCCGATCAGGCTCACCTTCGCGAAGGCACCACAGGAGCGCCAGCCGGAGGCGCTGCTCCAGCTCTTCCCCAAGGCCGACGGGGAATATGCGTGGCTCACCCCGCGCACGCTGCTCTTCCAGCCCGCCTTCCCCGGCCTCCTGCGCGGTGCGACGTACACCGCTCTCGTGCCGGCACGGCCTGAGGCCGGCGTCCCGCAGCCGGTGACGCGATCGTTCACGGTCGCCGGCAAGCTCGCCGTGCAGCAGATCATCCCGTCGGACGGCGACAATGAGGTGCCGCTCCAGGCGCAGGTCATCGTCCAGTTCA
>DASSPF010000147.1:0-64168 GCA_035699805.1 Candidatus Limnocylindria bacterium | reverse complement strand
ACGGTCTGGCCGGGCCAGCCGAAGATGAGATCGATGCTCACGTCCAGGCCGACCGAGCGAGCGGCGAGGACCGCCGGCTCGACGTCCGCGGGCTGATGCGTGCGCCCGAGGGCCTGCAGGCCGGCAGAGGTGAGCGACTGTGCGCCGAGCGAGAGGCGCGTGACACCGAGCGCGACCCAGGCCTCCAGGCGCGCGCGGTCGAGCGTCGCCGGGTTCGCCTCGACCGTGGCCTCGGCGAGCTCGAGGCGGAACGAGGAGCGCATCGCCTCGCCGAGTGCTGCGACCTCATCGGGCTCGAGCAGGCTGGGCGTCCCGCCGCCGACGTACAGCGTGCGCACCACGGACTGTCCGAGCGCCGCGCCCTGCTCGCGCAGCTCGCGCGCGAGCGCATCCAGATATCGCGCCCGCAGCGCCGACGTCGCCGGAGCCGTCGCGAAGTCGCAGTACGGGCACCGTGCCGCACAGAACGGGATGTGCACATACAGCGAGATCGCCGCGTCGACCGTTGTCATCGCCGTATCGCTCCGAGAGGATCGGGCAGCTCCGCGTCGGCGGAGAGCGCGGCGGTCGCGCCGAGGTCGAGCAGCCACTCGCGCGACTCGTGGACGAACGCGAGGAGATGCGAGGGCTTCCACTCGCTCTCATCGACGACCCGCTCCTCGCCGAAGTCGGGGAGCAGCAGGACGTAGGCGGTGTGGCGATCGGCCAGACGCGCGTTCGAGACGCCGTAGCCGCCGATGCGCTCCGCCCCGAGCGCCTCGAGCAGCGAGGCGCGCAGCGGCGCGAGGACGGTCGCCAGGCGCTCGTCCGTCGCGTCGCCGCTCACCCCGGCCGCGTTGCGCAGCGACACGCCGACCTGCGCGGCGTACAGGCCCTCGAGCAGCCCGCGCGTCTCACGCGAGAGCGCCGCCCACATCGCCGCGGCATCCCCCTCCGCCGCCGCGCGCAGGAACGTGGACGCCAGGAGCTGCGTCGGGTGATCGAACTGGAGCCGGGGCGCTCTCATTCGTCCCTGATCCGCAGCACGGCGAGGAAGGCCTCCTGGGGGATCTCGACCGACCCCACCATCTTCATGCGCTTCTTGCCCTCCTTCTGCTTCTCGAGGAGCTTCTTCTTGCGCGTGATGTCACCGCCGTAGCACTTGGCGAGCACGTCCTTGCGCTTCGCCTTCACGGTCTCGCTGGCGATGACCTTCCCTCCGATGGCCGCCTGTATGCGCACGTCGAACATCTGCTTGGGGATGAGCTCGCGCAGCTTCGAGACGAGGATGCGGCCGACATACGGCGCACGCGCGCGATGGACGATGACCGACAGCGCGTCGACCAGCGTTCCGGAGACGAGGATGTCCAGGCGCACGAGGTCCGCGGCGCGGTACTCCGCAAGCTCGTAGTCCATCGAGGCGTAGCCCTGCGACCGGCTCTTCAGCTGGTCGTAGAACTCGACGATGACCTCGGAGAGCGGGATCTCGTACTTCATCATCGCGCGCGTCGGGTCGACGTACGACATGTCGGTGAGCGTGCCGCGCTTGTTCTGGGCGAGATCCATGATCGCGCCGACATAGGTCGTCGGCACGATGATGGTCGTCCGCATCCACGGCTCGCGGATCTCGGTGATGGTGCCGGGATCCGGCAGCATCGCGGGATTGTCGATCGCGACCTCGTTCCCCGCCTGCGTGATGACGCGGTACTCGACCGACGGCGAGGTCGCGATGAGGTCCACGTCGTACTCGCGCTCGAGGCGCTCCTGGACGATCTCGAGATGGAAGAGTCCCAGGAAGCCGGCGCGGAACCCGAAGCCGAGCGCCTGGGACGTCTCCGGCTCGTACACCAGCGACGCGTCGTTGAGCCGCAGCTTCTCGAGCGCGTCGCGCAGCGCCGGGTAATCCTCGGCGCGCTGGGGGTAGAACCCCGCGAACACCATCGGCTTCGCCGGCCGGTAGCCCGGCAGCGGCGACGCGGCGGGTCGGCCCTCGAGGGTCAGCGTGTCGCCCACGCGCAGGTCGGCGACGGTCTTGAGGCCGGTCGCGGCATAGCCCACCTCGCCGGTGAGCAGCCGCTCCACCGGACGCGGCTCGGGCGCGAATACGCCGAGCTCGAGGAGCTCGCTCGATTTCCGCGTCGCGAGCGGCAGGATGCGGTCCTCCGCGGTGAGGAGGCCGTCCACGACCCGGACGTGCGCCACCACGCCCTTGTAGGTGTCGTAATGCGAGTCGAAGATGAGCGCGCGCAACGGCGCATCGGGATCGCCCGTGGGTGGAGGGACGCGCTCGACGATGGCGTGGAGGAGATCCTCGACGCCCTGCCCGGTCTTGCCCGACGCGAAGAGCATCTCCTCGTCCTTGAAGCCGAGCGTGCTGCGCAGATCCTCCTTCACCACGTCGATGTCGATCGCCGGCAGGTCGATCTTGTTGATGACCGGGATGACCTCGAGGCCCTGCTCCACCGCGAGGTACGCGTTCGCGAGCGTCTGTGCCTCGATGCCCTGCGACGCGTCCACGAGCAGGAGCGCCCCCTCGCAGGCGGCGAGCGAGCGGCTCACCTCGTAGTTGAAGTCGACGTGCCCGGGCGTGTCGATGAGGTTGAGCTCGTAGATCTCCCCGTCGCGGCCGGGCCAGGCCATCCGCACCGCACGCGCCTTGATGGTGACGCCGTGCTCGCGTTCGAGATCCATGGAATCGAGCATCTGATCACGCATCTGACGCATGGGGACGGTCTTCGTCAGCTCGATGAGCCGGTCGGAGAGGGTCGTCTTGCCATGGTCGACGTGCGCGATGACGCAGAAGTTGCGGATGCGGCTCTGGGCCCCGGTCATAGACCTCAAGCGTATGGGCAGGGGCGGGCTGGCGTACGGGACCGCAGGCCGCGAGAATCGCGCAGTGCCAGAGGAGCGCCGCGTCGTCACGATCCTGTTCGCGGACGTCACCGGTTCGACCGCGATGGGCGAGTCGAGCGACCCGGAGGACGTCCGCGCGCTCCTCGGCCGCTACTACGGCATCGCGCGCGAGGTCATCGCCGCGCACGGTGGCACGCTCGAGAAGTTCATCGGTGATTCGGTCATGGCCGTGTTCGGCATCCCGCAGGCGCACGGCGACGACGCGGAGCGCGCGCTCGCCGCCGCCCTCGCGCTCCGGGAGGCGGTCGCGAAGGATCCGCAGACGGCGGCGCTCGCCCTGCGCATGGGCGTGAACACCGGCGAGGTGGTCGCCGCGCGCGAGAGCGCGGCCGGGGATTTCCTCGTCACGGGTGACGCGGTGAACGTCGCCGCGCGGCTGCAGCAGCACGCCGAGCCCGGCGGGATCCTGGTGGGCGAGCGCACCCGCCGCGCCGTCTCGACCTTCCGCTTCGCCGACGAGCAGCAGATCGCGGTGAAGGGCAAGCGCGAGCCGATCGGCGGGTCGATCCTCCTCGAGCGCCTCGCCGAGCGCCGGGTCGCGCGCGCGCCGTTCCTCGGCCGCGAGCACGACCTGGCGCAGCTCGACCTCGTCGCGCAGCGGGCGTTCGGCGAGCGGCGCCCGCAGCTGGTCACGATCACCGCCCCCGCGGGCACGGGCAAGTCGCGCCTGGTGGAGGAGTTCGCCACGCGCCTTGCCGACGAGCGGGTGATCGTCGCGACCGCCCAGTGCCTGCCCTACGGCGCCGCGGTGACGTTCCTCCCCCTCCGCGGGCTCGTCCGCGGTCTTCTCGGGATCACCCGCACCGAGGACGCCGCACCGCTGCTGCGCGACGTCTTCGTATCCGCCGGCCACGGCGCCGAGGAGGCCGGCCGCCTGGCGCTCCTCATCGGGACGACCCTGGGCGACACGCCCGACTCCGAGCGCCGCGATCGCGAGGAGATCTTCAGCGCCTGGCGCCTGCTCATCGAGGCGCTTGCCCTGCGGGGACCGCTGCTCGTGGTGTTCGAGGACCTGCACTGGGCGTCGGACACGCTGCTGGACCTGGTGGAGCACGTGACCACCAGCCGGACCACCGCGCCGCTCGTCATGTTCGCGCTCGCCCGGCCGGAGCTGCTGGACCGCCGGCCCACCTGGGGTGGTGGCCGGCGCAACTTCACGTCCATCGGGCTCGAGCCGCTCACCAGCGAGGAGACCCTCCGCCTGGTCTCGATCATGACCGAGAGCGTCCCTGGTCCGATCGCGAACGCGATCGTCGAGCGCGCCGGCGGGAACCCGTTCTTCGTCGGCGAGCTGGTGCGCGCGTACGAGGAGCTGCATCGCGCCGGGAAGCGCGATGAGGAGATCACCCTGCCGGACACCGTGCACGCCACGGTGCTCTCGCGCATCGACGCGCTGCCGCCGCCGGAGCGGTCGGTGCTCGAGTACGCCGCGGTCGCGGGCCGGACCGCGCGCGTCGCGGCGGTGGGCGCGCTGCTCGCGGAGCTGCCGGAGACGACGATCGCCGATGCCTTCGACGCGCTCGCCGACCGCGACCTTCTGGTGGCGCAGGGCGGCGGTGCCTACACGTTCCGGCACATCGTCATCCGCGAGGTCGCCTATGCGACGCTCCCGCGCGCCGAGCGCGTCCGCGCGCACATCCGCCTCGCCCACTGGCTCGAGGAGCAGAGCGGCGCGGGCCAGGAATTCACCGAGCTCATCGCGTACCACTACCGGCAGGCGATCGCGCTGTCGCCGGGGAACCGCGTGCCCGACGGCCTCGCCGTGGACGCGGTCGCCGCGGCGCTGGAGCGGGCCGCCCGCGCCGCCGCGAACGTCGGCGCCTTTCGCGAGGCCGCCGAGCAGATGCGCGAGGCGATGCGCCTCTCGCCGCCGAGCGAGCATCTCCGCCAGCACGAGCTCGTCGGCGATCTCATGCAGTTCGGAGACGAGGCCATCACGGGGTACGCGGAGGCCGTCGCGCGCTGGCGCGCGCAGGCCGACGGCGATCCGCGGACCGGTGCCCGGCTCATCGTCAAGCAGCTCGGGGTGGCCGCGCGCTGGGCGGGCTCGATCAGCAAGCCCATGGAGCCCGCGGAGTTCGCGACGCTCGCGGCGGAGGCACGGCGGCTGCTCGACCGCGGCCCCGACCCGCTCGTCGAGGCGAAGCTCGCGTTCGCACGGGCCTTCCACGTCATGCGCGCTCCGGAGTCCGAGCGCGGCGAGCTCCGTGAGCTCGCGGGCGAGGTCGAGCGGTCCCGCACGCTGTACGCCGAGCGCGGCGACATCGAGGCGGAGAGCGAGGCCCTGGATGCGCTCGCCTCGCTCGAGCGCACCGCGTTCGGCGATCCGGAGCGGGCCCTGGCCTACACACGCGAGCGGCTCGCCAAGGTCGACCGCCTCAGCCTGCTCGAGCGGATCGATGCGTGGAGCGTCGCGATCTGGGACCTGGTCTACCTCGGCCGCCACGACGAGGCCACGGACACGTATCGCGACGCCCGGCGCAGTCTGCGCGCGAGCGAGCCGGTGTACATGACCGCCCACTCCGCGGCCTGGGCGACGTACGCCGCGATGCTCTGCGGGCGCTGGGACGAGGTCTTCGTCCTGGGCGACCTCATGGTCACGATGCTCGAGGAATCGCGGCTGAACGCCGGCCGCTTCATGTACCCCGGCTGGGTCGCGGCCCTTCGCGTCGCGGCGGCCCGCGGTGACACCACCCGCCTGGCGCGCTACCGGAGCGCGTTCGTGAACATCGCCAACGTGCCGCTGCTCGCCGCTGACTCGCGGCCCTTCTGGGTCGCGTTCATCGACCGGGACGCCGCCGCCGCGCGGGCCGCCGTCACCAGCCAGATCGGCGGCGGCGCCGACCGCAAGGGCGAGCTGATCGCACTGTTGCTCTTCGACCTCGGCGAGCAGCTCATGGAGGAAGAGCTGCGGACGGTCGAGCGGCGCAACAGCGAGATGCCGCCGGTCTTGCGCCTGCGCGTCGAGCTCGCGCGGGCGCTGAACGCCGGTGACGCGGACGTGCGGCGGGCGATCGCGTCGCTCGATGCGGGGCATCTCGTCGCGGACGCCGCACGTGCGGCGACCCTGCTGGCGCTGCGCACCCGGGACGAGAACGACCGCGCGGATGCCGATCGGCGCCTCGCCGCGCTCGGCGATCGCCAGTACCTCCAGAAGCTCGCCGAGGAGTGGTGAGCTAGGCCCGACCGGGCTCCGCCGGTGCGCGGCGCAGCCGCGCGCGCAGGAACGACACGATCTCCTGGAGCTCGCCGATGCGCAGCAGGTACGCGGCCACCACGTACACCAGCACCCCGAACGCCGTGGCGAGCATCGTCTGGACGAGGAGCACCGGCTTGGACGGCGCGAGTGCCAGGTCGAGTGGGATGTTGGTGACGCGGATGAACAGGAACATGCCCACGCCCATGAGGAGCGTCGCCGTGACCTGTTTGAGCGTGCTGTAGCCCAGCCCGACCAGGCGCAGGCGGGCACGCGGCGCGAGGAGCGCCAGGAGCAGCGCGGCCTCGGCGAGCGTGGCAATGGAGTTGGCGAGCGCCAGACCGTTGATGCCCATGCGTGGCGCGAGCAGGACTGCGAGCAGCACGTTCACGCCGATGGAGACGAGCGTCAGCGCGACAGGCGTGGTGGTGTCACGCGACGCGTAGTACGCACGCGCCAGGATCTGTATGAGCGCATGCCCGGTCAGCCCCAGCGCATAGAAGAGGAAGGTCATCTGCGTGAGCTCCCGCGCGGTGGCATCGAACGCCCCGTACTGGAACAGCAGGTTCACGATCGGGCGGCGCAGCACGACCATGACGATCGCCGTCGGCAGCGTGAGGAACAGGATCCAGCGGATGGCCTGCTGGAGCGCGTCACGCATCCGCGCGGCCTGGCCGAGCGATGCGTAGTGCGAGAGCGCCGGGAACACCGCGGCGCTGATCGCGATCGAGTACACGCCGAGCGGCAGGAGCATCAGCTGGAACGCGTAGTTGAGCGCGGTGAGCGCACCGGCCGGCATCTGGGAGGCGAGGTAGGTGTCGACGAAGAACACCAGCTGCACCGCGCCGAGCGAGAGCGTGCGCGGACCGGCGAGGAGGAACACCTCACGCACGCCCGGATGCCCGAGGTCGAGCCGCAGCTCGTACTTGGTGTGCCGGAACGTGAGCTCCGGGACCTGGACGAGGAACATCATCGCGGCGCCGGCGACGACGCCGTACGCGAGCGCGTCGATGCCGACGAACGGCGCGGCGAAGAGCGCGAAGAGGATCTGCACGCCGTTGTACACAAGTGGCGCGACGGCGCCGGCGAGGAACTGGCGGTACGACTGGAGCACGCCCGTGACGAGCGAGGACAGCCCCATGAAGATGGGGCTGAGCAGCATGATCCGGGTGAGCTCGACGGTGCGGTCGAGCTGCTCGGGATCCTTCACGAAGCCCGGCGCGACGACGGTCGGGACCAGCCACGGCGCGGCCAGCCACATGACCGCCGACAGGGCCATGAGCGAGAGGATGAGGACGTTCATGACGCTCGAGGCGACGCGCCAGGCCTCCTTCTCCCGCTCCTTCGCGAGGTACCCGGCGAAGACAGGGATGAAAGCGGACGAGAGCGCTCCCGCCACGAGGAGCTCGAAGAGGGCGTTGGGGATCTTGAAGGCCGCCCAGAAGGCGTCGAGGTCGGGCGTGGCCCCGAACGTCGCCCCGATGACCGAGAGGCGTAGCCAGCCGAGGACCCGGCTGGCGATGAGCGCCGCGATCATCACCACGGAGGCCCGCGCGACGGACATCATCACCGCGCGAAGTATGGCGCGCCGGATTCCGCTATCGTTCGACACCTATGGCAACCAAGAAGAAGAAACGCTCGTCGCTCAAGCGGATGCGCCAGACCACGCGCCGGACCACGATCAAGACGCTGGCCCGCTCGGCCGCCCGGACCGCGGTGAAGACCGCGCGCGACGCGATCGAGAAGGGCGGCGAGGCCGCCAGCACCGCCGTCGCGGAGGCGTCGAGCATGCTCGACCGCGCCGCCAAGCGGGGCGCGATCAAGAAGAACGCCGCGCGCCGCGGCCGCAGCCGCATCGCCAAGCGCTCGAACAAGGCCGCGAAGAAGTAGCGACCCGGCGCTAGCGACCGAAGCGCGGGAAGGCGTCGCGACCCGGGTAGCGCGCCGCGTCCTGGAGCTCGATCTCGATCTCCATGAGCCGGTTGTACTTCGCCACGCGCTCGCTGCGTGAGAGCGACCCCGTCTTGATCTGGCCGGTGTTGAGCGCGACGACGAGATCGGCGATGGTCGTGTCCTCGGTCTCCCCGGAGCGATGACTGATCACCGTCGCGTATCCGGAGCGATGCGCGAGCTCGATCGCCTCGATCGTCTCCGAGAGCGTGCCGATCTGGTTCAGCTTGATGAGCACGGCGTTCGCCACGCTCTCCGTCACGCCACGGCGGATGCGCTCGACGTTGGTCACGAACAGATCGTCGCCGACGAGCTGCAGGCGGTCCCCCAGCTGGGCGGTGAGCGCGGCCCAGCCCTCCCAGTCGTCCTCGGCCAGCCCGTCCTCGACCGAGACGAGCGGGTAGCGGTCGCGCCAGCCGGCGTAGACCGCGATCAGCTCGGCGGCCGTGAGCGTGCGCTTCTCGCGCGAGAGCGTGTAGGTGCCCTTGTCGTACAGCTCCGTCGACGCGGGGTCGAGCGCGATGGCGATGTCCTCGCCGGGCCGGTATCCGGCCGTCTCGATCGCCTGCATGATCAGCTTGATCGGCTCCTCGTTGTCGGCGAGGCCCGCCGGTGCGAAGCCGCCCTCGTCCCCCACGCCGGTCCCCATACCCCGCTCGTGCAGGATGTCCTTGAGCGCGTGGAAGACCTCGGAGCCCGCGCGCACCGCCTCGCGGAACGAGTCGCGGCCGAGCGGGACGATCATGTACTCCTGCATGTCCGCTGAATCGGTGGCGTGCTTCCCGCCGTTGAGCACGTTCATCATCGGCACCGGAAGGGTGCGCGCCAGCGGGCCGCCGAGATAGCGGTACAAGGGCAGGCCCACCGCGGCCGCGGCCGCCCGCGCGCACGCGAGTGAGACACCAAGCATCGCGTTCGCCCCGAGCTTGGACTTGTTCGCGGTCCCGTCGAGCTCGATGAGGATGCGGTCGATCGCGCTCTGATCGGCGGCGTCTTCGCCGATGAGCTCCGGCGCGATGATGTCGTCCACGTTGCTGACGGCGTTGCGCACGCCCTTGCCGCGGTAGCGGCGCTTCTCACCATCGCGCAGCTCCACGGCCTCGTGCGCGCCGGTCGAGGCGCCCGAGGGGACCATCGCCGTGCCCTGGGCGCCCTCCGCCAGGAGCACGTCCACGGCGACGGTGGGGTCGCCGCGGCTGTCCAGGATCTCGCGCGCGCGGATGAGCTCGATCGTCGTATCCATCTACCTATCTATCGCAGGGGCTACGCCCCTTCCACCCCTTCCATCGTCATCGCGGGGGCTGGGCCCCTTCCTCCTTGTCCGGGATCGCCGCCACACCGGGCAGGGTCTTGCCCTCGATGAGCTCGAGCGAGGCGCCACCGCCGGTGGACACGTGCGTCATCCGCTCCGCGAGCCCGGCCTCGGTGACGGCCTGCACCGACTCGCCACCGCCGACGATCGTCGCCGCGCCGGGGTTGTTCGCCATGAAGCGCGCCACCTGGCGCGTGCCCTCCCCGAACTCGGGGATCTCGAAGACGCCGACCGGGCCGTTCCAGAACACGGTGCGTGCCTCGCGGATCGCATCGCGATACAGAGCGACCGTGCGCGGGCCGATGTCCACGATGGCCATCCCGTCGGGCACCTCGTCCACGTCGTACGTCACCGCGCGGCCGGCGCCCTCGGCGTCGACGCTCGGCGCGCAGAGCACGTCCACCGGGAGCAGCAGGCGCTTGCCCTCGCCCTGGACCTGCTCGGTGATCCGTGCGGCCTCGCCGACGCGGTCCTCCTCCACCAGCGACCGGCCCACCCGGCGACCCGCCGCGAGGAGGAACGTGTTCGCCATGCCGCCCCCCACCGCGAGCGTGTCGACCTTCGGCACGAGCGAGCGGAGCACGTCGATCTTCGACGAGACCTTCGCGCCGCCGATGATCGCGACGAACGGATGCTTCGGCGCCTCGAGCAGCCCGCCGAGTGCGGTGAGCTCCTTCTCGAGCAGGAGCCCGGCATAGGCGGGGAGCAGCTTGGCCACGCCCTCTGTCGACGCATGGGCTCGGTGCGCCGCGCCGAACGCGTCGTTCACGTAGAGGTCGTACCCGGATGCGAGGTCCTTCGCGAAGACCGGATCATTGCGCTCCTCCTCGGGGTGGAAGCGCACGTTCTCCAGGAGCACGGCCTCGCCGCCGCGAAGCTTCACCAGCGCCGGGCGGACGTCGGGGCCGACACAGTCGGGGAGCAGGCGCACCGGCTTGCCGAGGAGCTCGGAGAGGCGCTCGGCGACGGGCCGCAGTGACAACCCGGCCTCGGCGCCCTTCGGCCGGCCGAGGTGCGAGCAGAGCGCGACGGCAGCGCCGCGCTCGAGCAGCGAGCGGATGGTCGGGAGCGCCGCACGGATCCGCGTGTCGTCCGCCACCGTCGCGCCGCGGCCAGGGGCCGCCGGGGCGTCGAGCGGCACGTTGAAGTCCACACGGACCAACACCTTCTTGCCGGACGGATCGACATCGCGGACCGTCCGCTTCGCGAATGCGGACACGGTGGTGCTAGCGGACCCCTGCGGCCGCGGGCGCCTCGCGCCGTGACGCGCCGGTCGTCCCGCCCATCTTCCTCGCGACGAACGCGGTGATGTCCGCGAGACGGCAGGCGTAGCCCCACTCGTTGTCGTACCAGGACACGATCTTCACCATGTTGCCGAGCACGATCGTGTCGATCGCGCTCACGATCGTCGAGTGCTCGTCGCCCTTGAAGTCCATCGAGACGAGCGGCTCCTCGGTGTAGGCCATGATCCCCTTCAGCGGGCCCTCGGAGGCCTTCTTGAAGGCCGCGTTCACCTCGTCCTTGGTGACCTCGCGGTCGAGCACCGCGGTGAAGTCCACGACCGACACCGTCGGGGTCGGCACGCGGAACGCCATACCGGTGAACTTCCCGGCGAGCTCGGGGATGACGAGCGCCACGGCCTTCGCCGCGCCCGTCGCCGACGGAACGATGTTCTGCGCGGCCGCGCGCGCGTCGCGCGGGTCGCTCGCGACGAGGTCGAGCACCTTTTGGGAGTTCGTGTACGAGTGGACGGTCGTCAGGAAGCCCTTCTCGATGCCGAAGGCGTCGTTCAGGACCTTCGCGACCGGGGCGAGACCGTTCGTGGTGCAGGACGCGTTGCTGATGATGTGATGGGTCTCGGGATCGTATGCCGCCTCGTTCACGCCGAGCACGATGGTCTTGTCCTCGTTCTTGGCGGGAGCCGAGATGATGACCTTCTTGGCGCCTGCATCGCGATGCGCCTTCGCCTTCGTGGCGTCGGTGAAGAAGCCCGTCGACTCGATGACGATGTCGATCCCGAGCTCCTTCCACGGGAGCTTGGCGGGGTCGCGCTCCTGGATGACCTTGATGGTGCGGCCGTCGACCACGATCGCGTCAGCGGTCGCGGAGACCTCTCCGTCGAACGTGCCGTAGTTGGAGTCGTGCTTGAAGAGGAGCGCGTTCATCTTTGGATCGGCGAGGTCGTTCACCGCGACGATCTCGAGCTCGGGATGACGCTCGAGCGCCGCTTTCAGGAACTGGCGTCCGATGCGACCGAAACCGTTGATGGCGACTCGAGCAGACATTCGATCCTCCCTTGACCCGCGCCCGGCAAGCCTAACTATAGGAACCAGTCCCCGCGTCCCGCGGCGCGCTCCCGGGCCTCGAGTACCGCACCGAGCATGCCCACGTCCGGCCCGAGCGCGGCCGGGACCACCCGCACGGCGCGCGCCGGGGCCTTGAACGCTCGCTCCGCGATGGCACGCCGCATCGGTTCGAGGACGTGCGCGGGCTGGTGCTCCGCGACCGAGCCGCCCACCACGATGATCGCGGGATTCATGACGTTCACCAGTCCGACCGCGAGGTTCGCGAGCGCTCGCTCGGCGCGCAGCACGATGGCGGTGGCGCGCGCGTCGCCGCGACGCGCGGCCTCGTACACCGCCGCGGCGTCGCTCACCCCGTACGCCGCCGCCATGCGCGATCCGGCGGCGTAGGCCTCGACGCAGCCGTACGAGCCGCAGCCGCAGCGCGCGACGTCCTCATCTGCGCCGCGGGCCGGGTCGAGCTGGAACGCGACCGGGAGATGGCCGATCTCCCCGGCGGTGTTCGTCACGCCACGCAGCATCCGGCCGCCACTGACGACGCCGCCGCCCACACCGGTGGAGACGGTCACGTAGACGAAGTCGGACGTCCCCTTCGCCGCACCGACCAGGCCCTCGGCGATGGCCGCCATGCATGTGTCGCGGTCGATGAACACCGGCGTGCCGATCCCGGCGGTGAGCCGGTCGCCAAGCGTGATGTCACGGAAGCCCACGAGGTTGGGGGTCTCGAGGACGATGCCGCGGACGTGATCGAGCGGACCGGGCGAAGAGCATCCCGCTGCCACCACATCGCCGGCGCTCACGTTCGCGCGGCGCATGGCCTCGCGAGCGCTCGCGATGACGGCGTCGACGATCGCATCCGCGCCGTCGCGTGGCGTGGGGCGCTGGTCGCGGCTGACGATGCTGGGGACGCCGTCGCCGGCCATCGCGACGACACTGCGGATGCTCGTTCCGCCGAGGTCGATGCCGAGGAACGGCTGCGCGCTCAGACCTTGGGCAGCTTCCCCGCGAGATCCGGCCCGCCGAGTGCGGACGCATCGCCGCCGAACACGTGCTGCATCGCGGCCTTGTACCCGCGCTTGGCCTTGTCACGCCCGAAGGTCTTCTCCGCGTCGGCGTAGATGGTCGAGACCAGCAGGGCGAGGTATGGGGCGGCCTGCGCCTCGGGGATGCTCACGCGCTCGAGCGCCTGGACGTCGAGCCGGTCGTCCACCACCGGCAGCGGCCGGTCGATCGGGTCGGCCTGCTCGTCCACACGCATGAGCAGCCCCGGCATGCGGTCGTCGATGTGGCCCTTGCCGTAGTGACCACTGTTGTATTCGGTGAGGAGGGCATTGGAGAACGCCGCGAGCAGACCGACGCGGGTCGAGGCGCTGCGATCGACGAGCGTGGTGCTCGTGGCCGGCTCGGGCGCGGTCTCCTCGCGCTTGAACCGTCCGAAGAGGCCCTTCTTCGGCGGTGCCGCCGGCGCGGCGGGCGTCTCGGCGGGTGGGGCCCACTCGCTCGCGGGCGCGACCGGTGGCGCGGGCGTCTCGGACGGCGGCGCCGCGGATGGGGTGAAGAGCGCCCCCAGGCGCGGGTCATCCGCGGGCGGAGCCTCGGCTGCAGGCGGTGAGAAGAGCGCGCCCAGACGCGGATCGTCGGCCGGGGGTGCCGGCGCCTCGGCCGGCGCGGGCGTGCTCCAGTCCGCCGCGGGTGCGCTCCAGGCGTCGGCCGCCGGGGCGGGTGCGTCCCACCGGTCGCCGGGCGGGACCGCCGGAGGCGCCGCGTCTGAGGGCGCGGGTGCCGGCGAGCCGAAGAGCGCTGCCAAGCGATCGTCCACGGCGGGCTCCGGCTCGGCCGGGGGCGGCGGACCCCACTCCTGCGGCATCGGTGGCGCGGGAGGCTCGACCGGCGCGGACTCCGCGGGCAGCGGACCCCAGTCTTGCGGCATCGGCGGCGGGACCGGCTCCGCTGGCGCGGGCTCGGGGGAGGGCGGTGGGCCCCAGTCCTGTGGCATCGGCGCGCCCCATTCGCTGGCCTGCGAGGACGCGGGCGGCGGTGTCTGGCTCGGGGGCTCTGCCGGGCTCTCGAAGGCCGGTGGTTCGGGCGCCGGCGGTGCCGCGGGCTCGGCTTCGGGCTGGGGCGGTGGCGCGGCGAGGGGCTCGGGCGCGAAGGCGGTCGGCGTCTCCGCCTCTGCCGGAGGGCTCGGCGCGGGCGGCGCCATCTCCTCGGGCGACGGCGGTGCGACCGTCTCGATCACACCGTCGCGCACCAGGCCGGCCAGCAGGCCGAGCGCCGCGTCACGATCGATGCGCAGGTGAGCGGCGATGCCGGTCACGTCGCGCTCGCCATTCACCGCGAGCACCACCCGCCAGCGATCGGAGGTGAAGGTGACCGCGCCCTGCTCCGCGGCGCGCTCGGAGAGGCGGAAGCGGACACGGTCCTCGGGGATGACCTCGCGCACGCTCGCGAGCCACTGACGATGCTCCTCGGCCTTGCGCAGGTTCTCCTGGAGATCGCCTTCCAGGTTCGCGTCGGGCGCCTGGTCCCATGGTGTGAACTCGAACTCGGCGGGGCCCATGCTGAAGATCGCGCCGAGCGCGGGGATGGGCGCCTCGTCGCCATACACGGCGGTCACGACCTGGCCGCTCGCGATCCCGAGCGCACCCGCACCGGCCTCACCGCGCAGCGCCAGCTCACCGGTCTTCTGCGTGTCCGCCAGCAGCCGGATGACGACGTCGAGCGGAAAGTCCTGCGTGTTGCCCTTGAGCGTCATCGCAGGGCCACCTCGGTCTCCTTGTCGAAGACATGGAGCTTGCGAAGGTCGAAGCCCGCGCGCAGCGTCGCGCCCGGCTTGGTGTGCGTCTCGGTCGAGACGCGCGCGATGTAGCTCTGTCCGCCAGAGGAAAGCTCGAGCTGCAGCTCGTTGCCGAGGAACTCGAGGACCTCCACCTTCGACTCGACCGCCAGCAGGTCGCGGCCTGCCTGCGCGTACGCGAGATCGTGGATGTCCTCGGGGCGGATGCCGAGGATGACGTCGCGGCCCGCCGCCTCGGCGGCCTTGCCGCGGACCGGCGCCTGGAAGAAGCCGGAGTCGGCGACGACCCCGCCGTCCTTCGCCACGAGCTTGCCCGGGAAGAAGTTCATCGATGGCGAGCCGATGAAGCCCGCCACGAACACGTTCACCGGCCGCTCGTGCAGATTCTCCGGCGTGTCGAGCTGCTGGAGTACGCCGTCGCTCATGACCGCGATGCGATCGCCCATCGTCATCGCTTCCACCTGGTCGTGCGTGACATAGATCGTGGTGCGGCGGATGCGCTGATGCAGCTTCTGGAGCATCGCGCGGGTCTGGATGCGCAGCTTCGCGTCGAGGTTCGAGAGCGGCTCGTCCATGAGGAACACGGCCGGCTCGCGCGCGATGGCGCGACCCACGGCGACGCGCTGCCGCTGTCCGCCGGAGAGCTCCTTCGGCTTGCGCTTGAGCAGCTGCGCGATGGCGAGCATCTCGGCGACCTCGTTCACCCGACGGTCGATCTCCTGCTTCGGCATGCCGCGGAGCTTCAGGCCGAAGGCGATGTTGTCGTACACGCTCATGTGCGGATAGAGCGCGTAGTTCTGGAACACCATCGCGATGTCGCGGTCCTTGGGCGCGACGTCGTTCACCCGGCGCTCCCCGATGAAGATGTCGCCCGAGGTCTGCTCTTCGAGGCCCGCCAGCATCCGGAGCGCGGTCGTCTTCCCGCACCCGGAGGGGCCCACGAGCACGAGGAACTCCTCGTCGCGCACCTGGAGCGAGAGGTCGTTGACCGCCACCACGTCACCGAACTTCTTGGTGACGTGGTCGAACGTCACGGTTGCCATCCGGCGCAGTTTAGGGAAGTAGCCGCGAATAGAGCGAGCCGGGCCGGGGCGAGCCGCCCGATCCCTGCCGGAAGACGGCGCCGACCGCATCGGGGGCAGAGCGGTCCTGAGGGCGGACCAGGCGGGCCAGCACCCGGACGCGGTACGCGACCGCCCCCGGGGGCGGATCGATCTCCACCGCGACGAGCGACCGAACGCCCGCCTCGACGGGTGCGCTGTCGGCGATCGCGAGCTGCCGCGACCTGCCCGACGCGGCGCCGTAGTAGGCGACCCGGACGAAGGCCTCGCGGACCGCGTCATCGGTCACCGCCAGGCGCACCACGAGCACGGTGCCCGACGGCGGCAGCGGCCGCAGCTCGCTCTCGATCCCCCACGCACGGCCGCCCGGGATACCGATGACCACGGCATGGGGCGCCCCGCCGAGCACCGCGCGCGGCGTGGTACGCCGGAACGCGAGATCGCCGTCGTCAGCGCTCGCCGGCCCCGCGCCGGCGACCAGCAGCAGCGCCACGGCGAAGAGCAGCGCGAGCGGACGCACCGCGGAAGCGTATGGAGGGAGCGGGGTCGTGTCTGTCCCACGCGCGTCGCACGTTCGTGCGACGGGCCGTCACACGTTCGTGGGACCGAGCGTGACGAGGTAGGTCCCGATCTCATAGGGCGCAAGGCGGACATGGAGCACGCCGTCCACGATCTCCGGCGGCGCCGCCGTCCGGACGACCTCGAGCCCGGTGTTGCCGAGGCCGGTCTCCCCCTCGCGCAGATCGACCGAGCGCACCTCCCGCACCGGCCACGCGAAACGGAGCCCGGTCTCGGCGGGCTCGCCGCGCGGGTCATGGAGGCGCACCACGACGGCCCCATCGGGCCCAGAGCGGAGCGCCGAGAGCTGGAGCGGCGAGTCGCGGTCGATGGCGACGAACGTGCGCTCCACGCCATCGCCGCGCACCACGCGCGCGGGTGACAGGAACTCGCGGACCTCGCGCGCGGCGAGCGCGAGGGTCGTCGCTCCGGACTGCGGCACCACGCAGTAGCGGTACGTCCGTTCGCCGATGCACTGCGCGCTCGGCGTCTCGAGCGCGGGCCCGGCGTGACCCTTGCGCTCGGGCAGGTCGCCCCGCGAGAGCCACCCCACGGCGCGCACCAGCGTGATCGCGATGGTGCGCCCGTCGTGGAGCGCGGCGTACTCGCGCAGGCCGTCCAGGCCCACGATGAGCGCGCCCTCGAGGCCGACCATCTCGTGCCCGCACCGCTCGGCGGTCGGCCGCTCGATCCATCCGGACCGACCGGTCACCCGCGTCGTCCGATCGAGCCAGGCGAACGCGGCACCCGCGACATGCGTCAGCGACCGCGTCCCGGTCTCGCAGAGCACGCGCAGCCGGTGATCGCGCGCGCGGTTGTCGACGGTGAGCGCGACGTCCACGCGACGCGCGCCCGCGTCGAGCGAGATCACGGCGCGCACGGCGCAGGGCACGGTCTCGGGCGAGCGCGCGAGACGATCGCCACGCAGCCCGGCGGGCAGCGCGAGCACGTAGTCCACGGTGACGGTCGCGCGGTCGCCACGCACATCGGTGTGCCGGGTACCCGTCACGCCGGCCGAGCCGACCGTCGGGCCGGCATAGGAATAGGTGTACAGGTCCCCCCGGTCGCCGTCATCGACCAGGACGTTGTGCGGCCCGGTGCGGGCGCCGGCCTCGAGATCGGTCACGAAGAAGGAGCCATCCGTTGCGACCTCCACCCGCAGCGCGCCGTTGGCGATGACGCCGTCCCCGGTCGACACCACCGGAGCCACGACGGCTCGCCGCGCGGCGGCCGTGCCCAGGCCGGCAGAGGCGACCGCCGTCGGCACGCCGTCGAGCTCGACGATCGCCACGCGCGGCCAGGGAAGGTCGTTCCACACCATCGGCGCCCCCTCGCCGGCCAGGCGCCGTTCGAGCGCGAGGGCGAGCGCTTCACCGTCGGCGCGCACGCGCGCGAAGCGCGGCGCCATGTCGAGGTCGTGCACCGCGTCGATCGAGCAGCCGCAGATCGAGTCGTGCGGGTGGTTCTGGAGCAGCGTCCGCCAGAGCGACCGCAGCTCTTCCCCGGCGCCGCCGCCGGTGAGCGCGTCGAGCGGCTCGCAGCGCTCGAGCAGCAGGCGCTCGCACGACGCGTTCTCCTGCTTGATCCAGACGCGCGTCGAGTTCACGCCCCGCAGGATCGGCCGGTACCGGCCGCTCGTGATCTCGCCCAGGTGCTCGGTCGGAGGAGGCGGCAGGGCTTCCGCGTACTCCTCGAGGCTCGCGATGCGGGCGTCGAGGTTCGGCGCGACCGCGCGCATCGCCGCGACCGCCTCGGGCAGCCGCTCGTACGCCTCCACGTGGTCGTCACCCTCCATGAAGAGGAGGATGTCGCTGTTCGCATAGCGCGCCGGCACATCGAGCATCCGCCCCAGGCGGCGCCGGACACGCCGCCGGAGCGCGTCCTCGGTCTCGGACATCTCGCCCACGAGCGCCAGGCCGCCGGCGTAGTGGTCCACCAGATGCGAGGCGAGGACGCGGTCGCCCGACGGCGCCTCCCAGAAGAACTCCGACCCCAGCCCCTCGCCCTCGTCACCGACGCCGCGCGAGAACACGTACGTGGAATACCCGAACCCGCGAAGCAACTGCGGCACCTGCGCGGGATGGCCGAACGGGTCGGCGACGTAGCCGACGCGCAGCGCCCGCCCGAACGACTGCGCGACCCGGAGCCCCTCCTGGAAATTGCGGACGAGCGACTCGCCGGAGACGAGCAGGTTGTCGGCGAGCACGTACCACGGGCCGACGAAGAGCCGCTCGGCGCGCACCAGTGCTTCGACGCGCTCCCGATCGGCCGGCCGCTTCTCGAGATGATCCTCGATCGCGATCGTCTGGCCGTCGAACGTGAACGAGCGGAACGACGCGTCGCGCTCGAGCAGGGCCAGGAGCTTGCTCACCATCGGCACCAGGCGCGCGCGATAGCCTTCGAAGCGCTCGTACCACTCGCGATCCCAATGCGTGTGCGGCACCACGAACACGCGCCAGCGGGCGCGCCGCCGCACGAGCGCGACGGCGCGCGGCGCGAGCAGACCCGACGCGATGCCCACCAGCGCGCCGGCGAGCACGTCGGAGGGATAGTGCACGCCGACCGCGACGCGCTCGAACATCACCGCGACGGCGAAGAGGAACGCCGGCCAGCGCCAGCGCGGCGCGACCGCCGCGACGCCGAACGCCGCGCCCACCGCGAACGTGGCGTCGCCCGATGGGAACGAGAAGGTGAGCGGATGGTCGATGAGCGTGGCGGGAGCGTCGACGATCTCGGTGAACGGACGCGGCCTGCGCACGACGAGCTTCAGGAGCTCGGTGACGACCCAGCCATCGACCATCGCCGTGTACACGGTGAGGAGCGCCCACGTCCCGCGCCGCCGGAAGCCGCGGGCACGGCTGGCGAGCAGACCCGCGAGCCACCACACCAGGCCGTTCCAGTTCGCCCAGGCGATGAGCAGGACGAACGTCGCGAGGAGCGGCGATTGCGATGTGGCGGTGACGATCGCGTGGTAGAGCTGGCGGTCGAGCGCGGCGAGGGCCTCCACCCGCTAACGCTTCACGTGGCGCCAGACGAAGATCCCCACTCCGGCGACGATCACCGCCGCGACGAGGTAGTCGAGGCCCTTCAGCGAGTGCTTCAGTTCCAGCCAGTGGTCACCGAGGACCATGCCGCCCCAGACGAGCAGCATCACCCAGGGGACCGCGCCGAGCACCGAGAAGAGCGTGAAGCGCCAGAGCGGCATGCGCGCGACGCCCGCGGGCACGGAGATGAACGTGCGGACGATCGGGAGCATCCGCGAGAAGAAGACCGTCGCCTCGCCATAGCGCGCGAACCAGCGCTCCGCGAGCTCGATGTCGTGCGCGCTGATGAGGACGTACTTGCCGTAGCGCTCGACGAGCGGCCGTCCGCCGTATGCCCCGACCGCATAGGAGAGGAGCGAGCCGGCGGTGTTCCCCACGACACCGGCGATCACCGCGCCCCAGTACGTCCACTGGCTGCCGGTGAGCGGCTCCATCAGGCCACGCGACACGCTCCAACCGGCGAACGGCAGGATGAGCTCGGAGGGAAGTGGGATCGCCGCGCTCTCGATGGTCATGGCGATGGCCACCCCGACGTAGCCGAAACGCGAGTACAGGGCGTCGATGAACGGGATGACGATGGCGTCTATGGCTTCGAGCACATTCCGTATGATGGCCGAGGGGCGGGCAGGGCATCTTCAGAAGGAGGACGCATGCCCGATCAGAGCGCGCTCGACGACCGTCTGCGGGAAGGCATCGCCAGGATCGAGAGGGCTGACCTGCTCGTCGGGATACCGAGCTTCCGCAACGCCGGGACGATCGGCCACGTGGCCGCGACCGTCGCCCGCGGCCTGCGTCAGCACTTCCCGGACGCCCGCGTCGCGCTGGTGAATGCCGACGGCGGCTCCGAGGATGGGACTCCCGAGGCGGTCGCCGCGGCCGCGACCGACATCCCGGTGGCCGTCGGCCGGTACGTCGGCCCGCCGGGCAAGGGGTCCGCGTTCCGCGCGATCTTCCAGGCCGCGGCGCTGCTGGACGCACGCGCGTGCGCGGTGGTGGACTCCGACCTGCGGAGCATCACGCCGCAGTGGATCGGCCGGCTGCTCGGCCCGGTCGTGCGCGCCGAGGCCGACTACGTCACGCCGCTCTACGCGCGGCACAAGCACGATGGGACCATCACCAACTCCATCGCCTATCCGCTCACGCGCGCGCTGTACGGCCTGCGCATCCGCCAGCCGATCGGCGGCGAATTCGGCTTCCATGCGGATCTCGGTCGCGCCTTCCTCGCCCAGCCCGTCTGGGAGAGCGACGTCGCGCGATTCGGCATCGACATCTTCATGACCACCACCGCGGTCTCGCGGAGGGCGCGCGTCGCGCAGGCGTTCCTCGGCGCGAAGATCCACGACCCCAAAGACCCCGCGGCCGACCTCGGCCCGATGTTCACGCAGGTCGTGGGCACCCTCTTCCGCCTGGCACGAGAGAACCAGGCGCAGTGGCGGCGGGTCACCGGCTCCAAACCGGTCCCGGTCGTGGGCGACATCGAGCCGGTCGACCCGGAAGCGATCGACGCCGATCCCGCGCGGCTTCGCCAGAAGTACGCGGCGACCGCGGACGCCCAGCGCGCGCTCTGGGATGAGGTGCTCTCGGCTGCGATCCCGAAGGTGCTCGGTCCGGATGTTTGGGCGCGCATCGTCTTCGACTTCCTCGGTGCCGCCATTCGGCGGCCGGACGACAGCGAGCGTCTCGCGCAGGGGCTCCTTCCGCTCTACTACCTGCGCGTCGCCGAGTTCATCGAAGAGGCGCACGACCTCACGACGGCCCAGGCCGAGGACATCGTCGAGGCGGGTGCTCTCGCGATGGAGAAGGTGAAGGAGGATCACGTCGTGCGCGAGGACGAGATCCGGGCGTGACCTCCTCGCTCAAGGAGGATCAGCTCGTCCTCATCAGCGAGGACGACGGCAGTCTGCCGCTCGGCAGCTCGAGCGCGCTCGGCCTGTACTACCACGACACGCAGTTCCTCTCCGGCTACGTGATGCGCGTGAACGGCACGCAGCCGCTCCTGCTCTCGGCGAACACCGAGCAGAACTACGTCGCGACATTCCAGCTCATGCACACCGAGGGCGCCGTGCTCGGGACTGCGCGCCACGCCGCCGAGACGCTGTCCATCCGCCGCACGCGGTTCCTCACCGACGGCCTCCGCGAGCGCATCGGCGTCCTGAACGCCAACCCCAGGCCGGTGAAGGTGACGATCGAGCTCGAATTCGAGGCGTCGTTCCGCGACATGTTCACCGTCCGGGGCTATACGGACACCACGGAAGAGGGCGCGGCCGCGACGATGGACGAGCGCCCCGACGGTCTCGTCTTCGAGCGCATCGGCCGCGACGGCGTGCGGCGCACGAGCGAGATCATCCTCCGCCCGACCCCCGACGCCAGGGACGGCGCCCGGCTGCGCATCGAGCGCGACCTCGCGCCGCAGCAGGTCCTCACCATCGAGCTCTCGGTCATCCCACGCGAGGACGGCGCGGGCGAGGCGCCGTCCCCGGGGCGGTTCGATGACGCGCTCGACGCGCTGAACGCCAGGTACCGGCGCTTCCTCCGCTCGTGCGCGCGCTACGAGACGAGCTCGGAGACGCTCGACGACGGACTCATCGCGCGGAGCGCGCTCGATCTCCGAGCGCTGCTGGAGTTCCACGAGGGCGGCCCCTACCCGACCGCGGGCATCCCCTGGTACGCGGTGCCGTTCGGCCGCGACGGCCTGGTGTCCGCGTACCAGACGCTCGGCTGGAATCCAGATCTGGCGCGCGGCACGCTGCGGCTCCTCGCGCGCTACCAGGGCCAGAAGGTGGACGAGTTCACCGAGGAGGAGCCCGGGAAGATCTTCCACGAGCTGCGCCGCGGCGAGCTCGCGCGTCTGGGGGAGATCCCGCACCGTCCGTACTACGGGTCGGTCGATGCGACGCCGCTCTTCACGCTCGTCTTCGCCGAGACGGTGAAGTGGACCGCCGACCGCACGCTGTGGCGCGACCTGCTGCCCGCCGCGGAGCGCGCGCTCACCTGGTGTGACGGCCCGTACGGCGATCCGGACCGCGACGGCTATGTCGAGTACGGCGCGCGCGGAACGGCACTGCGCAGTCAGGGCTGGAAGGACTCTTCCGAGTCGCTCTCGGACCCCGACGGCGGCTGGACCGAGCTGCCGGCCGCGCTCGTCGAGGTGCAGGCCTACGTCTACGCGGCGAAGATGGGCCTGGCGGATCTGTACGACGTGGACGGCGACGGCAAGCGTGCGGACCGGCTGCGCGGCGAGGCCAAGGAGCTCCAGCAGCGCTTCGAGCGCGATTTCTGGATGCCGGCAGCGGCCTGCTACGCCCAGGCGCTGGATGGCCGGAAGAAACAGGTGCCCGCGGTCACGAGCAACGCCGCGCACGCGCTGTGGTGCCGCATCGCGTCGCCCGAGCGCGCCGCGCTCCTGGTGCGCCGGCTGATGGAGCCCGACATGTACACCGGCTGGGGCATCCGGACGCTGTCGTCCCGGTACCCGACGTACAACCCGATGAGCTACCACAACGGGTCGGTCTGGCCGCATGACTCGGCCATCGCGGCGCACGGGATGGCGCGCTACGGATTCCGCGAAGAGGCGAACGAGGTCGTGAGCGGCCTCGTCGAAGCGGGACGGCGCTTCCCCTATGCGCGGCTGCCCGAGCTCTTCTGCGGCTTCCAGCGCGATCTGCGCTTCTCCTCGCGGCCCGCGGACTACCTGGTCTCGTGCATCCCGCAGGCCTGGTCGGCCGGGATGATCTTCCACTGCCTCCGGACGCTGCTGGGTGCCGAGCCCGATCTCGGCAGTCAGCGGCTCCTCCTTGACCCCGCGCTCCCGCCATGGCTCGAGCGGATCGACGTCCGCGACCTGCGCATCTTCGACGCGCCGGTGTCGTTCCGCGTCCGCCGGCACCAGGGCGGCGACCGCGTCGCCGGCGCGCGTGGACGCGTGACGCGCGCGGGGGCAACATCGCTCGCCTGACCACCAACGCACGCGTCACCCTCATCCACTACACGACCCCCCAGATCCTGGGTGGCGTCGAGCAGGTGATGGGCGCGCACGCGGCCGGGCTGCGCGACAGCGGCGCGTCGGTGACGATCGTCGCCGGCCGCGGTCGCGCCGCGCCACGGGGCGTCCGGCTCGCACGCATCCCGGAGGTGGACTCGCGGCACCCCGCCGTCCAGCGGGACTTCGACGCGCTCGCGCGCGGCGAGCTCCTGGCATCGCACGCGGCGCTCGTCGCGCGCCTCGAGCGCGCGCTCCGTCCGCACATCACGCGCGCCGACCGCGTCGTCGTGCACAACGTGCTCACGATGCACAAGAACCTGGCCCTCGCGGAGGCGATCGCGCGCCTCGCGAGCGACCATCCCGGCCGGGTCATCGCGTGGACGCACGATCTCGCGTGGTGCGACCCGCAGTACGCGTCCCAGCGGCACCGCGGGGAGCCATGGGATCTCATCGCGCGCGCGATCGCAGGCGTCCGCTACGTCGCCGTGTCGGAGGAGCGGCAGCGCCAGCTCGCGGCCCTCACCGGCATCGCCACCCGGAGGATCGCCGTCGTACCCAACGGCATCGACATTGACGCCGCGCTCGGTCTTTCCACATACGGCGCGCGTCTTGCTGCACGCCTCGCGCTCCATGACGCCGACCCGCTGCTGCTCCTGCCCGCCCGCATCACGCGCCGCAAGCGCATCGAGGCCGCGATCGACGCGGTCGGCGCCCTGCGCGCGCGCGGTCGGAACGCGATGCTCGTGGTGACCGGCTCGCCGGGTCCGCACAACCGGACGAACGCGGCGTACCTGGACGAGCTGGAGCGCCGGGCTCGCGGGGTGGGCGGCGTGCACCTCCTCGCGACCCTCGGCATCCGGCCCTCCTATCGCGTCGTCGCCGACCTGTACGCGCTCGCCGACGCGCTCGTCCTGCCGAGCGAGAGCGAGGGCTTCGGCATCCCGGCGCTCGAGGCCGGGCTGCACCGCCTGCCGATCGTCTGCTCCGACCTGCCCACGCTGCGCGCCGTGGCCGGCGACGCCGCGACATACGTGGGCGTGCGCGCGACCGGGGAGACGATCGCCACGGCGCTCCTGCGGGCGCTCGGGACACCCGGGTCAGCGCTCGCCGCGCGGGCGAAGACGCATGCCTGGCCGCGGGTGCTGCGCGACCGCGTGCTGCCGGTCATTCTCGAGGCCCGCGCATGAAGATCCTCGCGGTCATCACCGACCCGCTGCGCGAGGGAGCGCTCGCGTCGCTCGCCGCCGCGCTCGCGGGTGGCGATGAGCTGCTCCTCGCGGCGGTGATCGAGGTGCCTGAAGGCGAGCTCCTCGCGTCGGCGCAGCCGGAGGCCAAGCGGATGCGACGCGCGCTCGATCAGCTCGTGCCGGCCGGCTCGGCCACGCGGACGCACGTCACCGTCGGCCGGCAGGGCTGGGACGCCATCGTCACGCTCATCGCGCGCGAGCGGCCCGATCTCCTGGTGATCGGTTGGCGCCGCCCGGGCTGGGATTACCTCGGGACCTCGGTGGATCAGATCCTCCGCTCGCCGCCATGCGACCTCGCGGTGGTGAAGGGCGCGCACTCGCGCGTCCGTCGCATCCTCGTCCCGGTGCGCGGCGGCCGCTACGCCGATCTCGCGGCGAAGATCGCGACGGGCTGGGCCGCCGCACAGGACGGCACGGTGACGATGCTCCACGTTCGCACGCCGGGAGCGCGCCGGTCGCCCACGCTCTACCAGCTCCTCGGAGAGCGCGCGACCGATGACCGCGTCGAGCGCCTCGTGACGCGCACCGGCGACCCCGCCGCGATCATCACCGAGGAGCTCGCCGAGCACGACGCGATCGTCTTCGGCGCGACCGGCCGGGAGGGGTCCAAGGATCCGCTGGGCCCGGTCGGCCTCGCGATCGTGGCCGCGGCCCGCTCCGCGGTGATCGTCCGGACCGCCATGCCGGTGGTCTCGCCGGTGTTCCTGCCCCACACCGTCCTCCCGACCGACCGCGCCGAGCGCAGCCGGGCCATCGGCGACCTCGTGGACGCCTGGTTCGTGCGCAACACGTTCAGCTCGAGCGAGTTCGCGAACCTCGCCCGTCTCGTGG
The DNA here is from genome assembly GCA_035699805.1 of Candidatus Limnocylindria bacterium. GTDB lineage: Bacteria > Chloroflexota > Limnocylindria > P2-11E > P2-11E > CF-39. Next base: position 38,995 of record DASSPF010000147.1, on the reverse strand, counting down.
AATCGAAGGAGCGGCAGAACCTGCGCATCTCGGTCGCGCTGCCGGCGCTGAACGAGGCGGCGACCATCCGCAAGGTCATCCAGGCGGTGCGCTCGCGGCTCATGGAGCGGGTCCCGCTGGTCGACGAGCTCGTGCTCATCGACTCGCGTTCGGAGGACGCGACCCGCGACATCGCGCGGAGCGAAGGGATCCCCGTCTTCATCCACGACGAGATCCTTCCGGAGTGCGGGTCGTACCGCGGCAAGGGCGAGGCGCTCTGGAAGAGCCTGCACGTCACCACCGGCGATCTCGTGGTGTGGATCGACACCGATGTCACGCAGTCGCATCCGAAGTTCGTGTACGGGATCCTCGGTCCGCTGCTGCTGCGCCCCGAGATCCAGTTCGTGAAGGCGTTCTACCAGCGCCCGCTGCGCGTCGCCGGTGAGCTCCAGGCGAGCGGCGGCGGGCGCGTGACGGAGCTGGTGGCGCGGCCGATCCTCAACCTCTTCTTCCCCGAGCTCTCGGGTCTCATGCAGCCGCTTTCGGGGGAGCAGGGCGGCCGCCGGTCGCTGCTCGAGCGCCTGCCGTTCTTCAACAACTACGGCGTCGAGACCGGCCTGCTCATCGACACGCTCCAGCGCGCCGGGCTGGACGCCATCGCCCAGGTGGACATGAAGCAGCGCATCCACCGGAACCAGGATCTGCTCGGACTCTCCAGAATGGCGTTCCAGATCCTGCAGGTGGGTCTGCGCCGCGTCGGCGAGGCACACGGCGAGCGTCTGGTGGAGGAGGCCAACTCGACGTTGAAGCTCATCACCACACAGGGCGGCCGGCTCCACCTGGAGCTGCACGACATCGCCACCGTCGAACGCCCACCGATCGCGACGATCCCGTCGTACCTGGCCACGCACCCGCGGTGAAGGTCGCGCGCACCGTCGCCGAGATGCGCGCCTGGCGCCGCGCCGGTGGCACGGTCGGCCTGGTGCCGACGATGGGAGCGCTGCACGCCGGCCATCTGTCGCTCGTCGCGCGCGCGGTCCAGGAGAACGACCATGCCGTCGCCACGATCTTCGTGAACCCGACCCAGTTCGCGCCGCACGAGGACTTCGCCGCGTACCCGCGGCGCGAGGCGGCCGACCTCGACATGCTCGAGCGGAGCGGCTGCGCCGCGGTCTTCGTCCCGACCGCGGAGGAGATGTACCCGCCGGGTGACGCGGCGCGGGTGCATCCCGGCCCCATCGCGGCGCCGCTGGAGGGTGCAGCGCGCCCCGGGCACTTCATCGGCGTCGCCACCGTGGTCACCAAGCTGCTCGCGATCACGACCCCCGACGTCGCGTACTTCGGCCAGAAGGACTTCCAGCAGCTGCGCGTGCTGCAGACCGTGGCGCGCGACCTCCACCTCGGTCCGCGCATCGTGGGCTGCCCGATCGTCCGCGACCCGGACGGTCTTGCGATGTCCTCGCGCAACGCCTACCTCGACGCCGGCCAGCGCCGCGACGCGCTGGCCCTGTCACGCGCTCTCGCGGCGGCGCGCGCGCTCTGGGACAGCGGAGTGCGCGATCCCGAGCGCCTGCGCGCCGCGATGCGCGAGACGGCGTCCGGTCCTCAGGTCGCGCTCGAGTACGCCTCAGCCGCCGACCCGCTCACTCTCGCCGAGCTGGAGCGGCCCGCTGAGCGCGCCGTCCTCTCGCTCGCGGCGCGTGTGGGTCCGGCGCGCCTCATCGACAATGTCCTCCTGGGTATGGACGTGAGCGAGCTCTCGTGAGTCGCGGCCGGCTGCTGGCGGCGTTCGCCGTCGCGCACTTCGCGCACCACGTGACCAACAGCATCTTCAGCGCCCTGCTGCCGTTCATCCGCAGCTCGTTCGGCCTGTCCTACCTCGAGGCCGGATTCGCCGTGAGCGCGTTCACCGTCGCGTCGGGTGTGACCAACGCACCGCTCGGCATCGTCGCCGACCGTCTGGGAGCGCGCCGCGTCATCGTGTGGGGCCTCGTCCTCATCGCGCTCTCGAGCGTCGCGATCGGCCTCGCCAACACGTACTGGCAGCTCGTGCTGTTCCTCCTCGTCATGGGCGTCGCGAGCGGCACGTATCACGCGCCGGCGTCGGCGCTCATCGCCGAGGTGTTCGGGCGCGAGCGGCGCGGCATCGCCATGGGGACGCACACGACGGCCGGCCACCTCTCGTTCTTCGTGGTGCCGCTCCTCGCCGGCGCGTTCGCGTCGGCCTCGTCGTGGCGCTCCCCCTACCTCCTCTTCGCGATCGCGCCGCTGCTGTGCGCGGTGCTGGTCTGGCGCGTGGCGCCACGGGGGACACGCGCGACCGAGCGTCACAGCTGGCTCGCGACCTTCAGCGACGTCGCGGCCGTGGCCCGTGCCATCGGGCCGCTCGTCCTCTTCTCGATCGTCGCGCAGGTGCTGCTCTCGGCGGCGTTCGCCTACCTCACCCTCTACCTCGTCGATGCGCGCGGCTTCTCACCGGTCATCGCGGCCGCACTGTATGGCCTGCCCCAGGCCGCGGGTCTGGTGGGCGCGCCGCTCGGCGGCACCCTCTCGGACCGCTTCGGCCGTCCGCGCGTGCTGCTCGCGGGCCTGGTGCTCATGGGTCCGGCGGCCTGGGCGCTCACCGTGGCGCCGGACTGGTGGATCGTCGTCCCGCTCTTCGTGCTGGGCATCGGTCAGGCCATGCGCATGACGACGACCGAGGTGCTCGTGGTGGACAGCGCACCCGCTGCGAAGCGCTCCACGATCCTCGGGACCTATTACCTGGTGAATCAGCCCGTGGGCGGCGTGGCGGCGCCGGTGTTCGGGGCCGTGGCCGAGGTGGCCGGGCTCGGCCCGACCTTCGCCGGTCTCGCGCTCGCCTTCGTCGCGCTCTCGACGCTCGCGCTCATCGCCGTCGGCCGCACCGCGCGCCCGGCGGTCCCGGCGACCTAGGGAAGCTCAGCAGAGCGCAGAGCTCCGTCGCTCAGGAGTGGAGCGCGGGGACGAGCACGGTCATCGCCTGATTGAGCGCCGCGTCGACGCCGCGACGCGCGCCCTCGCGGAACACCGCGCCGCAGATCGCGTCGACCTCGGTCGCCCGTCCGGCTTCGACGTCCTGGAGCATGGAACTCTTGTTCGGCCCGGTGAGCTGGGCCATCTCGCGCCACCAGCCCACCGCGTCGTCCTCCGCGAGCGCGACGCCGCAGGCCGTCGCCACGCGCGCCACCTCTCGCGCGAGGCGATCGGCGATGCGCGACGCCACCGGATCGGCGAGGAGCGCGGCGTTCACCACCCCGAGGAGCGCGCTGGTCGGGTTCACCGCGGCGTTCGTCGCGACCTTCCGCCAGACCGCCGGCCATGCGTCGTCCACGACGCGCACCGTCATGCCGCCGTCGCCCAGCGCGCGAGCGAGCGCGTCGAGCGCGCGGCGCGACGCAGTGGCGCGCGGACGGCCGAGCTCGACCCTGCCGGGACCGGTCGCGTGGAGCGCGCGGGTGTCGTCCAGGCGAGCACCCACGTAAATGACGCCGACGGCCGCGCGATCAGCGCCGACGGCGTCGCGGAGCGCCTCGTAGTTGCCCAGTCCGTTCTGGATGGTCACGGCGACGCCGTCCGGCGCGAGCACGCGCCGCGCGACATCGGCAGCCCAGGCCGTGCCGTGCGTCTTCACACAGACGACGGCCGCATCGACCGGCGCGGTCGCGGCGGCGAGCGGTGCGTGCGTGCGATCGATGGCCACGATGTCGGCGCGACCGGCCAGCGCCCGCTCCACAACGTGACCGATCGCGCCATGGCCGATGATGGCGACCCTCATCGGCGGCACTCAGACCGCCTTGGGGCGCGCCAGCCCCTGCTTCAGCGCGTCCAGCTCCGACTCCTTCATGGTGAAGCTGTGGTCGTCGTCGGGGAACGCGCCGCTGCGCACCTCGGCGTCGAACGTCCGCAGCGCCTCGACCACCGCGGCACCGAGGTCCGCGTAGCGCTTGGCGAACTTCGGCTTGAAGTCGCCGTACAGGCCGAGCACGTCGTGCAGGACGAGCACCTGGCCGTCGCAGGCCAGCCCCGCACCGATACCGATGGTCGGGATCGCCAGACGCTCCGTGACCATCGCCGCGACCGGCGCGGGGATGGACTCGAGCACGATGGAGAACGCACCGGCGTCCTCGAGAGCCAATGCGGCCTCGATGAGCCGACGAGCGGCGCGGGCGCTGCGCGCCTGGGTCTTGAACCCACCGAGCTGCGCCACGCGCTGCGGCGTGAGCCCGACGTGCGCCATGACCGCGATGCCGTTCTCCACGAGCGTGCGCACGGTCTCGACGGTCTCGTGACCACCCTCGATCTTCACCGCGTCCATGCCCGCCTCCTTGAGGAACCGCGCGGCGTTGCGCAGCGCGTCCTGCGGACCGGGCTGGTACGAGCCGAAGGGCATGTCGCCGACGAGCAGCGGGCGCGACGCGCCGCGCGAGACCGCGGCGGCCATGCGGACCATGTCGTCCATCGTCACCGGGACGGTGTTCGGGTGGCCGAGCACGACCATGCCGGCGGAGTCGCCGACCAGCAGGACGTCGATGCCCGCCTGATCGACCAGCCGCGCGAAGGCCGCGTCGTACGCGGTCATCATCGTGATGCGCCGGCCGTCGCGCTTCATGGCGACGACATCGGGGACGGTGACCTTCTTCGGCGGGGCAGCCGACGCGCCACCATAGGGGGATGCGTCCGCGGGACGCTCGATCTTGTCGGTCATCGCGACACCTCCGTCCAGGCCGATCCCTCGGTCCCGGCGAATGCGCACATCGTACCGCGCTAGAGTCCCAGCGCGATGCGCAAGCGCGAGCTGGCGGCCCACATGCAGCGGACCGAGGCCGCCGAGGTGTGCTCCTACCTGGCGCCGTCGCCGCGGCTCGCGCGGGCCGCGGGCGACGCCACCAGGCGCATCGGCGGCGTCACCTGCCTCGCCGCGCGTCGGGTCGACGAGCCATTCCTGAACCGCGCGCTCGGGTTCGGCACGATCGCCGACGCGAGCGCGCCGTTGCTCGAACGGATCGAGCGTCACTACGCGAGCATCGGCAAGCCCCCGCGCATCGCCATCGCGACCGGCCACGTTCCGACCGCGACGCTGCGGCTGCTCGAGCGGCGTGGCTATCGGCCCGTGCCGGGCAGGGGTGAGGACGTCTACCTCTACGATCGTCGCCGGCCGCCTGCGGCGCACGCGACCCTGGGACTCACGATCGAGCGGATCGGACCGAGCCACGCCGCGGAATACGCGCGCACCAGCTCCGAGAGCTTCGCCGACCGCGGACCGATGTTCTTCGAGATCGTCCAGGCGCTCATCCGGTCGCGCCGCCGCGGCGTCCACGCCTTCCTCGGCCGGATCGACGGCGAGCCGGCGGCGACGGGGATGCTCTGGGACCTCCGGCCGGTCGCCGGCCTGGGGAACGGCAGCGTACGACCGGCCTTCCGCGGGCACGGCCTCCAGAAGGCGATGCTCGCCCACCGCGTCCGTACCGCGTGGGACCGCGGATATCACCTGTTCTTCAGCCAGACCGAGAGCCCCGCCTCGGCGCACAACATGGACGCACTGGGCTTCCGAAAGCTCTACGACGAGGTGGTCTGGAGCCGGGACCCCTGATCGCTGCACACCGCGGGTGCGGGCGCCCTTCTCGCTAGGGCGCCAGACGCTCCGCGAGCCTCGCGACCAGCCGCGTCGCGACCTCGGTCTTCAGGAGGAGCGGGAGCGCCTCGGCGCCGTCGGCGCTCACGAAGGTGACCCGATCGGTGTCGCTGCCAAAGACCGAGCCGTCGCTCACGTCGTTCGCGACGACGAGGTCGAGGCCCTTTTCGCGCAGCATCCGCTCGGCCTCCTTCGTCGCGTCGCCGGTCTCGGCCTTGAAGCCGACGACGATCGTCCCGGGCCGCCGGGCCGCGACGATGGCCTTCAGGACATCGGGGTTCTCGGTCATGTGCACCGTCAGCTCGGAGCCGGCATCGCGCTTCTTGATCTTGCGCACCTGCGTCTCGCGCGGGCGGTAGTCGGCCACGGCCGCCGCCATCACCACAGCGTCGGTGCCGGGGAGCAGGGCGAGGACCATGTCCTTCATGTCCTCGGCGCTCTCGACGGAGACCAGCCGGATGCCTTTGGGCGCCGCGAGCGCGGTCGGCCCGCTGACGAGCGTCACCTCGGCACCGGCGTCGCGCGCAGCCTGGGCGATCGCGTAGCCCATCTTTCCGCTCGAGCGGTTCGACACGAAGCGCACCGGGTCGATCGGCTCGACCGTCGGCCCCGCGGTCACGATCACCTTGCGCCCGGCGAGCACGGCGGAGGCAGCGAACACCTCGGCGATCGCCGCCTCGATGCGATCGAGCGAGGCGAGGCGGCCCGGACCCACGTCGCCCGACGCGAGCGGCCCGGACTCCGGCTCGACGACGCGCACGCCACGGCTCCGGAGGCGTGTGACGTTCTCCTGCGTCGCCGCGTTCTGCCACATGTGCGTCTCCATGGCCGGCGCGACGATGATCGGCGCTGCGGTCGCCAGCACCGTCGTCGCGATGAGATCGTCGGCCATGCCGTTCGCCAGACGCGCGAGGACGTGCGCCGTCGCCGGCGCGACCACCACGACGTCGGCCTGACGGCCCATGGCGACGTGACCGGCGGCGCGCTCGTCCTGGATCTGGAACATTTCCACCTCGACCGGCCGGTACGTGAGCGCCTGGAAGGTGAGGGGCCGGACGAACTCCGTGGCCGACCGGCTCATGACCACCTGCACCGTCGCGCCCGCCTGGGTCAGGCGCCGCGCGAGCTCGATCGACTTGTACGCGGCGATCGAGCCGGTGACCGCGAGCACCACGAAGCGGTCGCGCAGGGCGTCGCTCACGCGTTCAGCTCATAGAGCATGCGCAGGCCCTCGAGCGTGAGGTCCTCGTCCACCTTCTCGATGCCACGCGCCAGCGGCGCGATGGTGGCCGCCAGGCCGCCGGTGGCGATGACCCGCGGCGGGGACGGGAGCTCCGCGACGATCCGCGCGAGGAGTCCCTCGACCAGGCCGACGTAGCCGAAGACGATCCCCGAGCGCAGGCAGTCCGCGGTGTTCTTGCCGATGGCCGCGGCCGGCGGGGTGAGCGAGACGCGGAAGAGCTTGGACGCGCGGCCGAAGAGCGACTCCGCGGAGACCTCCAGCCCCGGCGCGAACGAGCCTCCCAGGAAATCGCCCTCCTCCGACACGACGTCGAAGTTGGTCGTCGTGCCGAAGTCGACGATGACCAGTGGGCCGCCGTACCGCCGGTGCGCCGCGAGCGTGTTCGCGATGCGATCGGCGCCGACCTCCGCCGGATTGTCCACGCGCAGGCGCACGCCGGTCTTGATCCCTGGGCCGATGACGAAGGCGGGCCGCTCGAGGTACCGCTCCGCGAGCCGGGTGAACGCCTGCGTGAGCGGCGGCACCACGCTGCCCACCACGACCGCGTCGAGCTCGTTGAGGGAAAGCTCCTCCTGCCCGAGCAGACCGTCGAGCGATACGGCGAGCTCGTCCTCGGTCCGGTCGTGGACGGTCGCTAGGCGCCACGTCCGCAGCAGCTTCGCGTTCTCGTACACGCCGAGCACCACGTTCGTGTTCCCGACGTCGACCGCGAGCAGACTGGTCATCTAATCGTTCGATTCGGTGGCGCCGGTGCGCAGGCCTCCCTGCCCCATGTGCGCCTTCAGCGCCGTCGCGACGTTCGCCGGCACGTACTTGTCGACCGGTGCGCCGAACGCGACGAGCTCCTTCACACGTGATGCCGAGAGGAAGAGATATTCCGGCGCGGTCATGAGGTAGACCATCTCGATTCCGGGCGCGAGGGTGCGGTTCATGTTCCCCATCTCGAATTCGAATTCGAAGTCGGAGAGGGCGCGGATGCCACGGATGATGAACGAAGCGCCGCACTCCTTGGCGAAGTCCACCTGGAGGCCGTCGAACGTGCGGACCTCGACGTTGGTCCACTTGCCGCACGCCTCGCGCATGAGCGCGACTCGCCGGTCCGCGTCGAACACGGTCTTCTTCGCGAGGTTCCGCCCGACGCCGACGACGACGCGGTCGAACAGCCGCGACGACCGGGCGACGATGTCGAGATGTCCGTTCGTCGGGGGGTCGAACGACCCGGGATAGATGGCGATCCGCTCGCTCACGACGGTCGCGCCTCCTTCAGACGGCAGTGCACGCCGGGACGATGCTACTGCGTCGCGACCGCGCCGCGCGCCTCCGTCGGAGCGGACGTGGCCGCGAGCGGAAGACGGACCGTCGCGAGGGTGCCACGCGCACGCTGGCGGCCTTGAAGCTCGATCGACCCGCCATGGCGCTCGACGATCCAGCGCACGATCGGCAGGCCGAGACCGCTGCCCGCGCTATTCATCCGGCGCGCCCCCTCCGCGCGATAGAAGCGGTCGAACACTCGAGGGAGGTCGGCGACATCGATACCGATCCCCTCGTCCTCGACCCTGATCACGGCATCGTGGCCGTCGTTGCTCAGCGAGATGTCGACGCGTCCGGGGGCGGGCGTGTAGCGGAGCGCGTTGTCGACCAGTGCGAGCACGACCTGCTTCAGGCGGTCCGGCTCCCCACCCACCACGGCATGTTCGAGCCACCGCACGTGGAGCCGGCCCTCCGCGAGGGGGCGCATCTCGTCGAATGTCTCCATGACGACGTCGTCGAGCGACACCTCCCGCGCCACGAACGACTCGGCCGCCTGCGAGCGAGCCAGGATGAGCAGCTCGTCCACGAGGCGGGCCAGACGTGCCGTCTCGCGAACGATGTGGGTGGCAGCGTCGACGCCAGCGCTCCCGTCGCGGTCGCTCGTGGCGAGCAGCTCGGCATGCCCGCGGATGACCGTCAGGGGGGTGCGCAGCTCGTGCGAGACGTCGCTCAGGAACCGCTGCTGCTGGCGATAGGCGTCGTCGAGGCTCGCGAGCATCGCGTCGAAGGTCCGGGCGAGCACGACGAGCTCGTCATAGGGATCACCCGCGAGCGCGACGCGCCGGCGGAAGTCGCGTGAGGACGCGATCTCTCGGGCCATGGCGGTGAGCGTGGCCACGGGTCGCAGCGCGCTCGCGGCGACCGATGAGACGAGCGCGCTACCGATGCCGACGCCCAGGAGCCCGAGCAGCACGTACGTGAAGCGCAGCTCCGCGTTCGACGCGTCGATCGCCGAGAGCTCGGCGGCGGTGACGACTCGGCCGGCGGGGATGCTGACGGCGTAGCTGCGCACGCGACCGTCGACGGTCCAGCCGGTGTGCCACCCGTCGGGCACCGCGGCGAGCCCCGCGTCGCGAAAGGCCGCGTCGTCGGATCTCCCTGTCGCCGCGAGCACCGCCTCACCCGAGAACAGCCAGACGCCGTATGGCTCGTCGATGGTGGCATGCAGTACGCCCAGGTCGAGGCTGCCGCCCGCCAGCTGCGCGGTGACCGTCTCCCGCGCGCGCGTCGAGAGGTCGAACAACGCGCGATCGACATCGGAGTCGTGTGCATCGGTGTGCAGGACGTACGCGATGGTGAGCGACGCTCCGAGGACGATCGCGACGACCGCGCCGTACCAGATCGCAAGACGCCGGCGGAGGCTCACGGCTCGAGCGGACGGAGCTCGTAGCCGACGCCGCGCAGCGTGTGGATGATGCGCGCCTCGCCGTGGGCCTCCAGCTTCGTGCGCAGGTAGGCGATGTAGACCTCGAGGACGTTGTCGTTCCCCTCGAAGTCATAGCCCCAGACGCGCTGGGTCAGCTCGCGCTTGGGGATGGGATGACCGGCAGCGCGCATGAGGTGGGACAGGAGGCGGTACTCGGTCCCGGTGAGGGGGATCTCTCGAGTGCCGCGCTTCGCGCGCCGGCTCGCGGTGTCGAGCTCGAGGTCACCCGCAGTGAGCACTTCGGCATGCGGCTGGCGCCGCCGCAGCACCGCGCGCAGGCGCGCGGCAAGGACCTGGAGGCTGAAGGGCTTGACGAGGTAGTCGTCCGCGCCGGCGTCGAGCCCGGTGACCTGATCGCTCGCCGCGTCGCGCGCGGTGACCATGAGGATGCCGACATCGGGTCGATCGGCGCGGAGCTCGCGGCAGAGGGCGACTCCGTCCGTACCCGGCATGACGACATCGAGGACCAGGGCGTCGGGCCGGAAGGATGAGACCTGCTCACGGGCGGCCACCGCGTCGTTCGCGACGGCCACGTCGTAGCCCTCGCGCTGGAGGGCTCGCTCGATCACGCTCGTGACGCCTTCCTCGTCGTCCACGACGAGGACGCGCGCCCGGTATTCCTCTGCCACCATCGCCCGAAGCCTCTCTCAATCGCCTCTCAGGTGAACCTGCCATGCGGACCCCTCAGGTGGGTCGTTCGGTCCTTCTCTCAGCAACGTCTCAGCGCGACTCTGCGGGCATGGCCGGACCGTTCACGCGACGTCAGCTCCTCGGGACCCTCGGGACCGTGGGCGGCACGGCGCTCGCCGCGGGATTCGTGCCGATGGCCTTCCCGGAGGCCCTCGCCGCTGACACGAACAAGACACAAAGGCAGTGGGCGATGGTCATTGACCTGCGTCGGTGCGACGGCTGCAAGGCCTGCACGGAGGCGTGCCAGGAGACGCATCACCTGCCGGCGAACTTCGAGTGGATCAAGGTCTTCGAGGTCAAGGACAAGCACGGCGCCGCGTACTTCATGCCGCGACCGTGCTTCCAGTGCGAGAACGCCCCGTGTCTGCGTGTCTGCCCGGTGGCCGCGACGTACAAGGACGGCGAAGGCGTCGTGCTCGTCGATCAGGAGCGCTGCATCGGCTGCCGGATGTGCATGGCGGCCTGCCCGTACGGCGCGCGCTACTTCAACTACGTCGAGCCGCCCGCATACGCGAATCCGTTCGGCAAGGCCACGCCGCAGTTCCCGGTCCCGCAGCAGCAGGGGACCGTCGGCAAGTGCATGTTCTGCGTCCACCGCACCGACGAGGGCCAGCTGCCGGCGTGCGTCGAGGCCTGCGGCATGGGCGCGATCTACATCGGGGACCTGATCGAGGACGTCGCGACGAACGGCGAGGAGACCGTGCGCCTCTCCACCTTCCTCAAGGAGAACGACGCGTTCCGCTACAAGGAAGACCTCGGGACCGGCCCGCGCGTCTGGTACATCGCCGGCCACGGTCAGCTGCTGGAGCAGTGAGCATGGACCGTCGAACGCACGACCGTTACGTCGAGCGCGCCATGTGGCCCATCGGCCGCGGCGACCGGAACTTCTGGATCGCGGTCGTGGCGCTCTCTCTCCTCGTGGGAGCTGGGCTGTACGCGTGGGTCTACCAGGTCCAGCGCGGTCTGTGGGTGACGGGCCTGAACCAGCGGGTGTCCTGGGGCTTCTACATCATCAACTGCGTCTTCTTCATCGGCATCAGCTACGGCGGCGCCATGACGAGCGCGATCCTCCGGCTCACCAACGCCAAGTGGCGCGCTCCGCTCACCCGTCTCGCCGAGGCCACCGCGGTCGCGGCCCTGCTCGTGGGCGCGGTCTACCCGATCATCGACCTCGGCCGCCCCGATCGCTTCCTCAACATCCTGCTGCACCCGCAGGTCGGGTCGCCGGTGGTGTGGGACGTCGTTGCGATCAGCACGTACATGGTCGCGAGCCTCGTCTTCCTCTACCTGCCGCTCATCCCCGACCTCGCCACGACCGGCGCATCGATGCGCGGCGGACCGCTCAAGCGTCTCTACGGCATCCTTTCGCTCGGCTGGCGGGGCACGCCGGGCCAGGAGGCCTCGCTCCAGCGTGGGATCGGCGTGATGGCCGTGCTCATCATCCCCCTCGCGGTCTCGGTGCACTCCGTCCTGGCGTGGCTCTTCGCGGTCACGGCGCGAGGCGGATGGCATAGCACGATCTTCGCGCCGCTCTTCGTGCTGGCGGCGATGCTCTCGGGGGTCGCGGCGGTGATCCTGGTGGTGGCCGCATTCCGCAGGGTCTACGGTCTTGCGGAGTTCATCACCGCGAAACACTTCCGCTACCTGTCGTATCTCATGATCGCCCTCGGCGTCGCATATCTGTACTTCATGGTGAGCGAGTACCTCACCGAGGGTTACCTCGCCGACGAGACGACCGCTCCGCTGCTGGAAGCCATCTTCGTCGGGAGCTACGCGCCGGCGTTCTGGTCCTTCACGACGATCGGACTGATCTTCCCGCTCGTGCTGGCGGCGTGGCCGGGTCGCTTCGTGATCGCGCGCGCGTGCACGGCATCCGCGCTGGTGATCGCGGGGATGTGGCTCAAGCGGTTCCTCATCGTCGTGCCGGGCATGGCCGAGCCGGCGATGCCCTGGGATTGGGGCCGCTACGCGCCGACGTGGGTCGAGATCACGATCACGATCGGCTCGGCCGCGGCCATCCCGCTGATCCTGATCATCTTCTTCCGCTTCTTCCCGGTGATGTCGGTCCACGAGATGGAGGAGGTCGAGGGGCCACCGCAGCCGCGTGGTGTCGTCCTCACTCCGGTGTACGCGGAGGGCGCGGGGGAATGATCAGAGCGCTCGCCCCCTTTGTCGTCGCCACGGTGGCAGTGGTGATGTTCCTCGGCCCCGGCCAGGTCCTCCTGCCGAGCGGGCTTCGTCTGCAGGCGGGCGGATCGATCACGGCGAGCGCCCCGCCTGCCGCTCACATCGAGACCCGGGGATCGGGCCTCGGCCTCGCGCCAAAGCCGGTCGTCGACCCGCCGGCGAGCGCCGCGCGGGTCCGTGTCGTGGTGCGACCGCTCGAGAAGGCCGAGCAGGGGTACGCGCTCGAGGCGATCCTCGTCGCACCTGACGGCAAGGCACTGACGAACACGCCGGTCGCCTTCTACGAGCTCGTCGACCTCTTCGGCACCAGAGAGATGCACCTCGGCGACGCCACGACCGACGGGCGTGGCAGTGCGACCCTCGGCTACCTGCCGGCACGAACGGGCTCGCACCAGATCGTGGCGCGTTCACCCAGGCAGGGCGCGATCATCGCCAGCGAGGGACGTCTGTCATTCGACGCGACCGTGTCGGCGCCCGCACCGCGCTTTGAGCCCTCGGCTCTCGCCACGTTCAGCGATCGCGTCCCCTACGCGGTCGGGATCCTCGTGCTCCTCGTCTGGAGCCTCATCGCATTCGCGCTCTTTGGCACAGCGCGCGGCGTCATCGGCGGCGCGCGTGACACATCAAGAAAGGTGGATACCGCATGACCATACGCACGCGCATCCTCGCATCCTGCATCGCAGCCCTCTTCGTGGCCGCGGCCTGCGGCGGCACGACCGGCGAGGGAGCAGCCTCACCGACCACAGCCGCGAAGACCCAGGCTCCGGCGGCGACCGCCACTCCGCTCGTGCTGGCGAAGCAGCTCGTCATCGTCGGCGACACGATCCGAGGGAACCTCGGCCTCAACCCGACGGAGAAGCTCATCACCGCACCGGGCATCCACTGCACGCAGCAGAGCCGCTTCCCGCAGACGGGCCGGATCGTCTGGCGCATGAAGGCGCTCGACCCGGTCACCGGCAAGTACCTGGACGACAAGCAGATCGCGTCGTTCACCATCACGTACCCGGACGGCAAGACCGACAACTTCAAGTACGGGCCGCACGGCGGCACCAAGGAAGCGCCGCAGGACTTCCTCTGGGCGGTCGGCTTCACGGTCCCGGCGGACTATCCGACGGGCGCATTCAACGTGAAGATCGAGGCCAAGAGCGTGGAGGGCGCCGTCGGCGTCTTCGACCAGTTCAAGGTCGCCGCAGCGCAGCTGATCATCACGGCCGCCGGCCAGGACTACCCCCGGCAGTAAGCGCGAGACCGAGCACACGGAAAGGAAGAGAGAACATGGCACGCCACGAGCACCTCAGGCGACTGGCGATCACGCTTGCCGCCGCGGCGCTCGCGGCGGCCTGCAGCACCCCGAGCACGAGCACACCGAGCGCGCCGGCTGCGACCGCGAAAGCGTCGCAGCCGGCCGCAGCGGCACCCGCGGCCACGGCCTCGCAGCAGGCGATGGAGATCGTCGGCAAGTTCTCCCTCGAGCCCAAGAGCGGACCGTGGGACACCTCCGTCACGGCGGCGGCGTCCGGTCTCAAGGCCTCCACCAAGTACGACCTCGTGTGGAGCACCGGCAAGGTGCAGTGGAAGCTCTCGGAGGACCGGAGCAAGTACGTCGGTCGCGACGCGAAGACCATCCAGCAGGCCCTGAAGAGCGTCACCACCGACACGACCGGCGCGTTCACGACCACCTTCGCCGTGCCACGTGGCTTCGGCTACGCGCACGACGTCATGGTCATCGATGAACAGAAGATCATCCGCAACAAGAGCCTCTTCGACGTCGACATGGTCACGACGATCACGCCGACGAGCGGACCGGTCGGCACACCCATCACCGTCGAGGTGAAGGGCATCGGCTACCAGTCGTACCAGAACAGCTTCCAGCTCGCGTACGACAATGCGTACACCGGCTGGGTCTCGTCGATCACGACCGACGGATACGCGAAGTTCGTCATCCCCGCTACGGGGAGCGTCGGGACGCACATCGTCACGCTGGGCCACAGCGAGTTCGGCGCGCCGTACATGAACCCGAACCAGCAGCCGGTGGTCGCATCCCGTCCGTTCCCGCACCTTCCGTTCACGGTGACCGAGGGACCGGCCGTCATGCCGACATCAGCCGCGCAGCAGGGCTTCAGCACGATCGCGGCGAAGCCGGTGTCGCAGGGCATCTGGAGCGCACCGTACGGTGCGACCGTCGGGACGGCCATGACCCTGAACGCAAAGGCCCTACCCGCGAATAGCGACGTCGAGCTCTTCTGGACCACACAGGTCGGTAACCGATCCGTCACCGGGTTCGAGGAGCGCACCGCCTCTCTCGCCAAGGTGAAGACGGATGGGACCGGCGCGTTCGCCTGGGCCTTCACGATGCCCGACGATCTGGGCGGCCTGCACAAGGTGACCGCCAAGATCGCGGACAAGGAGGTCGCCACGACGAGCGTGTACATCCTCGCCAACGCCTTCCCGCTCTCGGTCGATCGCGGACCCGCGGGGACGAAGACGACGCTGCACCTCAAGGGCGTCGGCTGGACCGAGACCGAGCAGATCTACCACGTGGTCGTGGACAACGCCTTCGCCGGGTACGCCTGCGCCTTCCAGAGCAAGGGCGACCTCACGATCTTCCTCACGATGTCCGGTGCCCCCGGATGGCACTACATCGACATGTACCCCGGCATCTACCAGGGCGAGGAGAAGCGGCCGGCCAACTACAAGATGCCGCAGCTGACCGCGCTCGACGACCACCCCGGAGAGAAGATGCCGATCTTCCGCTGGGCGTTCTTCATCACCGCGCCGTAGCACCGTCCATCTCCTTCAGCGAGGTGCCGCCGCCCGTCAGGGCGGCGGCACGTCGCTGCGGGGTGCGATGCGGCATCCTGATGAGGTGACGGTGGCCCCGCTGCGTCTGCGACCGGACCGCTCCATCTTCTCCGCGCAGGGCGGCTGGTTCCGGGCGCGCTGGCACTTCTCGTTCGACCAGTACCGCGACGGCGCGCACATGGGGATCGGATACCTCCGCGTCCTGAACCACGACACGCTCATCCCGGGCGCGGTGTGGCCGATGCACCCGCACCGGGACATCGAGGGGATCACCTACGTCGTCTCCGGCGAGTTCGAGCACGCCGACAGCCTCGGCAACGGCGGCGTGCTCCTCCCGGGCGGTGTGCAGCGCATGCGGCTCGGCACGGGTGCGCAGCATTCCGAGGGGAACCACTCGACCACCGAGGAGATGCAGTTCGTCCAGATGTGGATCCTCCCGTGGGCGCGCGGTCTGGCGCCGTCGGTCGAGCAGCGGCAGTACACCATGGCCGACCGGACCGACCGGCTGCTGCGCTTCCTGAAGCCGGAGGGTACTGACGGGGAGGGCGTCACCGTGGCGCAGGATGTGTCGATGTACGCGTCGCGCCTTGGCCGGACGCGCACCGTGACGCACGAGTTCGGTGCCGGCCGCGGCGGCTACCTCTATCTGATCTCGGGGATCCTCGCCGCGAACGGCGAGCGCATGACCACCGGTGACGCCGCGTACGTCACGGGCAGTGGGGCGCTGGAGCTCCGCGCGCAGGCCGAGAGCGAGCTCCTGCTCATCGACACGCCCATCTAGGTTCTTCGCGCTCGCTTCGGCCTGCCTTCGGCGGCCTGCAGCTCGCCGCCTCGCTCCGCTCGCTGCCTCGCTCCGCTCGCCCCCTACGCGATGAGGCGACCCGCCGCGAAGACCCGCGCGACGAGCGGGGCGCCGAGCGCGTATGCGAGCTCGCGCTCGTCGTCGGTCTCCAACACCACCAGGTCGGCGCGCCGGCCCTTCACCAGGGCGCCGGTGCGGCCGCCGCGGCCGAGCGCATGCGCGGCGTTGATGGTCGCGGCGACGATCGCCTGGTGCGGGGAGAGCCCGCAAAGCGTCACCGCGAGCGCGATCGCCGCGGGCATGCCGACGAGCGGCGAGGTGCCGGGGTTGTGATCGGTGGCGATGGCCACGGGCACGTCCGCCGAGACGAAGCGCCGCGCGTCGGGCGGCGCGTAGCCCACGAAGAATGCGCTCCCCGGGAGGAGCACGGCGGGGATCGCAGCGCGTGCGAGCGCGCGCAGCCCGTCGGCCGAGGCGTTGGCCACGTGGTCGGCGGAGCGTGCCTTCATCCGCGCCGCGAACTCGGTCGCGCCGACGTCGTTCAGCTGGTCGGCGTGCAGCGTGAGCGCGAGACCCGCGTCGCGCGCGGCCTTCGCGAGGGGCCGCACCTCCTCGGTCGCGAACACGCCCTGCTCGACGAACGCATCGACCGCCTCGGCGAGGCCGTCGGCGGCGACGGTCGCAACCGTCTTCGCCGCGTCGTGCAGGAACGCCCGGCGATCGGCGGCGTGCTGCGCGGGGAGCGCATGCAGCGCGAGGAACGTCGGTGAGACGTCGATCGGAGCGCTTGCCTTCGCGCGCGCGATGACCCGCAGCTGGCGGAGCTCCTCCCCCGCCTCCAGCCCGTAGCCGCTCTTCACCTCGATCGTCGTCGTCCCCAGGGACGCCGCCTCGACGATGCGCCGCGTCACGAGGTCGGCGAGCGCGTCGTCCGCCGCGTCGCGCGTCGCGCGGACGGTGGCGTGGATGCCGCCACCGCGCTCGAGGACGGCGAGGTAGTCCGCCCCGCTCCGGCGCGTCGCGAACTCGTCCCAGCGATGACCCGCGTAGCAGAGATGCGTGTGTGGGTCGACGAATCCGGGCATGACGACCGCGCCCGCCGCGTCGATGACGGTCGCCGCGGGCGTGCGCTCGAGGCGCGCCCAGCCGTCGTCCCGTCCGGTCGCGACGATGACCCCGTCCCGTGCCGCCACCCAGCCGCCGTCGACGGCCCCGACATCCGCCGCCGCGACGCCCACGCGCGGACCCTCCGACTTGAGCGGCGCGAGCGTCAGGAGCCGCGCGCCGTGGATGACGAGGTCGGC
This sequence comes from Candidatus Limnocylindria bacterium, assembly GCA_035699805.1. GTDB lineage: Bacteria > Chloroflexota > Limnocylindria > P2-11E > P2-11E > CF-39. The sequence goes on along the minus strand of DASSPF010000147.1, from coordinate 21,598 downwards.
CTCGCTCACTCGTCCTCGACGATCTTCCAATACGAGTCCTTCCGGCGCACCAGGTCGCCCTCGAACTCGAAGAGATCGCAGCCGCGCACGGCGATGCGCTGCCCGGTGGTGGACGTCCCCGTGAGCAGCCACTCCGAGACGCCGCGGTCGCCCGCGACGAAGTGGCGATCGTCGCTGTAGTGCACGTCCGGGATCCCCGCGAAGCGCGTCGCGAGGAGCGCGCGCACCGCGGGCTTTCCCTCGGCGTGCCGGCCACCCGGCGCCGGACCGCGCGGCATGTCGAAGACGCAGTCCTCGGTGAAGAACTCCATGATCGCGTCGAGGTCGTGGCGGTTGAACGCGTCGAGGAACGCCTGGAGCCGCGCGACGTGCACCGCTACTCCAGGAACCGGGCTTCGATGACGCGCGTCCGGTCGAACGCGTCGAGCTTCAGCGCGTCGGCCGTCACCTGGAGCGCGGCGTCGAGCGGGATGAGGCCGATGAGCTCGCCGCGCAGCACGGTCACGCCCGCCGCGGCGGCACGCGCCGCGACCTCGCGCCAGACGGTCGCCAGCGAGGTGCGCCGGAAGTCGAGCAGGTTCATCGACACCTGCACGCGCGCCGGGTCGGTGAGCGCGAATCCGAGCGCCTGGACCGCGGAAAGGCCCCCGGACGATTCGCGGATCTCCTTCGCGATGCGCTTCGCGAGCGCGAGGTCGGTCGTGTCGAGCTCGATGTTGAACGCGATGAGGAAGGGCCGCGCGCCGACCACCATCCCTCCGGAGCGCTCGTTGAAGCGCGCTGGACCCGCGTCCGGCACGTGCGTCGTCGCCATGGCCGCGGCGAGCCCCTCGTACTGCACCTTGTTGCGGATGTCGCCGAGCTTGGTGCGCTCGGGCCGGGTCGCGGCGTTCGCGTAGAAGTACACCGGCACGCCGTGCTTCTCCCCGACCTCGCGGCCGAACCGCGTCGCGAGCGCGACGCACTCCTCCATGGTGATCCCGCTGATCGGGACGAACGGCACGACGTCGACCGCGCCGAGACGCGGGTGCTCGCCGTGGTGGGTGCGCATGTCGATCTCGGCGAGCGCGACGTCGGCGAGCGCGTGCGCCGCCGCGAGCACGTCATCGGGCGCACCGGCGAGGGTGAACACCGACCGGTTGTGGTCGGGGTCGCTCGTCTGGTCCAGGAGCCGCACACCGGGCACGCCCGCGACCGCGGCGGCGACCTTCGAGATGACCTCCGCCCGGCGGCCCTCGCTGATGTTCGGGACGCACTCCACCAGAGCCGGCACGCGCCGAGAGTACGGCAGCGGCTGGCGTCGAGCGCCAGTCTCGCCCTGGGGGGAGCACACGGCGCTCCCGGTCGGCGACCGCAGCAGCCCTAGACGGCGGGCCGCGTCGGCGGGAGTATCGCGGCTGTGCAGGGCATGAGCTTCGCGCTCTTGCAGTTCAACCCATCGAGCGTGGTGCTCATGGACACGGAAGGGCGGATCCGCTCGCTCAACCGCAACGCGCTGCGGCTGCTCTCCACCACCGAGGCGGACGCGGTCGGGAAGCCGTACACCGAGGTCTTCGGACCCTCGCTCTCGTCGCGGGTCTTCTCGCTGGTCCTGCGCGGCACGCGGAATGACGTCCGGACCATCGAGGCGACGCTGCCCGACGGACGGCGCGCGAAGCTCCGCGCGACGGCCGGCCCGCTGCGCGACGGCCGCGGTGCGGTCACCGGCGTGGTGTTCGTCGCGGACGAGGACACCTCGTCACCCAAGCTGGAGAAGCTCGAAGAGGATCAGGGGCGGCTTCGCGATGCGCTCCGCCGCTACCTCGGCGAGAACGTGGCGGAGATGGTCGACGCACGGCCCTCCTTCGTGGACGTCGGAGGCCGCACCCAGACCGTGAGCGTGCTGCACGCCGACGTGCGCGGCTACACCACGATGGCCGAGGCGCTTCCGCCGGACCGCGTGGTGAGCCTGCTGCTCCGCTATCACGGGGCGGCGGCAAAGGCGATCCGCGGCCACGGTGGGACCATCGACCGCTTCGCCGGCGACGCCATCCTGGCGCTCTGGAACGCGCCCGCCGAGCAGCCCGATCACGCGCGGCTGGCCCTGGTGGGCGCGCTCGCGATGCGGGATGCGGCGCAGGGCGCGGGAACCGAGCTGGGGTACGGTGTGGGCGTGCACACCGGCGAGGCGATGGTCGGGAATCTGGGAAGCGACGAGTACCAGAACTTCACCGCCATCGGCGACACGGTGAACGTCGCGGCACGCCTCCAGTCGCAGGCCAAGGCGGGCGAGGTGATCTGTTCCAGCGCCGCGCTCACGGCTGCCGGTCCCGGCGTCGCCGCGACTCCGCTCGGCTCGCTCGAGCTCAAGGGACGGCGGACGCCGGTGGACGCGTACCGCGTGGAGGCGATCTCATGACGCTCCAACCGGGCACGCGCCTGGGCAGCTACGAGGTGGTCGAGAAGATCGGCGCCGGTGGCATGGGCGCCGTGTACAAGGGATACCAGAGCGCCCTCGGGCGCTACGTGGCCATCAAGGTCCTCCCGCCGCAGACCGCCGGCGATCCCGCCTTCGCCGAGCGTTTCGCGCAGGAGGCGCGCGCGATCGGGAAGCTGCGGCACCCGAACATCGTCACGGCCTTCGACTTCGCGCACGACGGCGACGTCGCCTTCCTGGTGTCCGAGTTCGTGGACGGCGGCACGCTCGCGGACCAGCTCGGAGCGCCGCTGCCGCTCGACTACACCATCCAGCTCCTCGCACCCATCGCGGCCGCGCTCGACTACGCGCACGCGCGCGGCATCGTCCACCGCGACATCAAGCCACAGAACATCCTGATGACCCACGACGGCATGCCGGTGCTCACCGACTTCGGTCTGGCCAAGATCGTCGGGCCGGGATCGGGGATGACCCAGGCCGGCTCGCTGATGGGCACGGCCGAGTACATCGCGCCGGAGTGTGCGAGCGGCGCCGAGGTGGCCGGGCCGCCGGCCGATCAGTACGCGCTCGGCCTGGTGGCGTACCAGATGCTCGTCGGCCGCCACCCGTTCCCCGCCGACAATCCTCTCTCCGCGCTCATGGCCCACGTGCACAAGCCCGTCCCGCTCCCGAGCACCCTCGGCGTGACGCTCGCGCCGGGCGTCGAGGCCGCCCTCCTGAAGGTGCTCGCGAAGCGACCGGAGGAGCGCTACGCGCGGAGCGGCGACTTCGTGCGCGCGCTCGGCGGATCGCTCTTCAACGCGCCGGCCGCGCTTGCCGCGGCGTCGGCGACGCCGGTCTCGGAGCCGCCCGCTCCTCTCCCACCCGCGCGCGCGTCGGAGCCAGCCATCTCGCCGCTCCTCTCGCCATCCGCGCTGGTCCGCCCGCCGGAGTCCACGCCACCGCCGGCCGCCACACCCGTGCCCCAAGCGGTGACACCCGCCGGGGCGGCAGCGGGAACGACGACGATGTTCCCGGCCGGTGGGCCCTCGATCGCGGCCGCGCCGCTCGAGCATGCGCCGTGGTGGCGGACCCGCCGGGTCCTCGTCGTACCCGGCGCGCTCCTCCTGGCCCTGCTCATCCTCTCGCAGCTCGGCCCGCGCGGACGCACGGGCGGCGCGGCGCAAGCCACGGCCGCGCAGACGGCACCGGTGGCGGTCGCGGATGATCACGGCAACAGCGGACCCGGGGCCACCACCATCGCGTCGCTTCCCGCCACGATCAACGGCACGCTGGCGCCGGCCGGCGACATCGACGTGTTCCGGTTCACCGCGCGCGCCGGTCAGACGGTGCAGATCGAGCTTCGACTGGGGACGCTCGGCGAGGCGACCGTCGGACTCGTCGCCTCAGGCGGGAACGAGCTCGCGAGCGACAGCGTGTCGGGCGACAAGGTGGCGCGGATCACCCATCAGTTGAGGGAGGCCGGGGTCTACTTCGTGAACGTCCGCGGCGCGCGCGGCAGCACGGGCACCTACCAGCTGGGACTCAGCGCGAGGTGAGGCAGGACGGGGCGGAGTAGCGCGAGGCGGGTCTAGTGCCGCGCGGCGTGGTGCGGGAGCGTTCCCTCGGCGGCGCGGATGCGGCGTGTGAGGATGGGCAACAGCGCAAGCGCGAGCTGCGGGTGGCTCTCGAGGATCCCCTTGAAGTGCCAGCGCTGGATGCCGAGCACGGTGGTCGGCTCGAGCGCGCGCACTGTCGCCGAGCGCGGGAACTCGTCCAGCAGCGCCATCTCGCCGAAGACGTCGCCCTCGCCGAGCGTGGCGAGCGTGGTCTCCTTGCCGTCCTTCTCCTGGACGATGTCGACCTTCCCCGAGCGGATGATGAACGCGCCGACACCCGTGTCACCCTGACGGACGATCTCCTGGCCCGCTTGGTACGACTGCTCGACCGCCGAATTCGCGATCGCGTCGAGCGACTTCTGGTCGAGATCCTCGAACCAGGACACGCGCTTGAGGAACTCGGTCTTCCCTACCACGCGCGGCATGGTATCGCGTCGCTCATGGCCCCGTCGCTCGCACGGGCCTGCTCGCCCGGCCGACACCCGGCGGCTGGGCCCCCAACGCCTGATACTGCGCGCCAGCATGCCGTTCCGTATCGAGGTGGCGACTGACATCGCCTCCTGCAGCGCGACCGTCGCCATCCAGGAGGAGGTGTGGAGTGGCGACGTGATCGTCCCGCCGCAGCTCATGCTGGCGGCGGCGCACAACGGCGGCTTCGTGGCCCTCGGGTACGCCGAGGGGGATCCGGCGGCCGCCGGCTTCGTCTTCGGCTTCCTCGGGATCCGCGACTACCACTTCCGGCACCACTCGCACATGCTCGCGGTGCGGACCCCCTACCGCGGCACCACGCTGGCGCGCGAGCTGAAAGAGGCGCAGCGGGATCACTGCCTGGACCAGGGCATCGAGATCGTCGGCTGGACCATGGACCCGCTCGAGGCGCGCAACGCGGCGTTCAACTTCGCCAAGCTCGGGGCGTACACGCGCGAGTACCACCGCGACTTCTACGGCGCGATGCCCGACAAGCTGAACGCCGGTCTGCCATCGGACCGCATCTACGTCGAGTGGCCCATCGGCCACGACCGCACGTACAAGCGCCTCCGGGGCGAGGATCGCGCCCCGTCGCTCGAGGACGCCGAGCGCGAGGGCGTCCGCTACCTGCTGCGCGCGGACGGCGCGCGGCCCGGCGCGGTGGACTTCGCCGCCGAGACGCATCTTCTGCTCGAGATCCCGCCACGGTTCCAGGAGCTCAAGGCGACCGACCCTGGTGCGGCCCTCGCGTGGCGCATGGCCGGACGCGAGGCCTTCGAGGCCGGCTTCGGTCACGGCTACGCGGCAGTGGAGTTCCTGCGCTCTGCGGATGGCCGCGGCGCGTATCTGCTCGTACCCCAGCCGCGGCGCGAGCTGCCCGTGGACACGGACGACGCATGACATCAGGGACGGAGGGCCGTGACGGGAATGAAGCTTGAGCGCGTCGAGCTGTTCCTCATCCGCCTCCCGCTCAAACACGCGTACGAGACGAGCGGATCGCGCGAGACCCATCAGACGCGCGTCATCGCGCGTGTCGAGTCGCAGGGCGCGGTCGGCTGGGGCGAGAGCGTGGCGCCGGAGACACCGTGGTACTCCGGCGAGACGCCCGAGACGGTCTGGTGGCTGCTCGACGCGATCGCCATCCCCGAGCTCCTGAAGACGGACCTGGCGGGTCCGCACGACACCAGCTCGGCACTGGCCTGGATAAAGGACCACCGCATGGCGAAGGCGACGATCGAGATGGCGATCTGGGACCTCTTCGCGAAGATGGCGGATGCACCGCTCGCGAAGCTGCTCGGCGGCACGCGCGACCGGATCCTCTGCGGTGTGGCCATCGGCATCCAGCCATCGGTCGAGGCGCTCCTGGAGAAGATCGCGATGGAGCTCGAGGGCGGCTACCAGCGCGTGAAGGTGAAGATCAAACCCGGCTGGGACGGTCACGTGGCCGAGGCGATCCGCAACCGCTTCCCCGACCTGCCGTTCCAGCTCGACGCGAACTCCGCGTACACGCTCGCGGACGCCCCGCTCTTCAAGCGCATCGACGCGTACACGCCGCTCTTGGTGGAGCAGCCGCTCGCGGCGGACGACATCATCGACCACGCGACGCTCCAGAAGCACATCCTCACACCGGTGTGCCTGGACGAATCCATCCACTCGGCCGAGGACGCGCGCAAGGCCATCGAGATCGGGGCGACGCGGGTGATCAACATCAAGGCCGGCCGCGTGGGCGGCCTCGCCGAGTCGAAGCGCATCCACGACGTCTGCGCGGACCGCGACATCCCCGTGTGGTGCGGCGGCATGCTCGAGATGGGCATCGGGCGCGCGGCGAACGTGCACCTCGCGTCGCTCCCGAACTTCCGGCTCCCCGGCGACGTCAGCGCGTCGGCGCGCTACTTCGAGACGGAGATCATCGGCGAGCCATTCACCGTCGAGCCCGACGGGACCATGAAGGTCCCGACCGGCCCCGGCATCGGCGTGACCGTGCTGGAGGAGGTCGTTCGGAGGAGCGCCACACAGACAAAGGAGTATCGATAGTCCGGCGTATCCCCCTTGGCGTGGATGCGTGGACGATAATCGAGGCCGCTGGCGCGATCGGGGTGGGACATGCGTCCATGGCTGCGACGCCACCTGCGACCCGGGGAGGCCCTCTCGGTCGCACTCCTTGCGGTGGTCTTCACCGCGCCCGTGATCGCATTGGCTCTCGCGCTCGAGTCCAACGCTATTGCGCTCATCGTCGGCACGTACATCGTCGGCTTGGTCGTCCTGCTCATCGCGCGGTATCACTTCCGGGCCATCACCGCCACCGCGGAGCGCGGCCGAGAGCTCGAGGAGATCCTCCGCATCCTCCCGGTGTTCGTCTCTCGCATCGACAAGAGAGGCGTCATCACGTCCCTGCGCGGCTCGGCCCTGGAAACGATCGGGATCCGTTCGAGCAGCCGCATCGGGCAGTCCGTCCTGGAGCGGCCCACCCTGCCGGGGACCGCTGATGCGGCGCGGCGCGCGCTCGCGGGCGCGGTCGAGCACATTGCCCTCGAATTCCGCGGTCGCGCGCTGGACATGGTCATCGTCCCTGATCCAGCCACGGGAGGGGCGGTCGCCGTCGGGGTCGACCGCACCGAGCAGCGGGCCGCGGAGCGGGGCGCGGCCGAGGAGCGCCGCCGGACCGACCGCCGCACCCTGTACGAGGAGCTGCTCGATCACGTGAACGACGGCTTCATCGCGCTGCGCAGCGACGGCACCTGCGCGTTCGTGAACCGCCGCGCGCTCGAGATCACCGGTAAGAGCCGGGAGGACTTCGTCGGGCGATCGCTCGCCGGTCTCCCGGTGGTGCCCGTCGGTCTGGTGCGCGCGGCCATCCAACGGGGCGTGGCCACCGTCCGCGAGGACGCGGACGACATGCGGAGCGTGGAGTGGCGCGCCTACCCGTCGGCCGAGGGCGTCGCGATCTTCGTCACCGATACGACCGACCGTCGACGCCTCGAGGCAGAGCGCGCGCTCGCGGCCCGCGCCGCGGTCATGAGCGAGGTGGTCGCGAGCACGAGCGAGGGCATGATCCTGACATCCGAGCGCGTCATCACCGGCTGGAACGCCGCGGCAGAGCGCATCCTCGGCTACACCGAAGGGGAGATCATCGGCCAGCACACCGACCTGCTGAGCGTCGACCCGGGCGACCCCAGGCTGAAGACGGTGATCGCGCGGGTCATGTCAGGCCACAGCGCCCGTGACGAGACACACTGGCGCCACAAGGCCGGCCACACCGTGGCCATCTCGGTCGGTTACACGCCGCGCGTGGAGCCCGACGGGACGATCCAGGTCATCGCCTTCTTCCACGACATCTCCGAGTTCGAGCGCAGACGCGACGCCCTGCTACAGCAAGAGCGTCGTCTCGCCGAGCGGCGCGACGAAGCGCTGGTCCTGCTCGCGCACGAGGTGCGCTCACCCATCGCGGCGATGAGCATGCTCGCCGATGGCCTGAGCCGCTCGCCGGCCCTCGGCCAGCGGGATCGCCGGGCCGCCATCGCGCTCCGCGCGCAGGCGGAGGCCCTCGCCACGCTCGCCGAGGATCTGCTGGCCATCGGGCAGCTCGAGGGTGGCGGGCGTCACACCGAGCGGCGCGCGCTCGACCTGCGGAGCATCGTGACCGACGCGGTCGGTCGATCGGATGTGGCAAGGATCGCGATCGACGCCGGGCCGACGCCGCTCGTGGCGCACATCGATCCACGGGACATGGGGCGTGCCCTCGACAACCTCTTGTCGAACGCGCTCAAGTACTCAGCACCCACGAGCAGCGTGATGGTCACCGTGCGCCGAGGCGCGGACGTGGGCGTCATCGAGGTCGCTGACGAGGGCGTCGGTTTCACGGCCGATGACGCCGGCCGACTCTTTCGCAAGTACGAGCGGACCGCGCCGGGGCGTCGCGCGGCGGCCGGTATCGGCCTCGGACTGTACCTGGCGCGCCTCCTCGTGGAGGCGCAGGCCGGCGCGATCACCGGCGAGAGTCCCGGCCCGGGCAGGGGTGCGACGTTCCGCATCACGGTCCCGCTCGCGGCGTGAGCGACCTGATCCGCGTCCTCATCGTCGATGATCACGAGGTGCTGGCCGAGGGCCTGCAGCTCGCACTCGAGCGGCAGGACGGGCTGGCCGTCGTGGGGACCGTGCGGACGGTGGCAGATGCGCGCGGCTTCGTCGAAGCGGACGCGGTCGATGTGGTGGTCATGGATCACCATCTGCCGGACGGTACGGGCGCCGACGCCGCGCAGGCGATCCGCGGTCTCCGGCCGGGGATCGCCGTCGTCATGCTCTCCGCTGACACGAGCGATGACGCGCTCCTTGCCGCGGTGTCGGCCGGTGCGGCCGGCTACATCGTGAAGACGGCCACCGCCACGGTGATCGCCGACGCGGTCCGGCGCGCCGCCGCTGGCGAGACGCTCTTCGCCGCGGACACGCTCTCCCGCCTGCTGCGGCTCATCGAGCGGCCCGACCCGGAGGTGGGACCGCCTCCCCTGACCGCCCGCGAGATGGAAGTCCTGAGGCTCGTCGCGCGCGGGGATGACAACAAGACCATCGCGAACACCCTGGACATCGGCGTGAACACGGTCCGTCATCACGTCCAGAGCATCCTGGAGAAGCTCGACGCGCACTCCAAGCTCCAGGCCGTGGCGCACGCCCGGGCGGCGGGCCTGCTCGACTGATCACGCACAGCATCCTGCAAAGGGGGGATGCCGGAAGTGACGAACGACCATCGCGCCGCCAGCCCTCGTGGTCGAGCCTTGCACGGTGGGTGAGCCGCACAGCGAGCGGTCCCCGGATGAGGGTGGGTCATGAACGCGCGCAAGGGTGCGATCCTGATCGTCGAAGACGACCCCAACGACCTCGAGCTGACGCTCCTCGTCCTCGGCCGGCACCGGTTCGCCAACGAGATGGTCGTCGCGCGCGACGGCGCCGAGGCGCTCGACTACCTGTTCGCGACGGGCGCCCACGCCGCCCGGGACGCGCGCGACCTCCCGGCCGTCGTTCTGCTCGACATCAAGCTCCCGAAGGTCGACGGTCTCGAGGTGCTGCGGCGCCTCCGGGCCGACGAGCGCACCCGCCTGGTCCCCGTGGTGCTCCTCACGTCCTCGAGCGAGGAGCGCGACATGCTGCGCGGCTACGACCTCGGCGCGAACAGCTACGTGCGCAAGCCGGTCGAGTTCGAGCGTTTCGTCGCGGCGGTGAGCGAGCTGGGTGCCTACTGGCTGCTGCTCAACGAGCGCCCCGCATGACCGATCCACGACCCGCACGCACGCTCATCGTCGACGATCACCCGCTCCTGGTCGAGGCGCTCGTCGCGCTGCTCTCGCGCAGCACCGCGCTCACGGTGGTCGGCGCGGCGGGGACCGTCGCCGAAGCGGTCGCGCTCGCGCGCGAGCGCGATGCCGAGCTCGTGCTCCTGGACCAGCACCTCCCCGACGGGGCCGGGACCGACGCCGCGCGTCTGCTGCGCGACAGTGGGCGCTCCGTCGCGGTCGTGCTGTTCACCGCCGACGCCTCGGACGAGACCCTCCTCGCCGCGCTCGAGGTGGGCGTCGCGGGCTTCATCTCCAAGCGCGAGCCGACCGGCAGGATCGTGGGGCTTCTCGAGCGGGCCGCACGCGGGGAGATCGTGATCCCGGCGGAGGACCTGGCGCGCCTGGTGAAGCATCAGCGCGACCGCGAGGCGGAGCGGCGCCAGCGCGAGCGCTTCGCTACGGCACTGACGCCGCGGGACCGCGAGGTGCTCCAGCACATGAGCCAGGGATTGGACACCCGGGCCATCGCGGAAGCGACCGGGATGGCCGTGAACACCGTCCGCGGCCACGTGCAGATGATCATCGAGAAGCTCGAGACCCACTCACGCCTGGAGGCCGTGCTCCGGGCCTATGCCCTCGGCCTCGTGCGCAGACCTTCCGTCGGCCACCCGCAGGTGTAGGTGGCGGGCCCGGTGCAGCCGCGTCTTCCCGGCCCGACCGCCATGCCCGAGGCTCGATCGGTGATGGGTCTCGCACTGATGCGTCGTCTCCGCCGGGCCGGCGCCGTAGGGGGCGCGCTCGCGGGCTACATCGTCGGGATCCCGCTGGCTCTGCCGGCGATCGGCGAGATCTTCCTGGCCAGCAGCGTCCTCCCGGTGGCGGTGTCGGCATGGGGATTCGGGGTGCGCTTTGGGCTAGGGGTCGCGGTGATGATCGCGCTCGGGAACGTGATCGTCGTTGACCTCATCGGAGCGCCGCATGACGTCTCCCTGCATGTCGTTCCCTCGCTCGTCCTCGTCCTCCTCGCCATCATCACCGGCCGCCTGCGCACTCGCCTCGATGACGGCGCGGCGCTGCAACGGCGGCTCGACGGCATCATCAGAGCGATCCCCGGCCTGGTGTTCGCGTGTGACCTCACTGGGCGGGTCAGCTTCATGAGTGGGTCGCGCGGTCCCGCCGGCGCGGCCGCAGCGCTGCCGGACCGCGTCCATCCGGAGGACGCCGCGACCGCTCGTGACTTCGTCGCGGAGCTGCAGGTCGCGGGGACCGCACATCGGGACATGCGTTTTGCCGCTGCCGGCGGTCAGTACCACTGGATGAGCACCAGCGCCCAGCTCATCCGCGATAAGGACGGCGAGCCCCGCGAGATCGTGGGCGTGGCGACCGACGTCACCGAGCGGCGTCTTCTCGAGGCCTCGCTCGCGCGGCAAGCCGACTTCGACGCGCTCACCGGACTCCCGAACCTCGCGAACCTCACCCGCCAGATCGACGGCCTCCTCGGTGCGAGCCCGGCCGGCCCGCTCGCGGTCGCCGTGCTCGACGTCGACGACTTCGGCGACGTCAACGACGTCTTCGGCCACACCGCGGGGGACGATGTCCTGCGCCAGATCGCCGCTCGTCTGCGCGACATGGCCGCGCCGGGCGAGCTCTGCGGCCGCACGGCGGGCCATCGATTCGCGCTGGTCGGGCCGGCCACGAACCGCGGCGCGGCGCGGAACGCCTGCGAGCGCTTGCAGCGCCTGTTCGAGACCGCGTTCCTGGTGGGCGAGCATCCGGTCGGGCTTGCGACCACGGTCGGCATCGCCATCGCGCCAGAGCACGGCCGGAGCGCGGAGACGCTGCTCAGACACGCGGACATCGCGCTTGGTACCGCGAAGCGCGCGCAGGAGAGCTGCCAGATCTACGAGCCGGAGCTCGACCGGTCTGCGCCGACCCGGCTCGCGCTCCTCTCGGAGCTCCGCACGGCTGTCGCGAACAGCGAGCTCGTCCTCCATTACCAGCCGATCGTCAACCTGGCGGGGCGCCAGGCCGTGCACGCCGAGGCCCTCATGCGCTGGCGAAGCCCGCGCCGCGGCCTCGTGCCGCCGGGAGAGTTCATCCCGATCGCCGAGCAGAGCGGTCTCATCAAGCCGATGACGGACTGGCTCCTCGCCGAGGCGCTGCGGCAGTGCTGGCGGTGGCAGGAGACGCGCCGGCCGATCGGGGTCGCGGTGAACATCTCCGTCCGCAATCTCTACGACGGGCAGCTCGCCTCCCAGGTACGACGGCTGCTCGACCGGAGCGGGCTGGACCCGGGCCTGCTCACGCTCGAGGTCACCGAAAGCGTCGTGATGAGCGACCACGAGCGCTCCGCAAAGGTGCTGGCCCAGATGCGTGCCCTCGGCGTGCGGATCGCGATCGATGACTTCGGGACCGGACAGTCGTCGCTGGCGTACCTCGCGCGGCTGCCTGTCGACACGATCAAGATCGACCGCTCGTTCGTGAAGGGATTGTTCGTCGACGAGCCCGCCGCCGCGATCGTGCGGGCGACGATCGACCTCGGACATACGCTGGGCCTCGGCGTCCTTGCCGAAGGCGTCGAAGACGAGCGGACCCTGATGGCGCTCCGCTCGCTCGGCTGCGACCAGGCCCAGGGGTACCACCTCAGCCCGCCGGTGCCGCCGGCGGAGCTCGAGCGCTGGCTCGCTGCCGCCGCGGCGCATCCGCCGACCACCGATGCCGCGGCGAGCGGCCAGACGATCCTGGTGGTCGACGATCAGGACATCGTGCGCATGACCGCGCAGCTGCTGCTGCAGCGCAACGGCTTCGAGGTGGTCCTCGCCGCCGACGCGAACGAGGCGCTCGCGGTGGCCTCGTCCGAACGACGGATCGGCGCCGCGATCATCGACGCGGGGATCGCGGAGGCCGGCGGACCCGCGCTGCACGCGAGGCTGCGGCGGCTGCGCCCGGAGCTGCGTGCCCTGTTCACCGCTGGCCCGCTCGCGGATGTCGCGGAGATCCCCGACTGCGTCCGCAAGCCGTTCACCGAGCAGGCGCTCGTGGGTGCCGTTCGGGCCCTGTTCGACGTTCCATCCGCCGCCGGCGCGGCATCGTGACCGCCGTCGCGGCGGCCCGTCGCGCCGCTCCGCGGGCGGTGGCGCGCGAGCGGACCGATGCGGCAGGTGCAACCCAGCCGGCGTTCCTGTGGGTGGCGCTCGTCATCGAGGTCGGCATGGCCCTCCTGATGATCGGCGCGCCCGGCCAGTTCAGGAGCGTGGCCTACGACGGCATCCGGCCGTTCCTCCCGTGGTACGGACTGGCCTTCGCGGCGACCGGCTCGCTGCTCCTGCTCGCGGCGATCGGCGTGACTGGACGCGCCGTCACGAGCGCCTTCCTCATGCTCGCGAGCGGACCGCTCGTCGTGCTCGCCGCGGGCTTCTGGCGAGTCTCGATCCTCACCGGCGCCATCACCAATCTCATCCTCGCCCTCATGCTCGCGCTCGTCGCGGTCGAGACGCTGAGCGGCCGGCGCGCGTTCGGCGGCCGCCGCCATGTCCTGGTCGTCGGCGCCATCCAGGTGGCGACGGGACCGCTCATGGTGCTCTTCCCGGAGCGCTTCCCGGTCGCGGCGTACGGGCAGCTCGCGCACGTGGTGGGGATCGTCGGCCTCTCCTACACGGCCGTCGGCGCCCTGCTCCTGTTCGCCGAGGCGCGCGGGCACACGCGGTCGTCGGCCGCGCTCGGCCTCGCCGCGGCGATCAACTTCACCCCGGCGCTCCAGGGCGCGCTCGAGGCTCGCGCCTGGACCGGGCTGCTCATCTACACGACCCACGCGATCTCGATGGTGCGCACCGCCAGCGCGCCCCGACCGACCAGCGTTGCGGCCGTCTGCGTGCTCATGGCCTCGCTCGTTGGGGTGAGCGACCTTCTCCGACCGTCCGGGGCGTTGGGGCTCGATGGGTCGGCGCGCAGCGCGGCCCTCTCGTCAGTGGCCATGCTCCTTGTCGGCGTCAGCATCGTGGCAGGGGCGTCGTTGCGGCGATCCCTGCGAGCGCTCCACACGGTCACGCTGATCGTCGGCGTGGGCCTCGCCGCCACCATCAGCCTCGGTCTGGCGCCCGGCGGTCCGCAGCCCCCCACGGGGAGCGCGCTCCTGACGGTCACCGGAGCCTCTCTCCTGCTGCGGCGGCGGAGCAGATATGCGCTCCTGTCCGCGCTCCTGCTCAGCACGCTCGTGACCGTCGTCGCGACGCTGAACGCGCTCGCGTACCTCGTGGAGGAGCCAACCCTCGCCCAGGCCTACGGGATCTTCGGTCTGCGCAGCCATGCCGCCATCGCGATCGGGGCGCTGGGGATCGCCGTCACGAGCATGGCGGCCGGGACGATCGTGCGCGGTCGTATCGGCGACCGCGTCCTGGCGACGACGGGTGTGTTCGTCACCGGCCTGGTGATGCTCGGCGGCTACGCGGCTGCGGCGGGCAGCGGGATCATCGCGCTGCTCGAGGTGCGGCCGGAGGCTGCAGGCACCTACGCGGTGAACAGCATCTCGGTCGGCCTTGCACTGTTGCTCGCGCTGCTGCTCGCCGTCGTCGCCGCCACCGTCCTGTTCACGCGGACGCTGACGCGACCGCTCGACGACCTCGTGGACGTGATGCTCCGCTTCGCCGCGGGCGATCTGGGCGCACGCGCGACCTCGGCCGGAGCGGATCAGATCGCCGCGGCGAACCGTGCGTTCAACCAGACCGCCGACCGGCTCGCCACGACCCAGCGCGAGCTGCGACAGCTGAACGAGAGGCTCGACGAACGTGTTCGTGAGCGCACCTTCCAGCTCGCGACGGCCACCGAGGGCATCGAGGAGTTCGCGCACACCGTCTCGCACGATCTGCGGGCGCCGCTCCGGGCGCTGGACGGATTCCGGGCGCTCCTCGAGGCCGAGCTCGGCGACCACCGGTCGGAGGCTGCCCACCGGCACCTCACGCGCATCCACGACGCGACGGTGCGTATGTCGGCGCTCATCGACGACCTGCTCGCGCTCTCGATGGCCAGCCGCACCGAGCTCGATCCGGAGCGCGTCGACCTCAGCGCGATGGCGCGGGAGGTGCTCGACGCGCAGCGTCGAGCGGGCGCCGTGTTCCGCGCCGTCGTCGCCGATGGGATGTACGTCCGGGCCGATCGCGCGCTGCTCCGGACCTTGCTCGAGAGCCTCGTCACGAACGCGCTCAAGTTCTCGCGCTCCCGTTCGGAGCCGGTCGTCGAGATCGGCTGCGAGGCCGTGGACGGCGTGGCAACGTATTTCGTGCGCGACAACGGGGTCGGCTTCGACATGCGCTACGTCGATCGGCTCTTCCGGCCGTTCACGCGCCTGCACACCGACGCCAGCTTCGAAGGGACCGGCATCGGGCTCGCGACGGTCGAGCGGATCGTGAAACGGCACGGCGGCCGCGTGAACGCGACCGGCGCGCCCGGTGATGGAGCGACGATCAGCTTCACGCTCCCGGCGGCCAGGCCGTGAGCGACCTGGCGCCGCGCGGCACCGACCTTCGCCGTATCGCCCTCGACGCGGCGCTCGTGGCCGCCGTCGTGCTCACGATCGCGAGCGATCACACCGTCATCTTCTTCCATCTCGTGTTCGTCGTCCTCGCGCTCGAGGCATTTGTCCGCGCGTACTGGGGATTCGTCATACGCTCGGCGATCGGGGTGTTCGCCGTGCTCGTCGCCGTCGGCGACGCGGTCGTGGCCGGCACGACCCAACCGGAGGAGCTCCTCGAGATCCCCCTCATGACCCTCATCATCGCCACGGTCTTCGCGATCGCCGGTCAGCGCAAGCGCAGCGAGGATCGCCTCGCACACCTTGCCAGCCACGACGCGCTCACCGGCCTCGCGGATCGCACGCAGCTGCGGGAGTGGCTCGCGATCGCGGTCACCGAGCTCCAGCGCAGGCGGGTGCCGTTCGCACTGCTCTTCCTAGACCTCGACGACTTCAGGGACGTGAACGACACCTTCGGACGCGCCGTGGGCGATGCCCTCATCGTGGAGGTGGCCCGCCGGCTCCAGCGCGCGGTGGGGACCTCGGATGTCGTCGCGAGAATGGGCGGCGACGATTTCGCGGTCCTGCTCCGCGACGTCGAGAGTGCGCCACGTGCCGAGGAGATCGCCGCACGACTGGTCGCGCTCATGACCCAGCCGATCGTCGTGGGAGATCACCTCATCAGGGTGGGCGCGAGCGTCGGCGTCGTCGTCGGTGATGGCAGCGGTCTCGCGGAGACCCTCCGGCACGCCGATGCGGCCATGCGCGAGGCGAAGGGCGCGGGCAAGGGCCGCTACCGCACCGCAGCGGCGGTCGCGAAGTCGGTCCGCTAGGTCGTCAGCGCTTCGCCGGCTCCGGCGCTGCCGGCTCCGCCGGCCAGACCACGATCTCGTCGATCACCGTCCCGAAGGCATCCACCAGCCGGACGTAGTCGCCGCGGGTCCACAGCAGCCGGGCGTTCGCCACGGGCCCGGCGAGGTACACGTGCTTGCGTCCCGGCGCGAGGTCGTCGGTGAGCGGGTGCGTCGCCGCACGGATGCGCGAGCCGGAGTGGATGCGG
Source organism: Candidatus Limnocylindria bacterium (assembly GCA_035699805.1). Classification (GTDB taxonomy): domain Bacteria; phylum Chloroflexota; class Limnocylindria; order P2-11E; family P2-11E; genus CF-39. Next base: position 5,283 of record DASSPF010000147.1, on the reverse strand, counting down.
TAGACCTCGCCGGCGCGCACGAACGCGGGCGAGCCCCAGGTGTAGAGCCAGTCCCACTCCACCGGTCTGGCGAGCTCCTCGCGCCACAGCGCACGCAGACGCTGCAGGCGCCAGTTCGCGAGGTCGGAGTCCAGCTGCACCACGACCTCGACCCACTCGGCGTTCGCCGTCTCCGGGGTGGCGCCCGGAGGTGCCGCGTGGATGGTCAGGATGCGCGCCTTGGTCGCCTCGACAGGACGGAAGTCGGCCATCGGCGCGAGAATACCGGACCGAAGTGGAGGGACGGATTTGAACGAGCACAACCGCGCCCTGCTGGCGGAGGCCTGCGGCACCTTCTGGTTCTTCTTCGTGGGGGCCGGCACGATCCTGACGGTCACCGCGGCGAGCGCCGGCGGCCTCCTCGAGATCGCGCTGGCGCACGGCATCACCCTCGCGGTCGCGATCTCGTCGTTCGGCGCGCTCTCGGGCGCGCACTTCAACCCGGCGGTGACGTTCGGTCTCGCCCTCGCCGGTCGCCATCCCTGGGCGCGGGTGCCCACGTACTGGGCGGCGCAGCTCGCCGGCGGCCTCGCCGCCGGCTTCGCGCTGCGGATGGTGTTCGACTCAGCGATCGCCGCCGTGGACAAGACGCACCTCGGCACCCCCGCGCTCGGTGCGGCGATCACCCCCGCGGCCGGCATCGCCATCGAGGCGATCCTCACGCTGTTCCTGGTCTGGGCCGTGTATGGGACCGCCGTCTCCCCGCTCGCACCGCGCATCGCGGGCTTCGGCATCGGCCTCACCGTCATGACCGACATCCTCGTGGGCGGCCCGCTCACCGGTGCGGCGATGAATCCGGCGCGGTACGTGGCCACGGCCGTGCCGGCAATGTTCTTCGACAACTGGTACGTGTACTGGATCGGTCCGCTGCTCGGCGCGGCGATCGCGGGTCTCTCGATCCGCTACGTGCTGGCGCCGCCGCCGGACCGCGCGACGGTGTGAGCTAAGGCGCGGCCTCGGTCGCGACGAGCGCGATCTCGAGACGGATCTCGTCCTCCACGGAGAGCACAGAGGAGACCCGCGGGATCGCGAGGCCGAAATCGGCGAACGTCCAGGCCGGGTCCGCGGTGGCCGCGGCCACAAGACGAGTCCCACTGCGCGTGGCCTTCACGGCGAACGTCACGTCCTTGGCCGTCCCATGGACCGTCATCTTTCCCTCGATGCGGAAGGCCAGGTCGCCGCTCGCTGCGAGCGGCAGGGTCAGGCCGGTGGTCCTCGCCGGGACGAACTCCGCGGTCGGGAAGCGCCGCACATCGAGCGTGGTATCCCGGACATAGCGGTCGCGCAGGCCGGAGTCGCTCGAGACCGTCGCCAGATCGGCGGTGAGCTTCGATGTCGGGCTGAACGTGCCGTCGGTGTTCAGCGTGAAGGAGCCGCGCATCCCCGTCACGGTGAGCACCGCGTCGCCGGGCGCGCGCGTGCTCGCGAGCACCTCACGCACGCGGATGGTCGTCTTGGAGGACGCGTCGACGCTGAACGTCCAGGGGCCCCCGGTCGACGGGCTCGCCGCGACGGTGGGGCTCGCCGCTGGTGTCGGGGTGGCGGAAGGGGCGGGCTGCGCCGAAGACCCGCACGCGGCGGCGATCAGCGCGAGGGCGACGCTAGCCGCACGGACCATCGCAGACACGGACGACCCCCTTCATCTGCGGGTGCACTCCGCAGTGGTACGCGAAGGTGCCCACCTTCTCGAAGGTGATCGTCCCAGTCTGATTCGTGCCGATGCTCACGTCGAATGGTCGCCCCGCATCGTCGGAGGTGACCGTGTGGAACTCCTTGCCGCGATTCACAAAGGTCACGGTCATCCCGCGCGCCACGGCGAGCTCCTTGGGGGCGTAGGTCCAGTCGTCGGGACGACCGGCCGGCTCGACCACCTGCACTTCGTTCGGCCGTGCCGGCGAGGGAGCGACGCCACCCGCGCACGCCCAGGTCGCGGCGAGCGCCGCACAGGTGACCAGACGGAGCGCGAAGCGCGGGGTCATGCCCCTGATACGGGCGGCCGCTACGTTCGGATGCCTCCGTGGGAACAGCGCAGGGCGCCGAGGCCATCCTCGACGCCCTGCACGCCGGTCGCGAAGCGCGAAGGTCTAGCCGCGAGGCCACACCGTGGCGTTGCCGCGGAGCTGGGAACGCACACCGGAGTCGTACCCGTCGCTCGTACGGATCCGGAACGTATCGTCGCGCTGGCTGCCACCGTCATGGACGTCGATCCGGAACGTCACGTCGCCGAAGGCGCCGAACACCGTGGCGTCGGTGCCGCGAACGACGATCGCGTCGATACGCGTCGACGTGTCGGAGCGTCCGTCGCCCTCGACGGTGATCCGCCCCTGGATCTCGCCGTCGCGAGCGATGACGTTCAGCTTGGTCTTCAGATCGCCGGCCCACGTCGGCGTCCCTTCGAGCTTGCCGGATGCGCCTGAGGTCACATCGAGCTGGAGCCCGACGATGACCGGATCATGGTCTGAGGACCGGTACGGGCCGTCGTCGTAGAAGGTCGTGATCTGGTTCGCGCTCTTGAACTCCACGTTGTAGTCGAGGACCCTCGGCTCGTCGGGGTTGATGTGCCAGTCGATGACGCCGGTCACCTGCGCCGCGAGCGACGACGTCGCGAGCGCGTGATCGAGGTACCCGGACTCGCCGTTGAAGACGTAGGAGTAGGCGTCCAGACCTCCGTACCGGCGGACGAGGTTCTCGAAGCCCGCGCCGGTGAGCGTGGTGATCGGGCCTTCGAACGTGTATGCGTTCAAGTCGCCGATGATCAGTGTGTCGGGGTCGCCGCTGCCGGTGGGGTCGCTCGCGATCCAGTCGGCGAGCGCCTCGGCTGCGGCGGTCCGCGTGCCGTTGCAGTTCCCCTGGCCATCGAGCAGATCGGGGTCACCGACACCCGCACAGCTCGACCCCTTCGACTTCAGGTGGTTGACGACGACGGTGAGACGCTGACCGGTCAGAAGGTGCTCGAACGTCTGCGCGAGCGAGGGCCGATTCAGGGTGTCGATGAACCGAGGATCGTCCGCCGAGTCCAGCGTCTGGTAGGGGTTCACCGGCATGAACGACGCGGGCTTGTAGATGAGCGCGACCTTGATCTCGTCGGTGCCGATGACACCGGTGTCGATGTAGGCATAGGTGCCGGCGCCCATCGCATCGTTCAGTGCGCGCACCAGATCCGCGAGCGCACTGTTCGGACCGGCGTCGTTCTCGATCTCCATGAGGCCGACGATGTCGGCGTCGATCGCGCGGAGGGCGCTGACCTCCTTCGCGAGCTGCCGCGCGAGCTCCGCCGCGGTGTCGGCGCCGCGCGACGTCGGGAACCCGCCGCCGAGCCCGTCGCCGTTGAAGAAGTTCAGGACGTTGAAGGAGGCGATCTTCACGTTGCCGCCCACCGGTGCGGGCGCCGCGGTGCGCGGGTTGGTGTGGGCAAACTCGATCGTCCCGACAGGCTGGATGCGGTAGCTGCTGAAGCGGTAATCCATCACGCCACTGAGACCAGGAAGCGAGTCGCCGACCCGCAGCGTGTTGCTCGCGGAAAGCCCGCCCTGGGGATACCTGGTCGGGTCGATGTTCTGCTGGCTGACGCCGTCGTCGAGGATGATCCGGCTCCGCGCGTTCGCGGCGGCGACGGCGAGGGCATCGGCGCCTGGCTCGGCGACGGCCGTCGGCGTGTACAGGCGACCGACCCCGGAGAGACTGACCTCGCCGAAGCGTCCGAGGTTGAAGACCTCGGTGACGGTGAGGGTCTGGTCGAAGGTCACGAGCATCCCCTCGAACGCCTCGAGGTCGGAGATGCTCGCCACAGGGAGGCTGACCGACGCAGCAGATACGGCAGCCCCACTCGCGCAGATGAGCACATCGGTCACGGAAGACAGCTGCGTCAGGCTCGAGAACTCGCCTGCCCTCCCGCGCACGCGAACGACGTCGCCGACGGAGACGTCACGGAACGAGGCGGGGCTGAAGACGAAGAGCCCTTCGGACGTCGCCGGGTCGGCGTCCGTGTCGGCGTCCTCCTCCTGGACGTAGTAGCCATTGAACTGGCCGGTGGCCTGGTAATCACCGACGACGACACCTTCGATCGCCACGGTCGCGCCGAACATCGGCGTCGTCGTTCCGCTGCCCTGGACCTGGTGGATCTTCGTGGCCGGGCCACCGCAGGCATCCGTGATCGTGAACGACCACGTCACGTCGCCGAGCATCGCGTCCGGGGGATCGTTCGTGTCGCCGTCGGTGACCCGCGCCGCGAACACCGTCACGTCGCAGACCTCAAGGCTGGTGAAGCCGGTGCCCGGGTCGATGACGAACGTCGTCTGATCGGTCGTTGTCACGGTCCCACTGTGGGCGCCGCTCGACGAGCACGAGATCGCGTACCAGCCGTCCGTCGTGGTGACGGGCTCCGAGAACGTCACGGTCACGTTCGCGTCGAGCGCGACACCCGTCGCACCGGCGAGAGGGCTTGTTGTGCTGATGAACGGCGCCACATCCGATTCCCACGGTGTGAGTGCGAAGTCATCGACCGCGAGACCGTCGTCGGCGCCCGTCGCGTCGGAGCTGCGCCAGCGCACCCAGAAGTTCGCACCGCTCGCCACGTTCAGCACGATGCTGCCTGCGATCGAACGGCGATTGGCGGCTGCGTTGCCATCGAGTAGCCCGACGGTGCCCGTCGTGATTGGTCCGAGGAAGTCGAGATCGTCGGCATCGATCCACGTCCCCGTCGAAAGAGAGGTCGCGTCGACGCTGAACTGGAAGTCGAGGCGATCCTGCCTTCCGGACGTGCCGAGCCGCCATTGTTCGCCCGTGTAGCTGATGTCGAGCTTCGTGATCGTCCTGCCGGTCGCGTTCGTGAAGACTGCGCCGACGGTCGGGTTCAGGCTGCCGCTCTGGAGCCCGCCGAACGCGCGCTCAGGACTCCCCGACGCGCCGAAACTGTATGTGTCCCCAGCGTTGCCGCTGCCGGTGCCGGCCGTGTAGAGGGTGTTCGCGTTCGTCCCTGTCTCAGTGAAGGTCCAGCCGGCGGGCGTCACCGAGGAGGTGCCCGCCTGGGCCAGCGTATTGAAGTTCTCCGTGTAGGCCGTGCCGATCGACGCGAGGGCGGTACCCCCCGCCGCGAGCGCGCTGTGCGGCGACGCCCCCAGCCCCACGAACACCATCGCGAACGCGACGACGGACGAGATCAGCCGGCGACCCATCCCTAACTCCAACACGCCACTACTCACACCAGCTGGTCCGCGAAAGGAAGCGGGCAGAGCGTACCCGAGT
>DASSPF010000146.1:0-10361 GCA_035699805.1 Candidatus Limnocylindria bacterium | reverse complement strand
GCGCGCCTTCGCGATGGCCTCCTGCGCCACACCGGGGTCGTGGGCGAGATGCGGCGGGACCTGCAGCAGCGCGCCGCGCAACGTGCCCTTCGCGCGCAGGCGGCGGACCAGCGCACGCGTGTCCACGCCGGCGATGCCCGGTACGCCGAACTGGCGAAGGTACGCGTCGAGATCGCCCGTCCGCTCGCGGCAGGTCGCGTCCAGCTCGCGCACGACGAGCGCCTCGATCCACGGCCGCCGCGACTCGCTCGCGCGATCGAAGGTCCCATAGTTGCCGATGAGCGGATACGTGAGCACGACGATCTGCCCGTTGTACGAGGCGTCCGAGGCGATCTCCTGGTACCCGGTCATCGCCGTGTTGAACACGACCTCGCCCCAGGCGGCCGACGCATCGCCGAACGCCTCGCCCCACCAGGCGCTGCCGTCCTCCAGCCCGAGCACCGCCGCCCTGCTCATTGGTGCATAACTATACGGTCCGGATGAATAAAGATGCAATTGCTCGCGGCCCGCCCCGTCGCCACCGGACCTAGACCGCGGCACGCACGCCCCCGTCGAACCGCACCTCGCCGCCCACGACGGCGACGACGACGCGGCCGCGAAGCTCGAGGCCGAGGAGCGGTGTGTTCTTCCCGCGTGTCGCAAGGTCCTCGGCGCGCGGACGCCAGACCGCCGCCGGGTCGATGGCGATCCAGTCGTCGGCGGGGAGCGGGATGCCGAGCACCCGCGCGGGGCCCGCGGAGAGCGCCCGCAGCGCGACCTCCCGCGCGCACCAGCCGGCGGCGACGCCGCCGAGGACGAGCGGCAGCGCCGTCTCGAGCCCGCTGATGCCGTTCGCGCTGTGGTCGAACTCGACGTCCTTCTTCGTGCTGGCGTGCGGTGCGTGGTCGGTGGCGATCGCGTCGACCGTCCCGTCCGCGAGGCCGGCCCAGAGCGCACGCACGTCGGCCGCGGTGCGCAGCGGCGGATTCATCTTGGTGTTGGAGTCGTATGGGGTCGCGGCGGGCGCCGATGACGAGCCCGCGTCCGCGCGCCGGAGCGCTGTCGCATCACTCGTTCCATCGTCTTGGGTTTCCCAGGCGAAGCGGCGCGATCCGGCGACCCAGGCATCGGTCAGCGCGAGGTGGTGCGGCGTGACGTCGCAGGTCACCCGGACGCCTTCACCCTTCGCTCGCCGCACCAGCTCGATCGACCCGGCGGTCGATAGGTGCGTGAGGTGGAGCCGCGCGCCGGTGAGCCGCGCGAGCGCGATGTCGCGCGCGACCGCACTCTCCTCCGCCGCGGCGGGGATGCCCGGAAGGCCGAGCCGAGCCGAGACCGCGCCCTCGTGCATGACCCCCTTTGACGAGAGCGCACGGTCCTCGGGGTGCTCGATGATGAGAAGGTCGCGGGCACGGCTGTACTCGAGCGCGTGGCGGAAGAGGCGCGGGTCGTCCACCGGCGAGCCGTCGTCGCTGAAGGCGACCGCGCCGGCGGCGCTGAGCTCCATGAGATCGGCGAGCTCGCGACCGCCGCGTCCGCGAGTGATGGCGGCGATGGGGAGCACGCGCGCGGCGTGAGCGGCGCTCGCGCGCGCGACGACCTCGGCCACGAGCCCGGGAGAGTCGATCGCCGGATCGGTGTTCGGCATGGCGCAGATCGTGGTGAAGCCGCCGCGCAGCGCCGCCGCGGCGCCCGTGGCGATGGTCTCCGACTCCTCGAAGCCCGGCTCGCGCAGGTGCGCGTGCAGGTCGATGAAGCCCCCCGTGACGAGCAGGCCGCGCGCTTCGAGCGCGTGCCGGTCCATCACGCGCTCTCCAGCGACGGTGTGCCGACGAGGAGGTACAGGAGCGCCATGCGGACGGCGACGCCGTTGGTCACCTGCCGCTCCACCAGCGAGCGCGCGCCGTGCGCGACCGAGGCATCGATCTCGACGCCCTCGTTCATCGGCCCCGGATGCATCACCGGCGCGCCGGGGCGCATGCGAGCGACGCGCGCCTCGGTGATCCCCCACTCGCGCGTGTACTCGCGCAGCGAGGGCAGGAGCCCGCCCTCCTGACGCTCCTTCTGAAGACGCAGCGCGATGACCGCATCGGCGCCGTCCAGCGCGCGATCGACGTCCGGCTCGTAGGTGACGCCAGAGGGCAGCGCGCCGCAGCGCCATGCGGTGGGCATGAGCGTGGGCGGGCCCGACAGGGTCACCGTGGCGCCGAGCGGCACCAGCGTGTTGATGTCGGAGCGCGCGACCCGGCTGTGGAGCACGTCGCCCACGATGACCACGCGCTTCCCGCCCAGATCTCCGAGGGCCGCGCGCAGCGTGTACGCGTCGAGCAGACCCTGCGTGGGATGCGCGTGCCATCCGTCGCCGGCGTTGATGACCGCCGCGTCGGTGCGGTCGGCGACGAAGTACGGTGCGCCCGACGAGGCATGGCGCATGACCACGATGTCCCCGCCGAGCGCCTGGAGCGTGCGCACGGTGTCGTAGAGCGTCTCGCCCTTCTCCACCGAGGAGCCGCTCGCGGTGATGCTCACGACGTCAGCGGAGAGCGTCTTGGCCGCGAGCTCGAATGAGACGCGGGTGCGGGTGGAGGCCTCGGCGAAGAACAGCACGACGGTGCGGCCGCGCAGCGGCGGCGCGCGCCGGATCGGACGTGAGAGCACCTCGACCATCGCACCGGTCGTCTCGAGGACCGCCAGGATCTCCTCACGCGACCAGTCGTCCGTGTCGAGGACGTGCCGGCGTGACCACTTCATGCGCGCACCGCCTCACGCGCGACGAGCTCGACCTCGTCGCGGCCGTCCTCCTCCACCAGATGCACCCGGACGTCATCGCTCGCCTTCGTCGGGACGTTCTTGCCCACGAAGTCGGCGCGGATGGGGAGGTCGCGGTGGCCGCGGTCGACGAGGACCGCGAGACGGATGGCCCGCGGACGGCCGTAGTCGACGAGCGCATCCATCGCCGCACGGATGGTGCGCCCGGTGAAGAGCACGTCGTCCACCAAGACGACGACCCGGTCCTCCACGGAGAAGCCGATCGCGGATTCGTGCACGACCGGCGCGTAGCCGATGCGCGTCAGATCATCGCGATAGAGCGTGATGTCGAGCGAGCCGAGTGGGACGTCGGCACCCTCGTGCGCGCGGATCGCGTCGCGGACGCGTCCGGCGAGGATGTCACCGCGCGAGCGGATGCCGATGATGGCGAGTGCGGAGAGGTCGCGGTCGCGTTCGACGATCTCGTGTGCGATGCGGGAGATCGCGCGACGCACGTCGTCGGCGCTGAGCAGGACGGAGCGCGACTGGGCCACTCGCCACTTCCCTTCCCGGCCTCTCAGGACCGGTCGTTAAAGGTCTGTGCGCTAGCGTCAGTATATGCGTCCGCTCCGTCCGATCCTGGCGATCCTGGGCGTGATCGTCTTCGGCGGCATCGCGGCGTACGCGTCGCGCCCAGCGCCCGCCGTATCCGCCGCGCAGAGCGCGCGGCCGGCCGCGACCGCCGATGCCGGCAATGTCGCATCAGCGGATCCCGCGGCCGGTCCGGGGCGCCGCGCGCTGGACGAGGACCGCGCGGATCTGCGGAGCGTGATCGTCGCCGGCCTACTGCTGCCGGTCGAGAGCGCGGAGCTGCCGACCGACGCGGAGGCGCTGCCGGGTGCGCCGCGGGACTACCGCGGCGGCAGCCACGAGGGCATCGACTTCGCCGCACCCACCGGCGCGCCGGTCCGAGCGGTCGCCGCGGGCACGATCATCCGCGTCGACCACGAGTTCACTGACTGGGATCAGGCCGAGCGCGAAGCGGCGCTCGCCGAGGCGCAGGCGCTCGGGTACACCCCCGCGCGGACCCTCGACCGCATCCGCGGGCGTCAGGTCTGGATCGCCCATGGGCGCGGGCTGGTCAGCCGCTACGCGCATCTTGAGGGCGTCGCGGAGCTCGCCCCGGGTCAGGAGGTCGCCGCCGGCACGGTGATCGGCACGGTCGGCAGCAGCGGGTACCCGGAGGGCGGGCCGCACCTGCACCTGGAGATCCGCATCGGCCGGAGCTACCTGGGAGAGGGGCTCTCCGGCGAGACGCTCTCCGGCACGCTCAGCGCGGCGTTCGGCCCGCGTTAGTTGCCGCTCGGCTCCCCGCGCTCCAGGTAGCAGCGGGCGCAGAGGGCCTGACGCCCGCGATCGAGCACGCGGTGCGACGAGCCGCAGCGCGCGCAGCGGGAGCGCTCGTCGGCCGTGCGCTGGCCACGCAGCTGGTCGCCCAGCTTCACCCAGCGCTCGACCGTCCGCTCGGTCTCTTCGTCGATCATGGTTGCGTCCCGCCGCAAGTGGCCTGCCAGCGCGGGGCCGGGATGACCCGGTTACGGGATCGTTAGCGAAGACCGGTCTTACGGGCCCGGAGCGCGGCCTCGAGCACCAGCTCGACCGCCTCGGAGGCGACCGGGCGCGGGTTGCGGTGGAAGACCCCCACCTCGGCGACCTTGTCCTTCTCCGGGATGTCGTACCACCAGGTCAGGTGCGTGAGCTCGCACATGTACACGTAGGCGGTCGTCGGCTTGGGGAGCTCGTACCGGATCGCGCCCAGAAGATCGAGGCGGCTCGCGACGATGCGGGCGGAATCCCAGAGCTCGCGACGCGCGACCTCGAGGATCGTTTCACCTGAGCGCCGCGCGCTCGTCGGGAAGTGCCACCCGCCGGCGTCGGGCGAACGGACCCACACGGTGAGGTCGCCGTAGAAGGGGATGACCATCGCGATCTGCGCGGAGGCGGGCGGGAACTCTTTGAAGCTGGAGTCTCGACGCGAGACGAATGTGAGATCCGCCATCGTGGCGCTCAGTAAGCAGGACGCTGAGCGCCTCGTCAATAGGCCGCGCGGTGGCAAGGCGGTCAAAGCGAGCAGGCGGACGTCCGACTATAGCGTTCGCCGCGATGAACGGCGGTAACGGTCTAGTCGCGCAGTGCCGCGGCGAGGCGGAACGGATCGGACGCGATCACCGACGCGGCGAAGAGCTCCATCGCACCGATGTCGCTGGTCCGGTTCGCGGGGTCGCCACGGTCCACCAGGCGCACCAGCGGCGGGAAACGCAGCCAGTCCTCGCCATCGGGTGAGAGCGGCGGCAGGTAGACCGCCATGTTGAACGAGACGACGCCCGCGGCGCGGTACGCCGCCACCGCCCTCGCGAGCGCGGACGCGACGGCCGTCTCGTCGGCGCCGGCCCGTCCGAGGATGACGACCTCGCGCTCCTTGATCGGAACGATGGAGGCGAACATCCGGGCACCCTCCACCTCCGCCCCGAGGCCGAGCGCGTCGTGAACGAGCCACAGGTCGTCGAAGTAGTCGCGCTCCGACGACCCGGCGTACGCGAGGGCCGCACGCCGCAGCGCCTCGACGCGGGGGTAGTGCGCGCCGCGCGTCAGGGTCATCTGCATGTGGCCGTGGACGACCGAGCCGCCCGCCCGCCAGAGGCAGTTCCACATCACGAAGAGATAGCGCGCGGCGGGGTCCACCGCGTGAGCGGCCTCGCCCCAGCGCCGCGCCGTGACGAGGTGATCGCGCAGCGTCGCCGCGTCGACCGGCGCGAGCGGGTCGTGCTCGTCGAACACGAGCACGCCGTGATGGCCGTCGTACTTCGCCACGTTGGAGGCGGTGATGCCGTGCTCGCCGCGGACCCGTCCGAACGTGTCCGACGGCGTCCCGGTGAGCGGATGGTCGAAGGGGTCGTTGCGCGCACCCTCGATGGTCGCGCGCACCTCGTCGGCGCCCTTCACGTCCATCGGTCGCATCGCCCGCAGGTCGTTGAAGAGCGCCCCCTCGAGCGTCACCCGGTTCGTCACACGGACGATCCGCTGCTCGCGCACCGCGTCGACCGATCCGAAGAGCTTCACGATCCAGGCGTGCATCTCGGCCGGGGCATCGAGCCGTCCGGTGGTCGTCGAGACCGTGAACAGCCGGTCCGCCGCGGCACGCGCCTCGGCGGGGAGATCCGCGATCGCGTCCTCGAGATCGACGACCGACCTCACGAGCTGCGCCGTGTCCGCACCGCCTTCCGGTACAGCTCCACGTAGCGCCGCGCGGACGCGTCCCAGGAGTGGTCCTCGCTCATGGCGCGCCGGACGAGACCCCGCCACTCCTCGCCGCCGGCGCGATAGCGGCCCATGGCCCGATCGATCGCCTCGCTGAACGGGTCCGCGGCGTAGCGGCCGAACGCGAAGCCGTTGCCATCGGCGGGATGCGCGTCCACATCGCGCACCGTCTCGGCGAGGCCGCCCACCGCGTGCACCACCGGGATGGTGCCGTAGCGGAACGAGATGAGCTGCCCCAGGCCGCAGGGCTCGAAGCGCGACGGCATGAGGAAGAGATCGCTCCCGGCGTAGATCCGCTGGGCCAGCGCGGCGTCGAAGCCGAGGCGCAGCCAGAGCCGGCCAGCGTGCCGTGAGGCAAGCTCCTTCCATCTCGCCTCGTACGCGGGATCCCCGGAGCCGAGCACGACGAGCTGGCCGCCCGCTTCCAGCAGGTGGGGCGCCGCGGCCGTGAGCAGGTCGATGCCCTTCTGCTCGACCAGCCGGCCCACCACGCCAAAGAGCGGCGCCGCGGGGTCCGGCCGCAGCCCACCCTCTATCTGGAGCGCCTCCTTGTCCCTGGCCTTGCCGCTCGGATCGTCGACCGAGTACGGCGCCGCGATGTGCGGGTCGCGCGCGGGATCGAAGGCGATGGTGTCGATGCCATTCACGATGCCCGAGAGGCGATCCTTCCGCGTGGCCAGCAGACCCTCGAGCCGCTCACCGAACGCCGGGGTGAGGATCTCCCGGGCGTAGCGCTGGCTGACCGTGGAGACACGATCCGCCGTCGCGATGGCGCGTGCCATCGGGTTGCACTCGTTCGGATCCTCGATCGCCAATCTCGCGCGCGGCAGACCGATGAGCTTCAGGACGTCGGCGGAGGTACGGCCCTGGTACGCGAGGTTGTGGATCGTGAACACCGTGGCCGTCCGTGCGAGCGAACGCGCGCGGCGCACGAGCGGGACGAGGAGCGCGGCGTGCCAGTCGTGCGCGTGGACCACGTCCGGCGGGGATCCCTGGACATCCTCGTACACGGCGCGGCAGAAGAACGCGTAGCGCTTGTTGTCGTCGGGCGCGCCGTAGACCACGCCGCGTGCGATGCGGCGAGCGCTGGAGACGAAGACGATGCGTACGCCGTCACGAGCGATGGCCGGATACGACACGCGCGCGCTCGACGCGCCGTATGGCACGCTGCGCACCGGGCCGTCGTCGGGGATGCCGAAGCGAGCGCGGTCGATCGTCCCGTGGAGCGGCAGGTAGAGCGTCACCTCGTGACCGAGCGCGGCGAGGGCCTGGGGCAGCGAGCCCGCGACGTCGGCGAGTCCGCCGACCTTGGCGAAGGGGGCCGCTTCAGCCGCGGCGAAGACGATGTGCACGGGCTCTGGATGTTAACGACCTGTAAGGAACGGCCGCTCGGCCGCCAAGACCGTACTCCCGAGCGAAACGATGTCGTTAGATGAGCAGATACGAGTGGGTGAGATCGAAACGGCACCAAGGAGGCACGCATGAACCGCATCGGACGAAAGATGGCCATCGTGGCCATGACCACGCTCATCGGGATCGGTCTGCTCGGCACCGCGGCGTTCGCCGCGTTCGCGCCGACCGTGACAGGCCTGGCGAGCGCCAGCACGATCCAGGCGCCGAAGCCGGATCGCCTGAAGGCGATCCTCGACGCGCTCGTCGCGCGCGGCGTCATCACGCAGCAGCAGGCCGACGCGATCCTCGCCGCGCTCAAGGAAGAGCGGCACGACGATGGAGACCTCGCCAAGCGCGTCTTCTCGAATCTCTTGGAGCAGAGCGCCGCGTACCTGGAGATGCAGCCGGCGGCGCTCAAGGCGAAGCTGCCGGGCACCAGCCTCGCGGCGATCGCGGATGACACCCGCGGCAAGAGCGCCGAAGGCCTCGTCGCCTACCTCACCGACGCGGTGAACAGGGCGATCGCGCAGGCGCTCGCCGACGGCAAGATCACGCAGGAGCAGGCCGACCGCCTCACCGCGGCCGCGCCGGAGCACATCGCGAAGTTCGTGCGTCACACCTGGCCGGAGCACAAGCCACGCCTGGCGCACCCGACCATCGCCGCCTTCATCGGTGACGCGGTGACCGCCACGCGCGAGTACCTCGGCATCCCGCGCGAGGAGCTGATGAGCGCGCTGCGCTCGGGCAAGACCCTCGGCCAGATCGCCGACGGCACGGCCGGCAAGAGCCGCGACGGGCTCATCGCCGCCATCACCTCTGCCACGAACACCCGCATCGACACCGCACAGCAGGCCGGGAAGCTCACCGTCGAACAGGCCACCCAGCTCAAGGCGAAGGTGTCCGAGGCGGTGGCGAAGATCGTGGACCGGAGCTGGCCGATCAAGTCGCGCTGACCTTTATCCCACCCTCCTCCGCTGCGAACGCTCACGGACCCCTTCGGTCCGTGGGCGTTGGCGGCCTGGAGCTCGGCGCGTCGCACCGCTCGGGTGGCTCGCCCGCACCGGCGGTATCCGTTCGGTGGCGAACGCAGCGTGTGTGGAGAGCAGCCGACCGCGCCATGTAACGGCCGGTGGGCCTCCGGCGTTCAGGACCAGTGACGACAGGGGCGTCCGGGGGGGCGACATGGGTAATCCATTCACGCAGTCTGTCGCGCCGCGAGGCGGCGCTATAGTCGGCGCGCGCCAGCCGGTCACAGAGCTGGCGGTGGAGCGTGTGCTGGACAAGCGCTACCGGATCCTCGCGCCGATCGGCGCAGGCGGCTCCTCGCAGGTGTACCTCGCCCAGGACACGGCGCTCAATCGCGAGGTCGCGATCAAGGTGCTCGACGCCGACGCCGCGGCCGATGCGCATCTGCGCAAGATGTTCGTCAAGGAAGCCCGTGCCCTCGCTGCGCTCTCCCATCCAAGCATCGTCGCCGTCTACGACGTGGGTGAGGTCGACGGGCTGCCGTTCATCGTCATGGAGCACCTTCCCGGTGGATCGCTGAAGCAGCGCATCGAGCGCGCCGGTCCGCTCGCGCCGATCGACGCCGCGACGATCGCGGTGGACATCGCCAATGGCCTCGCGTTCGCGCATGCGCGCGGCATCATCCACGCCGATCTGAAGCCCTCGAACATCCTGTTCGACGCGAACGACCACGCCAAGGTCTGCGACTTCGGGATCGCCCGCACGCCCCAGGAGGAGGCGGACACGCCGCAGCTGTTCGCCACGGCGATGTACGTCGCGCCCGAGCGTGTCGAGGGCAAGCCGGCGACGCCGGCGAGCGATGTGTATGGCCTTGGCCTCGTGCTCTACGAGATGCTCGTCGGCAAGCCGCCGTTCGTGAGCGCGAATGCCGCGGTGCTCCTGCGCGATCACGTCGTGCGCACACCGGTGCCGCCGAGCCACCTCCGCCCCAGCCTGGTGCGCGAGCTCGACACGATCGTGCTGAAGGCGCTCGCCAAGGAGCCGCGCCTGCGCTACCAGAAGGCGTCGGAGGTCGCACAGGCGCTCGCGTCGATCCAGAACCTCGACAAGGAGCTGGCGACGACGCGCTTCACCGGCGTCATGACCGAGCCCATCCGCGACTTCGTCCCCACCGTGGAGCAGAGCCCGGTGGTCGCGCTCCTCTCCCAGTACGGCCAACCCATCCGTCAGGTGTTCTTCGCGCTGTTCGTGGCCCTGCCGGTCATCGGCCTCGCGCTCCTCGCGGGCATCGGCCTCGTCCCCGGCGGCATCGCCGTGGGCGCGATCCTCCTCGCCGCGCTCGGCGGCCAGCTCGGCGTGGCGCTCGCCATCTCCTGGGTCGTGCAGACCGCGCTGCTGTTCCTGTTCATGCCCGGCCTCGCCGTCATCCACGCGATCCTCGGCATCTGGCTGTGGGCGCGTGACGTCAAGCCAGAGCAGACGGCCATGGCCATGGCGATGCCGGTGACCGCGCCGTTCGGTATCGCGCCCGCCGTGATCCTCACGGCCGCGACGGTGCAGGGCCTCACCGGCCTCATCACCACCGCGTGGGGCGGCATCGTGACGATCATCGTCGCGATGGCCATGGGCAAGCAGAGCTTCGGCCCGTTCGTGGAGACCGGCCTGGTGCTCGAGCAGTCGAGCCTGCTCGAGACGGTCCGCGCCGTCCAGACGCGCGCGGCGCTCGAGGCGCTCATCGCCCAGCCGAGCGATCGCGTCGGACCGCTGCTCGCGCTCCTCGACCCCTCGCTCCTCTGGTCGCAGCTCGCCGGGCTGGTCTCGCGCCTGGTCGGCGCGGACATCACCGCCATCGCGACGGTCATCGCCTGGACCATCGCCGCGCTGGTGGTGTGGTCGGTGACGCGCGTGCTGCGGACGTTCTTCGACACCCTGCTTCGCCGGCCGTCACGCTGGTTCGC
>DASSPF010000145.1:0-2535 GCA_035699805.1 Candidatus Limnocylindria bacterium | reverse complement strand
CTCATCCATCCGCGCCGGCGCGTCGGGCTACCTCCTGAAGGAGGTGAGCGGCCAGCAGCTCACCAACGCCATCCGCACCGTGGCCGACGGCTTCTCGCTCATCTACCCCTCGGTCGCGCGCCGCGTGCTCGACGAGTTCGGCCGGTTGCGCGGCGGAGGGGTGACCCCAGCGGACGCGGACCAGGGGTACAGCGACCTCACCCCGCGCGAGCGCGAGGTGCTCAAGCTCGTCGCGAGCGGGCGCGCGAACAAGGAGATCGGCACCGAGCTCGGCATCAGCGAGCGCACCGTGAAGACTCACATCTCAAACATCTTCAGCAAGCTCCAGCTCACCGACCGCACCCAGGCCGCGCTGTACGTCCACAACCGGGGGCTGCTGGAGAAGGCCTAGTTCGCGGCGCGCGAGGGATCGACGATCACCGGGTGCACGCTCGCGAGCTCGTCCAGAAGCTCCGGCGCGAACCGGTCACGCTCGTACAGGCAGAGTCCGGTGAGCCGGCCCGCGCTGAACACGTCGCGCGCGAGACGGCGCTCGTACTCCAGGAGCGGATCCGGCGCCATGCCCGGCCCGACCGCCCACTCCATCTCGCCCGCGATGCGCAGACCGTAGTAGCCGCTCGCCGCCGCGTCGGCGACGGCCGAGCGCAGGAGCCGCATCATCGCGTCCGGGTCGAACGAGCCGGAGCGCATGTACGCCTGCTGCGCGCGGAGGATGCGGAGCGCGCCCATGGCCGCGGAGCGCGGGACGTCGATGCCCGCTTCGTCGAGCGCATCGACGATCTCGATCGGCCAGCGATCTCCGGCGATGTACACGCAGCGCTCCCCCAGGCGCAGGCCGGCCGCGAGGAACGCGCCGGCCGCGGCACGCCGCTCGGCGGCGCTCCGGTAGGGCATGCAGGCATGGACGCCGCGTAGGCGGCCGGCCTCGGGCGGCGCGACGATCTCCTGCTGGACGGCGCCGCGCTCGAGCTGATCCACGCCGACAGGAAAGGCACCCCGGGTGCCAGTGGACGCCATTCCCCTGCCAATGCAGGGGTACCGCCAGCCATTGCAGTGTCGCGCGACCCCGCGCGCGGAGGCGCTACTTCGCCGTCGTCTTACGCAGATCGCTCAGCAGGCCCGTCCGGCTCGCGATGACCACCGCCTCGAGCTTGGAGTGCGCGCCGAGCTTGGCGAGCACCTGCTGGACGTAGCCACGCACCGTCGCGAGCGACAGGCGGAGCCGCTCGGCGATCACCTTGTTGTCGAGTCCTTCGCTCATGAGGCGGAGCACGTCGCGCTCGCGCGGCGTGAGATCGCTGCTCGCCTTCGCGGTCGTCGCGGTCCGGCGCGATCGGGCGAGGAGCCGCGCCATCCGCTCGGCGGGCCAGACCATCTCGCCGTCGGCCGCGCGACGGACCGCGTCCATGAGCCGCTCCACGGCCTGGTCCTTGATGAGGAAGCCGCTGATCCCCGCGTTGACCGCGGCGAGGAGGAGCTCGTCGCTCGTGTCGCCGGTCAGCATGACCACCGGGACGTCCGGGCAGACCCGGTGGACCGCGCGCGTGACCGCGAGACCATCGGGGCCGGGAAGGTGGTGGTCCATGATGACCACGTCCGGCTGTTCCGCCGCCACCGCGCGCACCGCGGCCTCGCCGTCGGCGGCGATCTCCACCGACGCGATGCCCGGGTCGTCGGCGAGTGTGAGCGCGAGCGCGTCGGCCAGCATGCGCTGGTCCTCGACGATGAGCACGCGGAGCGGCCGAGGTGTCCCGATGCCGTGAGAGTAGAGGTCGGAACGTCCGGCGTCGTGCCGCCGTGCGGAACACGCCGGCGGCGGCGGCGTTGGAGCCGTATATGCGCCTCAAGGCGGCGGCCTTCGCCCTCGTCCTCGCGGCGGGCGCCTGCGCGCCTGTGCGACCGACCGTCCGCGACATGGCCGCCTGCCTGAAGCCGTCCAGCGACCAGGGCGCCCGCTCGCTTCCGGCACTCGTGGACCGCGCCGACCTCATCGTGCTCGCGACCGTGGCCAAGGCGGAGTCGCTCGCCCCGAGCGCCGCGCCCGGCCTACCCATGCGGGATGTCTTCCGCACGTACGACGACGACGGGCAGCGCGTCACGCTCCGCGTGAGCGACACCCTGAAGGGCAGCGCGCCGTCCGAGATCGTGGTGCACGACGCGCCGTGCCAGATGCTCGCCGCGAAGACCGGCGAGACGATGGTCGTGCTGCTCGAGAGCCCCCCGCTCGCCGACGGCACATACCGGCCCATCGGCCTCTCGCTCTCGGCGCTCCGCGCCACCGCGGACCGCCCGCTCGCGCGCCTGGTGAGCGAGATCCGCGCGGTGCGCCCCCTCGACGGCGACGCGAAGGCGCTCTTCGAGCGCCACGGCTGGAGCGTGAGCGGCAAGCACCACGTCGACGAGCTCGTGCTCCCGCCGGCGGGGCGCTGGGGTCTTGCCGGTGTCGAGCTCCGCACGCTCGGGACGCGTCTGGCGGAGCCCTTCGCGCGCTACGCCGCGCTCTCGGCGGAGGTCGGGCTCGATCCGCGTCCCCAC
>DASSPF010000144.1:0-8748 GCA_035699805.1 Candidatus Limnocylindria bacterium | reverse complement strand
GAGGAGCTCGGCGATCTTCTCCTTGATCTCCCCGGCAAGCGCGTCGCTCGCGTCGCGTCCGGGGCGCAGCACGCAGAAGACCACGATCCCCTCGCCCTTGATCTCGTGTGGCACGCCGACCGCGGCCGCCTCGCTCACCGCGGGATGCGCGACCGCGGCGGACTCGACCTCGGCCGGGCCGACGCGCTTGCCTGCGACCTTGAGCGTGTCGTCGCTGCGTCCCTCGATGTACCAGTAGCCCTCGTCGTCCACGCGCGCCCAATCCCCGTGCACCCAGGTCCCGGGAAGCCGCGACCAGTAGGTCTGCAGGTAGCGGCTGGCCTCGCCCTCGCGCGCGTCCTTCCAGAAGCCGCGCGTCATACCCGGCCAGGGCTTCCGGATGACGAGCTCGCCGACCGCGCCACGCACCGATCGGCCCTGGTCGTCCACGACGTCGGCGTCCATGCCCGGCACGGGCCCGCTGAAGGAGCCGGGCTGGATCGGCGTCCAGGTGGTGCAGCCCACGATGCCGCCGGCGACCTCCGTGCCTCCGGAGTAGTTGATGATCGGGCAGCGCGACTCGCCGACGTTGGTGAAGTACCACCACCAGGGATCCGGATTCCACGGCTCGCCGGTGGAGCCGAGCACGAACAGGCTCGAGCGGTCGTGCTTGCGCACGGGTCCCTCGCCGGATCGCATGAGGCCGCGGATCGCGGTGGGCGAGATTCCCAGATGTGTGACTCGGTGGCGCTCCACCATCGACCACATCCGGGAGGCGTCCGGGAAGTCGGGTGTGCCGTCGTACACGACGATCGTCGCACCAAGCATGAGCCCGCCGGCGATGAGCCAGGGGCCCATCATCCAGCCGATGTCGGTGGACCAGAGGATCACGTCGCCGTCCTGGAGATCGAAACAGTGGGCGAGATCCTGCGCGGCCTTCACCGGAAAGCCGCCGTGCACGTGGACGGCGCCCTTCGGCTTGCCGGTCGTCCCGGAGGTGTAGATGACCATGTACGGATCCTCGGCCGCGGTGTCCGCGGGCGTGAGCGGCGCGGTCGCCCTGGCGAGGACCTCGGCCCAGGTGACATCGCGCGGGCGCGGCGTGTACGGCGCACCGATGCGGGAAGCCACGACGACGTGCTTCACGCTCGGCGCGGCGTCCGCCGCCGCGTCGGCCGTGTCCTTCATGCGCACGACCTGCCCGCGGCGATAGAACCCGTCGGCGCAGATGAGCACGTTCGCCTCGCAATCGCGCAGGCGGCCCGCGATGGCATCGGCCGCATAGCCAGAGAACACCGGGATGAAGACCGCGCCGAGCGCGCCCACCGCGAGCACCGCGACGACGCAGTCATACGTCATGGGCATGAACACCGCCACACGATCTCCCCGCGCCACGCCGAGGGACCGCAGCCCCGCAGCGAAGAGCAGGACGTCCTGCGACAGCTGCCCGTACGAGACCCGCCGCACGGTGCCCTCCTCCCCCTCCGCGATCACCGCGATGCGGTCGGGGCCGCGGCGGGGCCGCAGCGCCGTCGCGACGTAGTTCATCCGGCCACCCGTCCACCAGGTGGTCCACGGGATGCCGCGATCGTCGTCGAGGACGCGCTCGTAGCGCTTCGCCCACACCAGATCGAGGTCGCGCTCGACCGCACGCCAGAAGCCGTCGAGGTCGGTCTGTGACCAGCGGAGGAGCGACGCGTAGTCGTCGTGGCCGTGGTGCCGCGCGAACGCGCGCAGGCGGCTGCGCTTGAGGTACGTGTCAGTGGGTGTCCACGCCGGCATGGCCAAGACGGTACTACGCCGACCTTCGACTTTCGCGACTTTCGTGCCGCACCGCCGCGCTCAGGTGGCTCCTGGCCGTTCGTCGTCGACGAAGCACGCTACGCGCAGGGCCTCCGTCCGGCTCAGCGCTGAGCTTCACCACCCGTGTCCGGATCGATGCGCCAGTCGAAGTGCAGCCAGAGCACACGTGAGTAGCGCAGGATGAACGGCGCGAGCGCGAGGTACGCGATGCCGCCGGTGAGCAGCGCGGGCGGCGCATCCAAGCCCGCGACGAGAAGCGCGATGACCATGAGCCCGAACGTCGGCACCGCGATGGCGTAGGACACGACCATCGCCCCGGTGAAGTAGCCCGGCTCGCGCTCGAACACGAGCCCGCACTCGGGGCACCGCTCGTGCATCCCGAGGAACGTGCGCCAGATCGCGCCACGCAGGCAGCGCGGGCAGCGCAGCGCGACGATCGCGCGCAGGCGCGCCACTAGAAGTACTCGAGGACGACGGCCGCGACGATGATCGCGACGGCAGCGCCGACGATCAGGATGAGCGGGACGAGGTAGAAGGCGACGACGGCGATCACGAGGATGCGCGTGGCCCGATCGCGATCCACCTCGTAGTGCGCACGGATCGCGCGATGCGCGATGAACAGGAGCCATCCGATGCACGCCACGCCCACGAGCGAGGCGAGCTGCGGACCGAGACCACGTCCCGCCCCCAGGGCGAGGGTCGCGATGTTCGCGGGGATGAGCGTGAGCGGGGTCGCGTACGCGAAGAGCAGCAGCAGCGGCCGGTAGGGCCGCCGGAGACCGCTGAGCCGGGCCGAGGCGTGGATGGCTGAGGACCCGAGGAGCCAGTAGAAGAGCGGGGAGATCGCCGTCACGACGACGATCGCGTCAAAAGACCGCTGCACCAGATAGAGCACGACGGCGGTGCGCTGGGCACCGAGCGAGTCGATCATCAGCTGGACGGCAGGATGGCGGGTGCCGCTGAAGAACCAGGCGTTCACGTCGGTGTCCAAGCCGACGCGCGACGCGGCGAGCGTGGACGTGAGGCTGGCCACCGACATGACCACGAACGCGAGCAGCAGATTCGGCTCGGCGAGGACCATGACGACACCGGTGCGCGGTGCCCGTGCGAGCGCGAGGAATGCGGCGGCGCTCACCAGGCCGCCGCCAGGGCGGCGCGCGCGGCCTCGTCCACCGCCGCGTCGATGAGCCGGCGCTCCTCGCCGCTCCACTCCGGCGCGTCGGTGTCGTGCAACTCCAGGGGGATGTCGGCGCCGAGCATCACCAAGTACTCCAGCGACCACGTCCGGCGCACGGCGTCGAGCGCGTACCCGCCACCGCCCATGGCGACCCACAGGTACGGCTGCGCGGCGAACCATCGCACGACGTGCTCGCGTGTCCGGGTGGAGATCTGCAGGTGCGTGAGCGGGTCGGTGTAATGCGGGTCGATCCCCTGCTGTGTCACGAGCACGTCGGGCCGGTAGCGGGCAAGCAGCTCCGGCACGACGGCATCGAACGCACGGATGTACGCGACGTCGTCGGTGTACGCGGGCAGGGCGACGTTGATGCTGTATCCGAGTCCCGCGCCGCGGCCGCGCTCGCTCGCGAAGCCCGTGCCTGGGAAGAGGGAGCGGCCGCTCTCGTGGAGACTGATGGTCAGGACGCGATCCGTGTCGTAGAACGCGGCCTGCACGCCGTCACCGTGATGCGCGTCGATGTCCACGTACGCCACGCGCAGGCCGCGATCGGCGAGGAGCCCGCACACGATCGCCGGATCGTTGTAGATGCAGAAGCCGGACGCGTTGCGCTTCATGGCGTGATGGAGCCCACCGGAGTAGTTCACCGCCACGCGCAGGCGACCGGCGAGGACCTCGTCCATTGCCACGAGCGATCCACCGGTGGTGAGCAGGCTGACCTCGTGCATCCCGGCGAACGGCGGTGTGTCTCCGTAGGCCGAAAGACCCCACGCGGAGTGATCAAGGTCGGGATGGGCCGACGCCTGCATCACCGCCTCGACGTAGTCGGGCTCATGGATGCGCTCGATCTCCGCGCGGGTCGCCGGGCGCGGTGCGAGCACGCGCGCGCCCGGCTGCGCGAACGCCCCGAGACGCTCGAGGGTGTCGCGCACGCCGATGAGGCGCATGGGCTTGAGGGGATGATCGCTGCGGTAGACGTGCGTCGCGACGCTCGGATCCCACAAGAAGCCGGCGCCCGTCGCGCTCGTCACCGCGTCGACGGCTTCCGGATGCGGTCGAGCGTGATGAAGCGGAAGGCGTAGCGGTGCCGCTCATCGGCAGGATGCTCGGTGCGTTCCACCTCGCGCCACTCAGCGTCGTCGAGCGCCGGGAAGAACGTGTCGCCCTCGACCGCGGCATCCACCTCCGTGAGGTAGATGCGATCGGCCATGGGCAGGAAGCGGCGGAACACGTCGGCGCCGCCGAACACGATGGTCTCCGGGGCATCGCCCGCCAGCGCGAGCGCCTCCTCGGGCGTGCGCGCCACGAGGACCCCCTCGGCGCGAAAGGCCGGGTCGCGCGTGAGCACGATGTTCGTGCGATCCGGGAGCGGCCGTCCGATCGACTCGTACGTCCGCCGGCCCATGATGAGCGGTTTCCCCACGGTGGTCTGGCGCACGTGCCGCATGTCGTCGGGAAGCCGCCAGGGCAGCGCACCGTCCTTGCCGATGACCCCGCCACGATCGCGGGCGACGACGAACGCGATGCGCGTCATACCGCCATCTTCGCTTCGATCGGAGGATGGAACTGGTACTGCTCGAGATGGGCGATGGCGTCGAGCAGCGGTCCAGGCCGTTCGCCGGCCCTGGCCCGCGCGACCACGTCGCGATAGCGCGCGACCACGTCGTCCAGCGAGCGGAGCGACGGATCGAGCGCGAGCCGCGGCTGCGGGTACGGCTCGCGCGCGAGCTGCTCGCGCACCGCGTCGAAGTGGTCACGGTACACGTGCGCGTCGGCCAGCACGTGGATGAATTCGTCCGCGGTGTAGCCGGTGAACTGCGCCACGAGATGGAGCAGCAGCGCGTACTCGGCCATGTTGAACGGCACCCCCAGGAACAGGTCGCAGGACCGCTGGTACATCATCAGCGAGAGCCGCTGCGGCTCCCCCGCCCCGCCCGGCGCGACGAAGAACTGGAAGAGCGCGTGGCACGCCGGTAGCGAGGTCTGCTCGAGCTCGCCCGGGTTCCACGCCAGGACCAGGTGACGGCGACTCGAGGGGTCGGACATGAGCGCGGCGATGACGTCGCGCAATTGATCACGGTGCCCGCCATCCGGCGCGATCCAGTCACGCCACTGCTGCCCGTAGTTCCGGCCGGCATCGCCGTCGAACCGCGCCTTTGGCAGCCAGTACGGCGCGTAGGCATTGCCGTCCCAGATGCGGACCCCCAGGGCGTGGAGCTCGTTCACGTCGGACGACCCGGCGAGGAACCAGAGCATCTCCGCGAGCACGGAGCGGAACGCGAGGCGTTTGGTGGTCACCGCGGGGAAGCCCTCGCCCAAGCGGGCGCGCATCACCTCGCCGAAGATGGCGCGTGTTCCGGTGCCGGTGCGGTCGTCGCGGTCGCTGCCCTCGGCCATCGTCCTCCGCAGGATGGCGAGGTACTGGCGCTCCATCGCTACGCCGTCGCGCGGCGGTAGACGCGACCGCCGACGCGCATCCAGTGGACCTTGCCGTCGCGGAACAGGAACTCGCCGCGGGTGTCCTTGAGCGGGCCGTCGAGGAGCAAGAACTGGTCCTCGGAGGTGAACGCGACGCGGGAAGGTGGCGGATCCTGAGGGGGCGGGTCGCTCTTGAGCCGATTGTGCGAGAAGCTGCGGTACAGAAGACCCGTGTCCGCGAGATCGAGCTGCGCGTCCGAAAGCTCCGCGTGGTAGCGACCGGCGAGCATCGCGTAGCGCGCCGGGTCGAGCTCGCGGTAGACCGGCTCGGGCTGGCTGACGCCCAGCAGCTCCTTCTGCCACCACTTGGTCACGGCGCCATGGACGAGGCTCCCGCGCGCGGAGTTCGTCTGGACGGCGATCGCATCGCCGCGCGCGGGCGCGAGCATGAGCACACCCTGCTGTCCGATGGCGGCTCCGCCGTGGTACTGCAATCGCACGCCGTCGATGTCACGGATGTTCCACGCGACGCCGATCCAGCGGTCGAGATCGGCCTTTGCGAGCGGCGTGCGCATGAGCTCGAGCGAATCCTTCGCGAGCAGGCGCGTCCCGTCGGGCGCCGTACCGTCGCCGAGGTGGAAGCGCGCGTAGCGAAGCAGGTCGCGGACCGTCGAGACGACCCCGCCCACCGGTGTGGTCGCGCGCGGGAACGCCCATGGGCGGACGACCCTCGGCTGCTCATCGATGACCTGATGCCCGACCGAGGTGCGATGGACGATGGCCTCGGCGGCCGAGAAGACCGAGTGGCCCATGCCGAGCGGCGCGAAGAGCATCTCGCGCGTCGCCTGCTCGTACGTCTTCCCCGTGACGACCTCGATGATCCGGCCGAGCACGGTGAATGACGAATTCGAGTAGTGCCAGATCTCGCCGAGCGGCGTGAGCTGCTCCAGCTCAACCATCGCGTCCACGTAGCGGGCGAGCGCATCGTCGCCGTTGCCGAAGTCCGCGAAACAGTCGCCCAGCCAGCCGCCGGTGTGCGTCACGAGGTGTCGGACGGTGGCGCGCGCGGCGGCGTCGGGATCCTTCAGGCGGAACGAGGGGATGTACGTGCGGACCGTAGCGTCGAGCGAGACCGCGCCCTGGTCGACCAGACGCATGAGCACCGTCGCGGTGATGGTCTTCGTCACCGACGCGATCTGGAAAAGCGTGTCGCCGTCGACCGCGAGCGGGTGGTCCACGTTCGTCACGCCCCAGCCGGCCACCTGCTCCTGCCCGTCGTGCCAGATGGCGACCGCGACGCCGGGGACATGATGACGAGCCATGCCGTCACGGATGAGCGCATCGAGGCGGGGGTCCACTTCCGACGATGCTAGCCGCGCGGCGCTCCTAGGGCGTGGTCCCCATGATGCCCAGGCAGCCGGGGCGCAGGGCGACCTGACGCACGACCATCGGGAACGTGTCGGTGAACTCGTTCATGCCCCGCTCGATGGCCGCCTGCATCTGCTGGAGGATCGCGCTGGGGATGGGACCTGCGCTCAAGTTGCGCAAGCGCAACACGAGCTTGCCGCTCATCGGGCCCATCACCACGTCACTGTTCGCAGCGAAGGTTCCCACGGGCGTGACCGCATTGCCGCTGAGATGGATGCCGCTGCCGTCAACGGAGATGCGCACATCGGTGATGTACGCGGGGGCGTTCGGCCCCGCGCCATCGACCGCGCGCGTGATCGCCGCGGCGAGCTCGCCCTCGGTCACCACGAGGGAGACCGGGGTGCCACGGTTGGTCGATGCGAACGACTCGAGAAGGCTGTAGCGCTCGTCGATCGTGCCCGCGGAGAAGACCCGACCGGTCGCCTGCGCGCCGCAGACGCTCGTGATCTGCTCCGCCGGCTCGAACGCGCCGACCGCCTGGGGCGCATACGTGAACGCCGTACGGACGAGGTCGCCCAGCGCGAAGGTCCGGGTGAGCGTCTGCGTCGACTCGACGTTCGTTCCGCGAAGCGCCTCGACACGCAGCGTCGCGCCGACGGCCGCCGTGGCGGAGGTCATCATCACGATGTACCTGCCGACGACGGGCTCGCGGATGGTGACGACGTTGCCGTTCACCAGGCACCCCGGGATCTCGGCCTTGTTGCCGGCGGATCCGCACGTGGTACCGGTCGGTGCGGTGAGCGCGAAGCCGATGCCCGCCGACGACGTGACGCGCAGCGTGGGCGACGGCGGGATGGGAGCGGCGGCGGGTGGCGCCGGCTGGTTCTGGGCGATGGTGACCTGCGTGTTGGCAGTGACGCTCGTCTGACCGCCGGCGTTCGCCGTGACCACCACCTCACCGTCATCGGCCTTGTAGGTGACCGAGGTCGTGCCATCAGGCCGCTGCTCGACGACGGTCTCGAACGCCGTGCCGCGAACGCTCGCGGTGGAGGTGGGCGTCTTGATCTCGAACTTCGAATCTGGCGTCTTCAGCTTCGCCACCGACGCCCAGGTGCGTCCGAGCGACTGCTCGATGACGAGGCGGATGCCGCCGTTCTCGAGACGATCGAGCGTCGTCACCTTCACGACCGATCCGGTCTCGACCGTCAGCGACGAGCCGTCGAAGAACGTGAGCACGGCGCGCCCATCGGTGCTCGACTTCACGACGTCGCCGCTCGAGAGCAGATCGCCGTCGAGCGCGGGTGTGAAGTCGCCGCCGCCGCCCTTCTGCGAGGTGATGTCGGTGTTGAAGATGGCGAGCGTCGCCGCGACGGCCGCCGAGAGCCCGCGGTCGCGCGGCACGTAGAGGTACGCGACGCCGCCCACGAGGAGAAGAACGACGATGAGCGCGATGAGCTTCTTGGAGACCCTGAGCTTCACCTTCCCGACCGCTGGTCAGGCTAGCAGACGGGCGACCGCAGGCCGGGTCGCATTGCGGTATCGGTGAGCCCTACTCGCGCTGCAGCTTCTCCCAGTCCTCGCGCAGCACCTCACCCAGCCAGATGTCATGCCAGCGGCCGCCGGTGAAGAAGTGCTCGCGGCGCGTCCCGACCGTGCGATAGCCGTTCTTCTCGAGCGCCCGCCGCGACGCGGCATTCTCCATGAAGACCTCGGTCATCAACTTGCGCAGGTTCAGCTCGCGAAAGGCATAGCGAGTGCGCATGCGCATCGCCTCGGTCGCGATCCCCTGCCGCCAGCGTGCCTTGTCACCGATGAGGATGCCGGTGGTCGCGTGCGCGTTGGGCCAGTCGATCTCGTGGATACCCGTCGCGCCGACCGCCGTGCCGTCCACGTCGATGATCCAGAGCACCGTGTCCTTCGCCTCGCCGACCCTCTTGAAGAAGTCGACCTCCTGATACAGCGCCGCGCCCGTCCGCCTACCGAGGTAGCGAGTGACCTCCATGTCG
>DASSPF010000143.1:0-2425 GCA_035699805.1 Candidatus Limnocylindria bacterium | reverse complement strand
TAGCGCTTTCGGGGTCGCGTCCGCCGGGTGCGCAGGAACATCCATCGCTTCGCCACGAGCGCGTAGACGAGCACGCCGGCGAGCCCGAACGCCAGGTCGTTCATGGAGTCCGCCAGGCCGCGGACGTTCTGCGTGTGGAGGAGCACGTCTCCGTAGTACTCCTGGATCTCGAGGAAGAGATGGCAGATCGTCGCCACACCTGCGGCCGCGAGGGGCGCCAACGCGAACGCGCCGACGAGGACCATGGCGAGCGCGCCTGGTCCGTGGAAGTGCGGCACGTGGTCCCACCACTCGACGGCGTTGTAGAGGTCGAGCGAGTTGCCGGCCATGTCCAGCCAGAAGATCGAGAGGTAGAGGCTGTCGTACCAGACCGGGTAGGTGCGCCACCGCCGGTAGACGAGGTGGAGGATGGGGAAGAGCATCGAGAAGCCGAGGAGGATGCCCACGTTGCGCGGCCCGAGCGCCTTGCCCGCGAAGCGGGGGTCGCCGGCGTTGATGAGCGCGTCGGCGGTGAACGCCAGGATGCAGACCCGCAGGGCGACGTTCATGAGGACCGCCGGATCCCGCAGCAGCGCGATGCGCTCGGGCACCCGTGTGAGCGAGAGCGTGGCCATCGGCCGTCCGGAGGCACGAGTGATGCCAGGCTGGTCGCCGCGGGCCGGCGGCGCTACGATCGGCGCGCACCCCACGGGTGACGAATCAGAAGGAGGCCGGAAGATGAGCGTGCACCTCGTGCGCGGCACCGGCCTCCGCTAGAGGCCGAGCCCGACCTCACCGACCCGCTGCCGCGTACGTGCGTGTCCGCTCGCCCTCCGCCCTCCATGGAGGACCGATGCCGCTGCGCGATCTCTTCGGGAGCGACTGGCTCGTTCCGGGCGAATGGCATGAGCACCTGGGCATCCTCAAGACCGGCAAGGAGAGCGAGGTCCACCTCGTCGCCCGGCACGGCGGCGGGCGCACCGCGCTGCTCGCCGAAAAGCGCTTCCTTGACCGCGACCGTCGTGGCTTTCGCCAGGACTGGCTGTACCGCGCGCCGGGCGAGCACACCGTCCGGCGTGGTGTCGAGGAGAGCGCATCGCGCCGCGAGCAGCGCGCCATGCGCAAGGCAACGCGCTTCGGTCGCGAGGCCATCGCGTCCACGTGGATCGCGCGGGAATGGGCGAACCTCGTCCACCTCGACGGCGCCGGCGCGTCGGTGCCGCCGCCCGTCGAGCCCATCGAGGGCGGCTACCGCATGGCCTACATCGGCGAACGTGAGCGCGGCGCGCCGCGCCTTTCGGAGGTCGACCTCGATCCAGCGGCGGCGCGCCGCGTCTGGCGCCTGCTGTTGGAGGAGATCGCCATCTTCGTGGCGGCCGATCGCGTCCACGGCGATCTCTCCGCGTACAACGTCCTGTGGTGGCGCGAGCGTCCGGTGATCATCGACCTCTCGCAGACGGTGGACATCGTCACGCATCCCGCGGCGCGCGAGCTGCTCGAGCGCGACCTCACCGCGCTCGGGCGGTACTTCCTGCGGCGCGGCGTGGAGGTCGACCTTCCCACCGCGCTCGCGGCGGTCGGGGCCGATGCGCACCGCTTCGCGCGGCAGGTATCGTGACCGCATGTCCCCGGCGAAGAAGACACGTGCCACGAAGACGACCGCACGCAAGACCACACGCAAGCGCCGCGGGCCGGCCGAGCCGCGCGGCCCCGCCGCCGCCGACGCGCTGCTACCGCTCGACGACGCCTCGGTGGCCGAGCTCGTCGCGCACATCCGCTCCCTGAAGGGCGCCGCTCTCGCCGCGTACCGCGATCCGTATGCGGCGACGCCGCTCGTGCTGGCATCGCTGCCGGTCGGCGCGGTCGAAGCGACCTCGTTCCAGCGCGACCTTTCGCGCACGCACGCCGAGCGTCTGGCCGCGGCGATCAGCGCCTCGGGCGCCTTCCTCGACCCCATCATCGCCATCGCCTCGCGCGACGGCTTCCTCTCGCCGAACGGCCGGCACCGCATCGCCGCTGCGCGCGCGCTCGGACAGCGCGCGATCACCGTGCTCGCGACGGCGGATCCGGCGCTCGCCTATCGCATCCTCGCGCTGAACACCGAGAAGGCGCACAACCTGCGCGACCGCAGCCTCGAGGTGATCCGCATGGCACGAGCGCTCGCCAAGGAGCGGCCGCGCTCGAAGGAGTCGGAGCACGCCACGTCGTTCGAGTCGGCCCCGCTGCTCACGCTCGGCTGCGCGTACGAGAAGCGCGATCGCTTCAGCGGGAGCTCGTACCACTCGATGCTGCGGCGCGTGGACCTGTTCCAGGACAAGGCGCTCCCCGCGGCGCTCCGCCAGCGCGAGCAGTGGGCGGTCCGTCTGCTCGACATCGACGACCGCGTGACCGCCCACGTGAAGACCCTCCAGGAGATGGGCATGAAGAGCCCCTATCTGCGCCAGGT
>DASSPF010000142.1:0-2141 GCA_035699805.1 Candidatus Limnocylindria bacterium | reverse complement strand
CTGGATCGCGGCGCTCTTCAGGTGGGCGCGGTAGTACGGGACCTCGTGGCTGATGCGGTCGACGATGACCGCGTAGCGCGGCTCCTCGATCTCGCGCGCACCACCCATCACCGCCATCTCCGCGGTCACGCCGCGCGCGGCGCCCTTGCGGTTCACGGTCTCGATGAACGCGGGCGGGAAGGTGTTCTCGCGCCCGACGAGGATCCCGACCTTCCGGCTCTTCACGCCGCCCCCCGTGCTCTTATCGGCCATCGTCATAGGAACACATCCACCATCTCTTTCCAGTACGGCCAGTCGTGCGCCCATCCGTCCCAGAGGTGCAGGCTCGCGGGCACGCCCTTCTCCTGGAGCAGCGCCGCGACGCGCCGCGACTCCTCCACGTTCGGGTCATCCCGTCCGGTGGCGATCACGATCTCCGTCGCCCGCAGCGGCGCGAGCTGGCCCTCGTCCGAGAGATCCGGCAGGAAGGCCAGCGGATTCACGAAGTACGCATCGCCGTCGCGCCGCCCGTCGAGCCAGCGGGCGCTGTCGTACGCGCCGGAGAGGCCGACCGCCTTGCGGAGCACGCCCGGGCGGCGCGTCGCGAGCGCGACGGCGTGGAAGGCGCCGAACGACGCGCCCGCCGCCATGAGGAAGTCGACCGGGTTCGCCGCGCGTATCGCCGGGATGACCTCGTCGACGATGTGGCGCTCGTAGGACACGTGCCGCGACGCGCGCTCCTGCCAGGGACGGCCCTTCGCGTAGAACGATTCCGCGTCCACCGAGTCGACGCACCACAGCTGCAGCCAGCCCTCGTCGATCCGTCCGGCCATGTGCGCGACCAGGCCGGAGTCCTCCCACTGGTAGAAGCGCCCCATCGAGGTGGGAAACACGATGACCGGCGTGCCGCGATCGCCGAAGACCAGGAGCTCCATGTCGCCCTCGAGTGAAGGACTCCACCACTTCCGGTACTCGCGGTTCATCGCTTGCGGCTCTTCTCGATGAGCGCCCAGGCGGTGCGCGAGCCGCGCCACCCGGCGACACGCACATCGCTCTTGCCCTCCAGCGTCTTGTAGGTGGCGAAGAAGGTCTCGATCTCGCGCAGCCAGTGCGGTGAGAGATCCTTCAGCTCCTTCACCTCGTCGAAGCGCGGGTCGCCGACGGGCACACCGAGGATCTTCTCGTCGGGTCCCTTCTCGTCGTGCATGAGCAGGGTGCCGATGGGACGGGCGGGCAGGATGCAGCCGGGGAACGTTGGCTCCTCGACCACGATGAGCGCATCGAGCGGATCGCCGTCGCCGCCCATGGTGTCGGTGATGAAGCCGTAGTCGGCCGGATAGTGGACCGAGGAATACAGGACGCGATCGAGCCTGATGCGCCCGGTCACCTTGTCCAGCTCGTACTTCGCCCGGGATCCCTTCGGGATCTCGACGAACACGTCGACGCTGCGTCGCGAGCTCTTGTTCGTCACGCTCCCCCCAGCCGACCGAGGATAGTTGGGCACCCGTCAGGAACGGCGGCACGCCTGGACAGCGCCCGTGCCGCCAGGTACTAATGTATGCATGAAGGTGCAGATATGGAATTGACGCCCGACCGCTGCGAGGTCGAGTGCCTCCACCCCGAGCACGTGGGCCCGCTTCTCGGCCACCTGATCTCGCTGGCTGAGGCCGATCGGCTGTGCGACATGTTCGCGCTCCTGGCCGACCCCACACGCGCACGAGTCCTCCACGCGCTCTGTCTGGCGAGCGAGCTGTGCGTGTGCGATCTCGCCCTCCTGGTCGGCATCAGCGAGTCGGCGATGAGCCATCAGCTCCGGCTGCTGCGGACCCAGGGGGTGGTGCGCCGCCGCAAGGCCGGGCGCATCGTGTACTACCAGCTCGCCGACGAGCACGTACGGCACGTCTTCGAGGACGCGCTCCGGCACGGTCGCGAGGGTTCGGCCCGACGCGGGGCCCGCGAAGCGAGCTAGTGACTCACCCCAGCGCCGCGGGCGCCGGTCGCATTCGCCTGGTGCTCGTGCTGCTGATCTCCGCCATGGTCTTCGTCGCGGAGCTGGTCACCGGCCTCTTCACCAACTCGCTCGCGCTGCTGGCCGACTCCGCCCACGTCTTCACCGACGTGACCGGCGTGGCGCTCGCGCTCGCGGCGATCTGGTTCGCCGC
>DASSPF010000141.1:0-2776 GCA_035699805.1 Candidatus Limnocylindria bacterium | reverse complement strand
GAACCCGCGCCTCAACAACCTGACCACCAAGACGTATCTCTAAGGGAGGACCACGATGGCCACCGTCTACTACGACACCGACGCGGACCTGCGAGCGCTCCGGGGCAAGACCATCGCGGTCATCGGCTACGGCAGCCAGGGGCACGCGCACGCCCAGAACCTGCGCGACAGCGGCTACGAGGTGATCGTCGGCCTGCAGGAGGGCTCCAAGTCGTGGGCCAAGGCCGAGCGCGACGGCTTCACCGTCCGCGAGGCCAAGGACGCGGCGTGCAACGCCGACGTCATCGCGCTCCTGGTTCCCGACCAGCATCACCGCGCGGTCTACGAGCGCGCCATCAAGCCATGTCTGCGCAAGGGCTCCACGCTCGTCGTCGCTCACGCCTTTTCGGTGCACTTCAAGCAGGTCGAGCCCACGCCCGACGCGGACGTGGTGCTCATCGCGCCGAAGGCGCCGGGTCATCGCATGCGTGAGATCTTCGTCGAGGGCAAGGGCGTGCCCGCGCTCCTCGCCGTCTACCAGGACGCCAGCGGGCAGGCCGAGCGCACCGCGCTCGCGTACGCGCAGGGCGTGGGTGCGACGCGTGCGGGCGTCATCAAGACCACCTTCGCCGAGGAGGTGGAGACCGATCTCTTCGGGGAGCAGGCCGTCCTGTGCGGCGGCGTGTCGGAGCTGGTGAAGGCGGGCTTCCAGACCCTCGTCGAGGCCGGCTACCAGCCCGAGGTCGCGTACTTCGAGTGCATGAACGAGCTGAAGCTCATCGTGGACCTCTTCTACGAGGGCGGGCTCTCGTACATGCGCTACAGCGTGAGCGACACCGCGGAGTTCGGCGACTACACGCGCGGACCGCGGGTCATCGACGAGCACGTGCGCGAATCGATGAAGAAGATCCTCGCCGAGGTGCGGGACGGCACGTTCGCGCGCGAGTGGATCGCCGAGTACGGCCGCGGCGCGCCGCGTCTGTACGACACCCGCGCGCGCGAGCAGCGGCAGCCGATCGAGGAGGTCGGCCGGCAGCTTCGCCGGATGATGCCGTGGCTCCCCAAGAAGGACGTTCCCATGCAGGACGCGCGGCCGGCCGAGACCGTCGCGGCCGCGGACTAGACGGAGGAAGACGAATGAGCGACGTGCGCCAGATCCAGATCTTCGACACGACGCTGCGTGATGGTGAGCAGGCGCCCGGTGCGAGCCTCTCGGCCGCGTCGAAGCTGCGATTCGCCCACGCGCTCAACGATCTCGGCGTCGACGTCATCGAGGCCGGCTTCCCCGCGTCGTCTGAGGGCGAGGCGGCCGCGATCCACGACATCGCCCGCGAAGTGCGTGGGGCGACGATCGCCGCCCTCGCGCGGGCGCACGACGCGGACGTGGATGCGGCGGCGCGCGCGGTCGCGCCCGCCAAGCGTTCGCGCATCCACGTGTTCATCGCGACCAGCGACATCCACATGGAGCGCAAGCTGCGCATCAGCCCGCTCGAGTGCATCGAGCGCGCGGACCGGGCGGTGCGGCGTGCGATGGAGCACGCCGACGAGGTGGAGTTCTCCGCCGAGGACGCCACGCGGAGCGACATCCACTTCCTTGTGACCATGTATCAGACCGCCGCGCGCGCCGGCGCGCGCATCATCAACATCCCCGACACGGTGGGCTACGCACAGCCGGACGAGTTCGCGCGTCTCGTGCTCGCCGTCCGCGGATCGCTCGCCGCGTACAACGGCGGGCTGCGCATCTCGGTCCACTGCCACAACGACCTCGGTCTCGCGGTGGCGAACACGCTCGCCGCGATCGGCGCGGGCGCGCAGCAGGCCCACGTGTGCATGAATGGCATGGGCGAACGCGGCGGGAACGCCTCGCTCGAGGAGCTGGTGATGGCGCTCCAGGTGCGCCGGGACCTCTACGAAGCCGAGACGCGCGTCCACTCGGAACGCCTCGTGCCCACCAGCCGGCTCTACAGCGAGCTCACCGGCATCCCGGTGCAGCCGAACAAGGCGATCGTCGGGGCGAACGCGTTCGCGCACGCGTCGGGCGTGCATCAGGACGGCGTCCTCAAGGACGCACGGACCTACGAGATCATGACCCCCGAGAGCGTCGGGTGGGACGCCCGTCGCATCGTCCTCACCAAGCTCTCCGGCCGCCGCGGGCTCGCCGCGCGCCTGACCCAGCTGGGCATGCCGCTCGACGGGACGGCTCTCGACCGCGCCTACGACCTCGCGATGCGCCGTGGCGAGGAGGTGAACGAGCTGTCCGAGCGCGACCTCATCGCCATCGTCGCCGAGGCCCGCCGGCGCGGCCCGATCTCCGTCGTCCAGGGCGCCGCGGCATCATGACGCTCTGAGCACCGATCCTCGCCGACACAGCCGGGTCATGATCGACGGGCCGGACCGCGCGCCGGCCCGGTCGATGATGCGCGCCGTCGGGTACGGCGACGAGGATTTCCGGCGCCCTCTCGTTGGCGTCGCGCACTCGTGGATCGAGATCATGCCCTGCACGATCCACCTGCGTGATCTCGCCGAGCGCGTGAAGGAGGGAATCCGCGCGGCGGGTGGCACGCCGGTGGAGTTCAACACCATCGCGGTCTCCGACGGCATCGCCATGGGCACCGAGGGCATGAAGGCGTCGCTCATTTCACGCGAGGTCGTCGCCGATTCCATCGAGCTCGCGACGCGCGGTCACCAGCTCGATGGGCTCGTGGCCATCTCGGGCTGCGACAAGACGATCCCCGGCTGTGTCATGGCGCTCGCGCGCCTTGACCTCCCCGGACTCATGGTCTACGGCGGCTCGATC
>DASSPF010000140.1:0-14638 GCA_035699805.1 Candidatus Limnocylindria bacterium | reverse complement strand
CCCGCGCGCCGGTACGGCGACCCGCGGCGGGCGCAGGAGCTGCTCGGGTTCCGGGCGGAGACGGCCCTCGCGGACGGCGTGCGTCAACTGATCGACTGGCGGCGCTCGCAGCTGGCGGGCGCGATGACGGCGAAGACATAGCCGCGCACGGCGGCCGGAGGTAGACATGGCCACCCAGACGACGAAGAAGCTGAACGTACCGATCACGAAGCCCTCGCTCACCGAGGAGGAGGCGCGCGCGCCGTTCGAGTCGATCAAGAGCGGCTGGGTCACACAGGGGCCCAAGGTCGCCGAGTTCGAGAAGGCCGTCGCGGCCTACGTCGGTGCGAAGCACGGCATCGCCACGACCTCGTGCACCACCGGGCTCCACCTCGCGCTCGTCACCGCGGGGATCGGACCGGGTGACGAGGTCATCGTCCCCTCATTCACCTTCATCGCCTCGGCCAACGCGATCCTCTACACCGGTGCCAAGGCGGTTTTCTGCGAGGTCGATCCACGCACGTTCAACATCGACCCGAACGACATCGAGCGGCGCATCACCAAGCACACCAAGGCGATCATGCCCATCGACCAGATCGGGCTCTCGGCCGACATGGACGCCGTGAACGCGATCGCGAAGGAGCACGGGCTCGACGTGGTCGAGGACGCGGCGCCGGCGATCGGCGAGGACTACTACCCGGATGCGTCAGCAGTCCGGGGAGACGGAGTCGGCCAACGGCCGGCGAAGTATAAGGGCCGGAAGGTGGGCTCGAACGCCCATCAGACGGTGTTCTCGTTCCATCCGCGGAAGGTCATCACCACCGGCGAGGGCGGCATGATCACCACCGATGACGACGCGTTCGCCGATCGCGCACGCAAGCTCCGCGCGCACGGCATGAGCGTGTCGGACCTCGACCGCCACCGCTCCGACCGGGTGATCATCGAGGAGTACCCCGAGCTCGGGTTCAACTATCGGATGACCGACATCCAGGCCTCCATCGGCCTTGTCCAGCTGCGGCGGCTCGATGAGCTCCTGCGGATCCGCCGCGAGAAGGCCGCGCGCTACAACACCGAGCTCGCCGAGGTGAAGGGCATCGAGGTCCCGTACGTCCCGGCGTACGCATCACACACGTACCAGTCGTACTGCCTGCGACTCACCAAGGAGTGCCGCCTCGATCGCGAGGACCTCATGAGCAACCTGCTGAAGCGCGGCATCGCGACGCGCCGCGGAGTGATGGCGTCGCACCTGGAGCAGACCTACACGTCGCGGTACGGTCGCGTGAGCCTGCCGGTCACCGAGGAGGCGACGCGCTCGACCATGCTCATCCCGCTCTACGCGACGATGACCGACGAGGAGCAGGACTGGGTCATCCAGTCGCTGCGCGAGGAGCTCGGGACGAAGTAGTCGCGGTGGCTGGGGCGCAGCCCCGGGGTGGAAGGGGAGCAGCCCCTGCGATGAGGTAGACAGGCAGGCAAGCGAGTCGTAGCGTGCCCGCCGTGGACGGACGCGGCTCGTCCTGGGCGCGCTGGCTCGATCAGCTCAAGACCTGGGCGCCGCTCGCCGCGACGCTCTTCGGAGTCCTCTACGCCGCCGGCTTCGTCGTGGTGAACGCGTTCTTCGCGCAGTACGGCATCCGCGACCTCGATGCCGTGCGTGTGCGCTACGTGAGCACCGGCATCATGTTCCTGCTCGTCATCAGCCTGCCCATCTACGGATCGCAGGTCGCGCTTGGCACGGCGCAGCGGATGCGCGCCCGCAAGTCAGCTCTCTGGTTCGCGCCGCTCGCCTTCGGCCTCCTCGCCGGGCCGGTCCTCGCGAGCATCGTCGAGCTCACGATCCTCGCCCGCGCGTACCAGTCCGAGTTCTCCATCGATGCCGACCGCTACTTCCGGCCGGTCGGCGAGCCACGCCTGGTGTTCGGGCTCATCTCGGTGAACCTCATCGTCTTCGTCATGTCGCTCGCCGCGCGGCTCGCATCGCGCGCAGTCGGCCACCCGCGCCTGCTCATCATGCGGAACGCCCTCGCGACGCTCATCGTGCTCTCGGCGATCGGTGTCGTCGTGGTGTACTCCACCAGCGTGTATGGGTACATCCCTCAGTGGCTCGGTGGGGGCCGGCTCGAGTACGTGCGCCTCGTGGTCACACCGGTCATCGCGGAGGCGTGCCCTCAGTGCGCGAGCACGCCGGTGCTGCTGGTCGACGAGGACTCGTCGCGTGTCGTGGTGGTGGTCCGGCAGCCGAACGGCGCGCTGCGCGGCGTGGTCATCCGCGGCGGCGAGGTGAAGGCGATCGTCAATGAGTGACCGCCGCGGGGGCCGCGCGTCCTAGGCGCGGCGCAAGACGCGGTCGCGCAGCACCTGCCCGAGCTGCACGAGGTACTGGAAGATCTCCCGCTGCCCGAACTTCGACTGGCCGAGCTCGCGGTCGCGGAACACGTAGGGGACCTCCACCGCCCGACGGTAGCGCCCACGGGCCATGACCTCGAAGCCGATCTTGAAGCCGATCGGATTCAGCTTCACCCCCTCGATGACCGGCCGCCGCAGCGCGAAGAAGCCCGACGTCGAGTCGCGGATGGGGACGAGCGCGTTCCCGAGGAGGCACGCGGTGCGCGAGACGATCCGCCGCCGCAGCGGCCAGTCCTTCGTGCCGCCGCCCTTCACGTAGCGGCTGCCCACCGCGAGATCCGCGCCGTCCTCGATCGCCCGCAGCAGGGCAGGCACGACCTCCGGTGGATGCGACAGGTCGGCGTCGATGACCACGAGCACGTCGCCACGCGCGGCCGCGAAGCCCGCCACGACGGCCGAGGCGAGGCCGGCCTTCCCGGCCCGGCGGACGACGCGCACGGGGTGGGACGCGCCGAGGCGCTCGGCGATGTCGGCGGTGCCGTCCGGCGACCCGTCGTCCACGACGACCAGCTCCCAGTCGCGTCCCGCGAGCGCCGCCGCGAGGCGGTCGACGAGCGGTGGGAGCGAGCCGGCTTCGTTGTAGGTGGGGACGACGACTGAGGCGAACGTGCGGGTAGTTTAGGGGCGTGCGCGTCACGTTCGATGCACGTCACCTGCAGACCGTGGCACGCGTCCGCGGCATCGGCCGCTATTCGCGCAACCTCCTCGCGGGCTTTGCGCGCGCGGCGCCCGGCGACATCGAGTGGACGATGCTGCGTCTTCGGAACTTCCCGGCCGCCGACCCCTCGCCGACCCCGCCACATCGCGATCTGGCGACCATCCGCCTGCGCCGGCCGGAGCTCTCCATGCTCGTGGTCGATCCGGTCCTGCTCTCGCTCGAGCTGCCGTTCAGCAGGCCGCGCGTGTATCACACCGTGCAGCTGGGGTCGCCGGCGGTCCGTGCCCATCGCCTGGTGGTCACGATCCACGACCTCGCGCCGCTGCGCTGGCCGGAGCACTACCTGCGTCTGCCACACGCGCGGCTCGGCCACCGGTGGCAGTACGCGCTCGCCACGCGGGCCGACGCGGTCATCGCGGTCTCGGAGACGACGAAGCGTGACGTCATCGAGCGTCTGGGTGTCCCCGAATCGCGCGTCACGGTGATACCCGAGGCGGTGGATGAGCGTTTCGCCCCGCCCGAGCGCGACACGGCGCTCGTGCGCGTGCGCGAGCGATTCGGTCTCGGCGCGCCGTACGTGCTCTACGTGGGGCAGTTCGACCCACGGAAGAACATGGATGGCCTGGTCACGGCGTTCGCGCGCGCGGCGGAGCGCCATCCCGATCTGCGTCTGGTCATCGCCGGCGACCTGGGGAAGCTCGCGTCGTTCCTCCACGAGGCGCTGGCGCGGGGCCATGCGCCTCGCGACCGCGTCCTCCTCGCCGGGCACGTGAGCGATGCTGAGCTCGCGGCGCTCTACGCCGGCGCGGAGTGTCTGCTGCACAGCGCGCTGCTCGAGGGCTTCGGGCTCACGCCGCTCGAATCCCTGGCCGCGGGTACGCCGGTGGTCGGTCTGCGCGCGGGCGCGGTGGAGGAGGTCGTCGGCGATGCGGGCGTGCTCGTGGACGGCGACCGACCGGACGAGCTCGGCGAGGCACTGGTGGCGTATCTCGACGACGATGGCCGGCGCGCGGTGCTGCGCTCGCGGGCCCGTGCGCGGGCCGCGCTCTTCTCGTGGGACCGCGCCGCGGCGGACACCCTCGCGGTGTACCGGCGGGTGGGCGCCTAGGCCCGGCCGCGGCCGGCCGGCCGGGTAGAATGAAGGTCCCCGATGGCACGCAGGATCCCTCTCCCACGCCTCACCCAGCGCCAGCGCATGGCGCGGTGGCAGCGCGAGCGCCGCCAGCAGACGGTCATCGTGACCATCTTCTCAGCGGTGCTGTTCTTCACCGTGGGGCTGGTCGCCTGGGCCGCGACGGATCGCTACTACAGCGAGAACCTGAAGACCGCGGTGATGTTCGATGGCCGCGCCATCCCCATGCGCGACTACACGCACGAGCTTGGGTATCAGTACGCACGCTTCTACGTCGACTACGGCGTCCCACCCGGCTACGAGAACGACCAGCAGATCCTCGAGCAAAAGGCCACCTACGCATCGGTCGCGCTCGAGACGCTGGTGGAGCGGACCATCCTCGAGCTCAATGCGAAGGCCGACGGCATCTCCTACACCGCGGCGCAGATCGACGAGCGCTTCACGGAGGACTTCGGCGAGTACCACCCCCGCCACATCCTCATCAAGCCGAGCGGCGACGACACCGCGCTCGCCGATGCGAACGCGCTCGCGAAAGCACGCGCCATCGCGGACCAGCTGAAGGAGGCGCCGAACGACCAGGCCCTCTGGAATTCGCTCGCGTCCCAGTACTCGGAGGATCCCGGATCGAAGGATTCCGGCGGCGACCTCGGATTCGTTGGCAAGGGCCAGTTCGTGAAGGAGTTCGAGGACGCCGTGCGCGGCATGACCGTCGGACAGGTGTCCGACCCGGTGAAGAGCTCCTTCGGCTATCACGTCATCCAGCTGATCGAGCGCCGGTCTCCCGAGGAGGGCGCCTTCGTGCAGCGCGTGCGGTCGTACGGCTACACGATCGAGGACGTCAAGGCGCACGTCCGGTTCGACATGCTGAAGGACGAATACACCGCGCGCGCGAAGGCCGTGGGCATCACGTCGCCCGCGCCGCAGGTGCGCGTGGCGTGGATCGCGGTGGCCGCCCCGCGCGTGACGGGTGGCGACTTCCAGGCGTTCACCGACCAGCTGAAGAAGGTCTCGGACATCCAGTCGGCGCTCGATGACGGCAAGGACTTCGCCGAGGTGGCCAAGCAGTACAGCGAGGACGGCGAGACGAAGGAGAAGGGCGGCGAGATCGGCTGGTTCGCGCGCGGGATGGTGACGCGTCTGGACATCGAGGCCGAGCTGTTCTCGCTCCCCGTGGGCAAGGTCAGCGGGCAGCGCAGTGACTCGTCGCAGACCGCCTGGTACAAGGTGCTCGAGCGCGACGAGAGCCGCGCCATCGACGACGACCAGAAGAAGAAGATCTCGGACAACGCCTACAGCTACTGGTATCAGCATCAGAAGAAGGCGCACACGATCCAGAAGGTGGTCCCTGGTCACGAGACCGACAGCTGACCTGATCGCCGCGATCGAGCGTCTGCGCGAGCGCTGGCCCGGCGGCGTCGATGTGATCCCGGCGAGCGCTCTCGACCGGCACTCCTTCTCGACGCTGCGCCCGATCGTCCTGGTGCTCGATGTCGATCCCGATCCGGTGCTCCTGCGCGCCCACTACGGCCCCGACGTCGCGCCGGAGCCGCTGGGTGGGGGCTACGCCCTGCTGCCGGCCCGCGAGCCGTTCGCGGATCTCGCCTCGGTGGCCACCGTGGCACGCATCGCGGAGCGCCTGCGCGCCCCGGATGGCTGCCCGTGGGACCGCGAGCAGACCCACGCGAGCCTGCGCCCGCACCTGCTCGAGGAGGCCTACGAGGCGCTCGAGGCGCTCGACTCAGGAGACCTCGACCGCCTGCGCGACGAGCTCGGAGACCTGCTCCTCCAGATCGCGCTCCACGCGCAGATGGCGCACGAGGCGGGCGCGTTCGACCTGTCGGATGTCGCCCGCCGCCTCGGGGAGAAGCTCATCCGCCGCCACCCCCACGTCTTCGCCGGCACGGCCGTGGACGGCGACCTCCTCGCGCAGTGGGAGCGCATCAAGCGTGAGGAGCGGGAGGCGGGCGGGAAGGCCGAGGACGGCATCGCGTCCGGCATGCCTCGGGATCTGCCGGCGCTCTTCGCCGCGGAGCGCCTCCAGGAGCGCGCTGCACGCGTGGGGATCGAGCCGGCGCGCATCGACCTCCCGCTCGACATCGACGATCCGGAATTCCTCGGCGAGCTGCTGTTCGACCTCGTGGCGGCGGCGCGCGAGCAGGGCTTCGACGCCGAGGCCGCGCTGCGCCAGGCCAACGGGCGGTTCGTCGCGCGCATCGCCAGGATCGAGGAGCGCGCCCGCCGGGAGGGACGCGCGCTGGAGTCGTACCCTCGGGAGGACATGCGCCGGTTGTGGGAGGAGTCAGCGTGAGTCGTACCTGCGAGTGGCAACGAGAAATTGGCTAAGCGGTACGAACGCCCGGACGGGCGTTCATACGACGCGCTCCGTCCGATCGAGATCATCGTCGGCGTATCGAAGTTCGCCGAGGGCTCGGCGCAGATCCGCTTCGGCGACACCGAGGTGCTCTGTCTTGCGACGGTGACCGATACCGTCCCACGACACCTCATCGGCAAGGAGCAGGGCTGGGTGACCGCCGAGTACGCGATGCTGCCGCGCTCCACGCCCGAACGCAGCCAGCGCGAGAGCCTGGCGGGCCGTCCCGGTGGGCGCACGTTCGAGATCCAGCGTCTGGTCGGACGCGCGCTCCGCTCGGCCGTGGACCTGAAGGCCCTCGGCTCGCGGAGCGTGACCATCGACTGTGAGGTCATCCAGGCCGACGGTGGAACGCGCACCGCCGCCATCACCGGCGGTTACGTCGCGCTGGCGCACGCGCTGCGCCACTTCACGCCGAAGCCGCTGCGCATGAATGTCGCGGCCGTGTCCGCGGGCTTCGTGAAGGGCGAGCTCGTGCTGGATCTCGCGTACGCCGAGGACTCGATCGCCGACGCGGACGTGAACGTGGTGGCGACGTCCGCCGGGGAGCTCATCGAGGTGCAGGGCACCGCCGAGGGCCGGCCCTTCTCCCGCGCCGACTTCGACCGCATCCTCGAGCTCGCGATGCGCGGCATCGCACAGCTGGTCGAGGCACAGAACGCCGCGCTGAAGAAGTGACCCGCGCGAGGCTGCTCCTCGGATCCGCGAATCCGGGAAAGCAGCGCGAGTGGCGTGAGCTGCTCGCAGGACTGGACCTCGACCTCGTCGTGCCGGAGGACCTGGAGCCGGTCCCGCCCGAGCCCGAGGAGACGGGCACGACCTTCGCCGAGAACGCCGCGCACAAGGCACGCGCGTATGCCGCGGCGACCGGCCTCTGGACGGTCGCCGACGACTCCGGCCTCGAGGTCGACGCGCTGCATGGAGCGCCGGGTCTGCGCAGCCGCCGCTTCTTCGGCGATGACGCCACCGCGGACGAGCGAAACCGCGGCCTGCTCGCGCTGCTCGACGGGGTGGCTGGGCGCGGCGCGCGATTCGTCTGCGTCGCGGCGCTCGCGACACCTGATGGACAGGTCGACCTCTTCGAGGGCGAGCTTCGCGGCGAGATCGCGCACGCGCCGCGCGGCGCGCAGGGCTTCGGTTACGACCCGCTCTTCGTCATCTCGGGCGACGGTCGCACGATGGCCGAGCTTGCTTCGGAAGAGAAGCACCGCATCTCGCACCGCGGTCTCGCCGCCGCCAAGCTGCGCGCTCGCCTCGCCGCCCGACGCGGCTAGTCCTGCAGGCGGCGGCGGAGCTGGTCCGCGTCGCGGATGACGGCGTCCTCGTCGAGACGGCCGTGTTCGGTCGCGGCCTTCCGCATGAACAGCGGCGGCTGCCCCGGTGAGCCGTCGCTCGGATAGCGGGGGACGACGTGGGTGTGCAGGTGGGGGAGCGAGTTCCCGAGCATCTCGAGGTTCAGCTTGATCGGGCGGTAGTGCGCTTCGAGCGCGCGCGCGACCGTGAGCACGTCGGCGAAGTAGCCGCTCGCCTCGTCCGGTGAGAGCTCTGTCGGTTCGGCGACGTGCCGGCCGCGCCAGATGACGATCGTATAGCCGGGCTGGCCCACGTCGGCGCGCTGCAGGTACGCGTCCGAGTGCTGCCCCTGGAGGATGCGGATGCCGAAGCCGTTGTCGTCGGGACGGCCCTCGACGCACATGGGGCAGCCCTTCCCGCGCTTCCGGTCGTCCCAGTCGGCCGGCCACGTCGCCATGCGGGGACCTTAGCGCGTCCGCCGCCGATGGGTGTGAAAGACTCCATGGGTGAGCGCGCAGGTCGCCTGGATCCATGTCGCGCCGGTCAAGTCGCTCGCCATCCAGGAGCGCGAACGCATCGTCCTGGGCCCGCGCGGGGTGGAGGACGACCGGCGCTTCTGCATCGTCGACGAGGCGGGACGGATGCTGAACGCCAAGCGCGTCGCGGCGTTCGTCCGCGTGCGTCCGGTGTTCGATGAGGACATGCGCCACCTGACGCTGTACACCCCGGATGGAGCGATCGACGGCATCGTGGACCTCGGTGACGCGCTGACGGTCTCGATCTATCGCCGCGCCGTCGCGGCGCGTGAGGTCCGTGGCCCATTCTCGGCCGCGCTCTCCGCGCTCGGCGGCCGCACCGTGCGCCTGGTCCGTTTCGAGGAGCCGGGCGAGGGAGTCGACCGCGCCGGCGATGCCGGGCATGTGTCGCTCCTCTCGCGGTCCGCGCTGGACAGTCTCGCGGAGGCGGCCGCGGCGGACGGGCCGGTGGACCCGCGGCGCTTTCGCATGAACATCGGCGTCAGCGGTATCGCCGCACACGAAGAGGACGCCTGGATCGGCAGGCGTGTGCGCATCGGCGAGGCCGTGGTCGTCCCGGGAGGGAACATCGGGCGCTGTGCGGTGACCACGCTCGATCCGGAGAGCGGCGCATCCGACCTCGACACCCTCGCGGCGCTCGCTCGCTACCGCGGTGCAGCCGGCACAACGGAGGCACTGCCGTTCGGCGTGTGGGCGCGCGTCCTGCGCCCCGGCATGATCTCGCTGGGTGACAAGATCACGGTCTGACCCGGT
The DNA here is from genome assembly GCA_035699805.1 of Candidatus Limnocylindria bacterium. GTDB lineage: Bacteria > Chloroflexota > Limnocylindria > P2-11E > P2-11E > CF-39. The sequence goes on along the minus strand of DASSPF010000140.1, from coordinate 5,510 downwards.
CTCGTCACCCTGCCGTCACTGCAGCGCGACCTTCCTCAGCGCTACAAACGGCCTGTGAGCACGATCCGCGCGGCAGCAGCAGCGATCTCCACCGGAGGTGGGGGCTAGTCGCATCTGCCGAGCGATCGATGACGACGAAAGCCTCCCCGAACGGGAGGCTTTTTCGATCCTGGAGGCCAGCGATGGATGAGCGCGACGCGTGCGGTCTGGTGGCGGTCGCCCGCAAGGACGGCCGCGCGACGGCGCGCGTCCTGGCCGATGTCGTCGACGGGATGCGGGCGCTCGCGCATCGCTCCGGTCGTGTCGACGGTGAGGGTGATGGCGCGGGCGTGCTCACCGACATCCCACGGGCGCTGTGGGCCGCGCGCCTCGAGGAGGCCGGGCATCAGGCGTCGCATGTGCGGAGCCCCCGCTTCGCCGTGGCGCACGTGTTCGTCCCCGGCGCCACCGATGCCTCGGAGGAGGCGGCGGTACGGCGCATCCTCGCGCGCCACCGCGTGACGATCCTCCTCGAGCGCACCGGCATGGTCCGGAGCGAGGTGCTTGGAAGGCGTGGCACGATCGAGGAGCCACGCTTCTGGCAGCTCGCGCTCCTCGCCCCGGGGCGCGGCGCGGCGGCGTCGCGCGCCCTGTACGAGGCCGGCGTGGAGGTGGAGCGGCTCACCGCCGCCACGATCGTCAGCCTCTCCCGCCATACCGCCGTGTACAAGCTGCGTGGCGGGGCCGAACAGCTCGTCCCGTACTTCGATGACCTGCGGGACGATCGCTTCGCGACGAGCCTCGCGTTCGGTCATGACCGCTACGCCACCAATACCTCCACGTCGTTCGAGCGGGTGCAGCCGTTCGCGGCCTTCGCGCACAACGGCGAGATCGACACCATCGGCAGGCTGCGTGAGGAGGCGCGCGCGCTGCGCCTGCCGCTCTCGCGCGACGGCAGCGACTCCCAGGACGTCGACGCCGTCATTCGCGCCATGGTCCTGCGCCTCCGGCTCACGCCGATCGAGGCGATCGAGCTCCTGTTCCCACCGATCGTGAACGAGATCCGCCGCATGCCGTCGCGTCTGCAGGACGTGTACGCGCAGGCGCGCGCCGCGTTCGGCCCATTCGCACAGGGTCCCGCGGCGTTCCTCGCTCGCGTCGGGAACACCGTGCTGTTCGGCGTGGACGCCATGGGTCTGCGGCCGCTGTGGCATGTCGAGACGTCGGAGACGCACGTATTCGCGAGCGAGCGGGGCTTCGTGCCGCTCGCGTCGTACGCGCGCGATCCATACCCACTCGGGCCGGGTGAGCGCGTGGCGCTGCGCTACGACGAGTCCGGCTGGCGCTTCCTCGACGCCGCGGCCCTCCGATCGCGGTTCGTCGCCGATCGCGAGGGTCGCGGCGTCGCCGCGGACGGGTCGCGCACGCGCATGGAGGCGGGCGGGCCTGCCGCGCCGGTCGGCCTTCAGCAGCGCCGTGGTGCGCTCCGCGAGCCCACCCGACGCTGGGAGATCGGGACGCCCACGGACGAGCTCGCCGACCCCGCCGGACGGCGCGAGCAGCAGTTCGCCGCGCTCGGCTTCGAGCCGGATGACCTGCGCATGGCGCAGCACATGGCCGAGACCGCGAACGAGCCCATCGGCTCGCTGGGGTGGGATGGACCGCTCGCCGCGCTCGCGTCCACGCGTGCGAACCTCGCCGATCACCTGCACGAGACCGTCGCCGTCGTCACGAATCCCGCGATCGACCGCGAGCGCGAGATCGAGCACTTCTCCACGCGCGTCGTGCTCGGGCCGCGCCCGCCGCTGCGGTCGCGTGGCGCGCGTGGGGCGCCCGACCGCTGGCTCGAGCTGCGCGTGCCGATCCTCCTGGGCGGCCACGCGCCGGAGACGGGCATGTCGTCCGATGACGAGCGTCGGCTCGCGCGGCGCATCGGCACATGGCTGATCGACGATCTCGTCGCGCACTCCACCGCCGAAGCGGAGCGCGCGCCGGTGGTCCTCGAGGCTGATCGCGATTGGGAGGAGCATCCCGCGGACGCGCTCGCGCGCCTCGGCGCACAGGCCTGCCGCGGCGTGCGCCGCGGCTCCACGCTCGTCGTGGTCCAGGACCGCCACGTGCTCGAGGAGGGTCGCGCCTGGATCGATCCCCTGCTCGTCGTCTCGGCCGCACATCGCGCGCTCGTCGCCCAGGCGCACGCCAACGGGTCGCTGCGTCGTGCCTGCGCGCTGGTCCTGTCGGCCGGCAGCGTGCGCAACCTCCACGACCTCATGGTCGCGCTGGCGCTCGGCGCGGATGCGGTGAACCCCTACCTGCTCATCGAGTACGCGCGCGGTCTCGATGACCCCGATGCGCTCCCCAATCTCATCGAGGCGCTGCGCAAGGGCGTCGAGAAGGTCATCTCCACGCTCGGCATGCACGAGCTTCGCGGGTATGGCCGCCAGCTCTCGGCCGTCGGTCTCGCGCCCGACGTGGCGCGCCTGCTCGATGTCCGCACCTTCGCCGGCGCGCACGACCGTGGCCTCACCTGGGAGCGGGTCGCCGCGGACGGCCTCGACCGTGCGATGCTCCTGCGCCAGCGCGGCCCCGCGCGCGTGGAGCCGCCCTTCCGCCTCTACCCGCGTGTCTGGAAGTCGGCCCTCGCCGTCGCCCGGGGCGAGGCGCCCTATGAGACATACGCGACGAAGCTCGCCGAGTACGAGCGCGAGCATCCGGTGTCGCTGCGGCATCTGCTCGACCTCGCCCGCCCCATCGAGGGCGAGCCGGACCGCCGCGCTGGGACGCGTGCCGGCGAGCATGCCGCGCCGATGTACATCTCGTCCATGTCGTTCGGTTCCCAGGGCGAGACGGCGTACCGTGCGTACGCCCAGGCCATGGCCGAGATGGACCTGCTGTGCATCAATGGCGAGGGTGGCGAGCTGCCCGATCTCATCGGCAAGTACCCGCGCAACCGCGGTCAGCAGATCGCCTCGGGTCGCTTCGGTGTGTCCGCGCTCCTCACCAACTCGTCGGACTACCTCGAGATCAAGATCGGCCAGGGCGCCAAGCCGGGTGAAGGCGGCCATCTTCCCGCGCGCAAGGTGTCGGCGAAGGTGGCCCTCGCGCGCAACGCCACACCCGGAGTGGATCTCATCTCGCCGTCCAACAACCACGACATCTACTCCATCGAGGATCTCGCGCAGGTCGTCCACGAGCTGAAGACGGTCAATCCCCGCGCGCGCGTGGCGGTGAAGGTGCCCGTCGTCCCCGACATCGGGATCATCGCGGTGGGTATCGCGAAGTCGGGCGCCGACATCGTCACGCTCTCCGGGTACGACGGCGGCACGGGCGCTGCCCGCCAGCACGCCCTGCGTCGTGCCGGGCTGCCCGTGGAGATCGGCGTGAGCGAGGCGCATCGCGCGCTCGTGGCCGCGGGTCTGCGCGACGTGGTCGAGATCTGGTGCGACGGCGGGCTGAAGAGCGCGCTCGATGTGGTGAAGATGCTCTGTCTGGGCGCCGACCGCGTCGGCTTCGCGACGCTGGCGATGGTCGCCATCGGCTGCACCATCTGCCGGGGCTGCCAGCTGGATACCTGTCACGTGGGCATCGCCACGCAGATCGAATCCGCCCTCGAGGCGACGGACCGCGGTCTGAAGCGGTTCGAGCCGCAGGAGCTCGAGCGCGCCGTCGTGCAGCTGCGGCGCTTCTTCGGTGCGATGCAGGACGAGCTGTCGCGCATCGCCGGACATCTCGGCGTGGGGGCCACCGAAGAGCTCGTGGGCCGGACCGACCTCCTGGTCCAGGCGCGCGGCTTGGATCGCGTCGACCTCGGTGCGCTGCTCGAGCCGGTCGGTCCCGTCCGCCGTGGCGGCCGCGAGCTGCGCGTGCTCGCTCCGGCGCGCGGATCCGAGCAGCACGCCGTGCTCGGCAGCGAGGATCGTTTCGTCGCGACCTCCACGTCCGGACAGCTGGCGCGGCAGGCCATCGCGGGGCGCGTGGTGACGACGTTCGACCGGTCCTACGCGCACGGTTCGGTCGCGGGGAACGGCCTGGGGGCGTACGCGACCGACGGGGTCGCCATCGTGGTCAACGGCGGTGCGCAGGATGGCGCCGCGAAGACCGCGCTCGGCGGGACCATCGCCGTGCTGAAGGCGCCCAATGCCGACGGCCGCTTCGTGGACGGATCGGTGGGGAAGTGCTTCGCCTACGGCGCGCAGCGCGGCCGGCTCCTGGTGCAGGGCGGCGCGGACGCGCGCGCCTGCATCCGCCTCTCGGGAGCCGACGTGGTGTTCGGCGGCGACCTGCGCGGCTTCGCGTTCGAGTACATGACCGGCGGCCGCGCGGTGGTCCTTGGCGATCCGGGCCGGTGGATCTGCTCGGGGATGAGCGGCGGTGTGGTGTTCCTGCGCCACGCGCCGGAGCGCGGTCTCGACGATGGCGCGCTGCGCGATCGCCTGGCGAAGGGCGCGAAGGTGACGCTGCGGGCGCCCGACGCCACGGAGGGCGAGATCGTGCGTGAGCTCGTGGCCACCTATGCCGCAGCGCTCACGGCGAGCGGCCAGGACGGTGATGCGCGCGAGGCGCTCGCGCTGCTCGACGATCCGGCGGCGTCGTTCCGGGTGGTGCGACCGGGAGCCGAGGTGGTCGAGCAGACGATCTCCACGGAGTAGCGCACCCGGCCGCTAGCCTGCCGTCGTGACGCTGTTCGCGCTCGTCCTCGTGCTCGCCTCGGCCGTGCTCCACGCGAGCTGGAACATGGTGGCGAAGCGCGCGAACGCGGGCCAGCCCTTCCTCTTCCTCGTCTACGTCGTGGGCGCGCTCGCCTATACGCCGTTCGCGCTCGCGATCATCCTCATCACGCGGCCCGAGCTGGGCCTCACCACGCTCGCGTTCGTCGCCGGCGCGGTCGTCCTGCAGACGGTGTACTTCGCGACGCTGACGGCGGGTTATCGCGCCGGCGATCTCTCGCTGGTGTATCCGATCGCGCGGGCCACCGGACCGTTGCTCGCCACGGCCGGGGCGATCGCCGTCCTGGGCGAGCGCCCGACGCCGCTCGCCCTCGGCGGCGCGCTCGCCATCGTGGCCGGCGCGCTGGTGCTGGCCGGTGACCCGCGGTCGCTCCGCGCGCGCGGCGCGGGGCGCGCCGTCGGCTTCGCGCTCGCGACCGGCGTCGTCATCGCGCTGTACACGCTCTGGGACAAGACCGCGGTGTCGGTGCTGCTCATCCCGCCGCTCGTGTACGACTGGCTCACCATCAGCGGCCAGACCGCCGCCGTCGCGCCGAACGCCTGGCGGTCACGGTCCGAGGTGGCGGCCGTGTGGCGCACGCAGCGGCGGGAGGTCGTGATGGTCGGCATCGTGAGCCGGCTCTCGTACCTGCTCATGCTGACCGCGCTCGCCATCAGCCCGGTGTCCTACGTTGCGCCGGCGCGCGAGACGGGGATCCTCTTCGGCGCGCTCCTCGGCGCGCGCGTGCTCGCCGAGGGCGACACACGACGGAGAGCGATCGGCGCGTTGGGGATGGTCGTCGGGGTCGTGCTGCTCGCGTTGGG
>DASSPF010000139.1:0-2176 GCA_035699805.1 Candidatus Limnocylindria bacterium | reverse complement strand
GCGATGGACGCGATCTCCGGCTCGTTCAATCCACTCCAGCAGCGCACGGGGATCTGGATCGACCTGGCCGTCCGCAAGCGAAAGACCGAGGCCGAGCCGCAGCTCGGCCGCCTGACCCGGGAGGCGGCGGCGCGCGGAGTCGCGATGCCGCTGAATCGAGCGGTGCTCGACCTCATCACCGAGATGGAGCTGGGGCGCCGGACGTTCGCATGGGAGAACCTCGACGAGGTCGAGCGGCGGGGTCGGTCGCTCAGCGCAGGTCGCGGCTGAGCGGCACGTGTGGCCGGCCGGTGTGGCTCCCGCCGGTGATCTCGAGGATCGCCCCCGTCGTCCATGGCGAACGATCGCTCGCGAGGAACGCCACGGCGGGCGCGATGTCGCTGGCGGCGCCGGTGCGGCGCAGCGGCGTGCTCCGCAGCATCAGCCGCACGTACTCGGAAGGGTGGCTCTCATCCCGCAGCACCTCATCCAGGATCAAGCCCGGCGCCACCGCGTTCACCCGGATGCCGTGCGGGCCGAGCTCGATGGCCAGGACGTGCGTGAGCTGGTTCACGGCCGCCTTGCTCCCGTTGTACGCCGCGCCCCCCGCCCGTGCCGAGGTCGCCGCTCCGGAGGAGATGTTCACGATCGCCCCGGGCGCCCCGCGGTCCACGAGGCGCCGAGCCACCGCGCGGCAAGTGAGCATGGTGCCCCGCGTGTTCACTGCGAAGATGCGGTCCCACTCCTCCTCGCTCACCTCGAGCACCGGGACGTTGGGGAAGATGCCATGGGCGTTGACGAGGACGTCGATGGGGCCGAGGGCCCGCTCGAGCTCATCCACGGCTCGCTCCACCTCTGCGCCGTTCGCGACATCCGCCGTCGCGCTCGCTGCTCGTGTGCCCCTCGCCACGAGCTCCGCCGCGAACGCGGCCGCGGGCTCTGCGCGAGCGTCGAGGATGCCGACCGCCGCCCCGCATGCGGCGAGCTCGAGAGTGATGGCCTGTCCCAGGCGGCCCGCGCCGCCCGTCACCACCGCGACCCTGCCCCCGAGATCGCACATGCGTCACATCCTCCACTACGCCGGTCGGCCCGACGATCGCCTGGCTAGTATGCGAACTCCGATGAGGTGTCGCCGATGAAGCGGACGCGCTACGACGGCTATCGGTCGTTCCAGTACCTCGAGCCGGATGCGGACTACCGGCCGTTCGCCCTCGCGCGCGAGATCGGGCGCGTGCCATCGCGTCGGGTCGAGGTCACGGATGCGGAGGAGGCGCGCGCTCAACGCCTCCTCGCGGAGAACATCGTCATCTCGTTGCACGACCACGTCACGGTCGCTCCCGAGGATGTCGCCCTGATGCCGGAGTACCGCCGGCAGGGACGGGAGTGGACCGGGTACGAGGGGCTGTCGGTCTCCGGTCTGGACTGCGTCTTCGACGCGTTCATGGGAGGGACCGCGACGATCACCTCCCGCGCCGGCTGGAAGTGGGATGACGTGATCTACGACATCGGCATGCGTCTCTCGGACATCGCGCACCAGGACTTCCTCGTGCGCGCCGACACGCTCGCGGATATCCGTCGAGCGAAGCTGGAGGGGCGCGTCGCCTTCGTCGGCTGCCTGGAGACGGCCACGCCCATCGAGAACGAGCTCGATCGGCTCGACATCCTCTATGGCTTCGGCATCCGCTCGGTCGGGATCGCCTACAGCGAGTCGAACATGCTCGGGTCGGGATTGCGCGAGGCGAGCGATGCAGGACTCACGGACTTCGGCCGCCTTGCGGTACGGCGGATGAACCGCCTCGGCATCGCGATCGACCTCTCGCATGCCGGCGACCGTACGTCCATGGAGACCATCGAGCGGAGCGAGCGTCCGGTGTTCGTGACGCACGCCGGCGCACGGGCTCTGTGGAACACCAAGCGGATGAAGCCGGACGATGTCCTGAAGGCGTGCGCCGAGCGCGGCGGTGTGATCGGCATCTCCGCCGCAGCGCATACGACGCTCACGGAACGTCACCGGCTCCACTCGCTCGAATCGGTGATGGAGCACTTCGAGTACGTCGCGCAGCTCGTCGGGATCGACCACGTCGCGTTCGGCCCCGACACATTCTTCGGTGACCATGTCGGCCTGCACCGATTCTTCGCGAAACAGTTCTCGATCGCTGCCAGCCGCGGCGGTCTGCAGTTCCAGGAGGTCGAGTAC
>DASSPF010000138.1:0-7980 GCA_035699805.1 Candidatus Limnocylindria bacterium | reverse complement strand
GCGGACGTACACTTCGGCGGCGAGGGAGCAGGCTGCCGCATAACGGCGGCCGGAAGCGAGGGTTGTTCAGCGCATGAGCCTCCTACGTCGTATCGAAGGACAGCGGCCCGCCGGTCAGCAGCCGGCCGCGCCCGGCGCCCCCGGGGCGCCCACACCACCGCCGGGACAGACCCCGCCGAAGGCGCCTGCCGAGGGACCGCTCAGTCAGACCGTCGCCCCCGCGCGCGATGCGAACCGCGACGTCCGGCTCCGGCTCCAGACACGGATCATCAACAACCTCGACCCGCGCATCGATCTCAGTGACGCGAAGGCCGTGCGCGCGAGCATCGACGAGATGTTCAACAAGTTCCTCGATGAGGATGGCACGGTCATCACGCGCGTCGAGCGACAGAAGATGCTCGAGTCGATCCTCGACGAGATCCTCGGATTCGGTCCGATCCAGCCGCTCCTCAACGACGACACCATCACCGAGGTCATGGTCAACGGACCGTTCCGCGTCTACACCGAGCGCAAGGGCAAGCTCGTCCTCACCGACGTCACGTTCCAGAACGACGAGCACGTCATGCGGATCATCGAGCGCATCATCGCCCCGATCGGCCGCCGCGTGGACGAGTCGAAGCCGTACGAGGACGCGCGCCTCCCGGACGGATCGCGCGTGAACATCATCATCCCGCCGCTCGCTCTCAACGGTCCGGTGATCACCATCCGGAAGTTCCCGAAGTACCGCATCACCGTCGAGGACTACGTGAAATTCGGGACCGCGACGCCCGAGATGATGGAGTTCCTCCGCGCGTGCGTGGAGGCCCGGCTGAACATGTTCATCTCCGGGGGCACCGGCTCCGGCAAGACGACGCTGCTCAACATCATGTCCGGCTTCATTCCGGAGGACGAGCGGATCATCACCATCGAGGACGCCGCCGAGCTCCGTCTGGTGCAGGACCACGTGGTGCGGCTCGAATCGCGAGCGGCCAACATCGAAGGCAAGGGTGCGGTCACGATCATGGACCTGGTGAAGAACTCCCTGCGTATGCGCCCAGAGCGCATCGTCGTGGGTGAGATCCGCGGCGGCGAGGCGCTGTCCATGCTCCAGGCCATGAACACCGGTCACGATGGCTCGCTCTCCACGGGCCACGCGAACGCGCCGCGCGACATGATCAGCCGTCTCGAGACGATGTGTCTCATGGCCGGGGTGGACCTGCCTGCGCGCGCCATCCGCGAGCAGATCGCCAGCGCGCTCGACGTCATCGTGCAGATCAGCCGCCTCAAGGACGGCTCGCGCAAGATCACGAACATCACCGAGGTCCAGGGCATGGAGGGCGAGCAGGTCGTCCTCCAGGACGTCTTCGTCTTCGAGCAGACCGCCTTCGTCGACGGGAAGGTCGTCGGCCGCCTGCGGCCGACCGGCATCCGTCCGAAGTTCAGCGAGAAGTTCGAGGCCGCGGGCATCAAGCTGCCGCAGAACGTCTTCGGTGACATGAGCGCGGGGTTGCGCTAGGTGCAGTACGCGCTCCCGGTCGGTGTGTTCATCGGCATCCTGTTCTTCTTCTGGGGCGTCAGCTCCCTGCTGACCGCTTCGGGTTCGTCGGTCGAGGAGCGCATGGCGCGGTACGCCGGCGGCGCCGAGGCCGAGAAGGCCGAGAAGAAGAAGGGTGGCAAGAAGTCCAACCGCAAGGACGTCGACCCCTTCGCCACCCTCTCCGGCGACGTCGCCGACAAGAAGTTCGCCACGAAGGTCCAGCGCGATCTCGCCCGCGCCAACATGAAGCTGCGTGTCGCCGAGTACTACTACATCCGGATCGGACTCGCGCTCGGCCTCGGTCTGCTCCTCGGGGTGACCCGCGACGCGCTCTCGGGACTGGTCGGCGCCTTCCTCGGCTACATGCTCCCGCGCATGTACGTGGGACGGCGGATCGGTGGACGACTCTCCGGCTTCAACAAGCAGCTCCCCGACACGATCACCCTCCTCTCCAACTCGCTGCGCGCCGGCTCGAGCTTCCTGCAGTCCATCGAGCTTGTCTCGCGCGAGACGCCCGATCCCATGGGTGAGGAGATGGGCCGCGTCGTCCGCGAGGTGAACCTGGGTCTGGGCATGGAGGAGGCGCTCGCGAACCTGGTGCGTCGCATCCGCAGCGATGACCTGGACCTCATGGTCACCGCGATCGGGGTGCAGCAGCAGGTCGGTGGCAACCTCGCCGAGATCCTCGACACGATCGCGTTCACCATCCGCGAGCGCGTGCGCATCAAGGGCGAGATCAACACCCTGACCGCGCAGGGCCGGATGTCCGGCTACCTCGTCGCGTTCCTGCCCATCGGCATCGCGGTCGCTCTGAACTTCATCAACCCGTCCTTCATGCAGCCGCTGTTCACCGAGCTCATCGGGCAGATCCTGCTCGCCGTCGGCGGCGTGATGATGGTGATCGGCTTCCTCGCGATCCAGAAGATCGTGAACATCAAGGTCTAGGGGGTCTCGTGGAACCGCTCCTCTTCGCCGGTCTCGCGTTCATCGGGGTGCTCCTCGTGTTCGCCTCGATGATGATGGGCCAGGCCCTCGATCCGGTGCAGGCGCGACTCCAGCAGATCGCGGTCCGCCCACGCACGCTGGAGGAGCTCGAGCTCCAGCGGCCGCTCTCGGAGCGGACGCTGAAGCCGATGATCCAGGGGATCGCCGGCCTCATCGGACGCTTCTATCCGCAGAACACGGTGAAGGGCATCACGCTGAAGCTGAAGCGTGCCGGCATGGAGTCGACCAGCACGGAGTTCTTCCTCGGCGTCAAGGGGTTCGCAGCCGTGGTCGGCGCGATCGGCGTGTCCTCGATCGTGAACCTCATCACGTCGGACTTCACGATGACGCTCCTCGGGCTCGTCGGCGGCCTGTTCCTCGGGTTCATGGCGCCCGACTACTACCTCACGAACAAGGCGAGCGGCCGCGGCAATGGCGTCCTGAATCAACTCCCCGACGCGCTCGACCTGCTCACGATCTCGGTGGAGGCCGGCCTCGGCTTCGACGCCGCGATCGTCAAGGTCACCGAGAAGATGAAAGGCCCGCTCACCGATGAGTTCAAGCGCGCCGCGGGTGAGCAGCGCATCGGCAAGTCGCGGCAGGAGGCGCTCCGCGGCATCTCCGAGCGCGTCGAGGTGAAGGAGCTCCAGAACTTCATCTCCGCGATCATCCAGGCCGACCAGCTCGGCGTCTCGATGTCGAAGGTGCTGCGCATCCAGTCCGAGCAGCTCCGCATGGAGCGCCGCCAGCGCGCCGAGGAGAAGGCCGCGCGCGCCCCGATCCTCATCATGCTGCCGACCGTCGGCTGCATCTTCCCGTCGCTTTTCATCGTCATCCTTGCGCCGGCGGCGCTGTCGGCCATGTCTTCGTGTGGGAGCGTCTAGCGTCGGTCGCTCGACGCGCCGTGTCCGCAACCAGACCCGGGGGACGGTCCTCGCCACCCGCTGCGCTGTTGCCGACTCGTTCTTCACCCGAGCGTTCGGCCTGATCCCGCGCGCACGCCTCGCGGACGGAGAGGGCCTCCTCATCACGCGCACGTCGACGATCACGATGTGGCTCATGCGCTTCCCGATCGACGCGGTGTTCATCGATCGCTCCGGGCGGGTGGTCCGCGTCGCCGCCGACCTCCCACCGTGGCGCTTCGCGGTCGCGGCCCGCGGGGCGCAGGACGTGCTCGAGCTCCCCTCCGGGACGGCCGCCCGAACGGGCACGCAAGCCGGCGACGAACTCCTTATCGAGCCCGGGTGATCGACCTCCTCCTCGCCTCACGCTGTGCCGGCTGCGATATGCCCGGGGCGTGGCTCTGCCAGACCTGCATCGACGCCTGCGACCCCATCCGGCGCGGCCGGCTCCACGCCGCGGGCAGCTACGGCGGGGCCCTCGCCGCGGCGATCCGGCGCTTCAAGTACCGCGGCGAACGTGGGCTCGCCCGCGAGCTCGGGGCGCTCCTGGCCGGCCGCGTCGCGGCCGATCTCGCGCGCGGCACCGCACTCGACGTCGTCGTGCCCGCGGTGCTGCACGAGGGCCGTGCGCGCGACCGCGGCTACGACCAGTCCCGACTCCTCGCCGCGGAGGTCGCCCGGCGCTGCGGCCTGCCGCTCCGCGCGCCGCTGCGCCGCATCCGCCCTTCCCGACCGCAGGTGGAGCTCGATCGAACTGCCCGGGCGGCGAACCTCCGCGGCGCGTTCGTGGCGGAGGCGGGTGCGCTCCGTGGCCTGCGGGTGGCGCTCGTCGACGACGTGGCGACGACCGGAGCCACCCTCGCCGCGGCGTCCGCCGCGTGCCGCGCAGCCGGCGCCCGCGACGTGCGCCACTACGTCGTCGCGCTCGACGAGTAGCCGTCAGGTAGCGTTCAGCGCGTGAGCGGCGTCCCGCGGTCGCGCTGGGTCATGCGCGGGCTCCTACTCTTCGCGCTCGCGTTCTCGAACCTCCATGACATCTGGTCGCCGGACGTCCTGCCCAACGCGCTCCTCCCGTTCACGCTCCTGCGCGAGGGCGACGTGGACTACGACGAGTTCGTGTTCCGTACCGCGCCGTCATCCGACACGCTCCAGCGGGTCGCCGGCGCTCCGGAGCGCATCGACGCCGAGGCGTACTTCTTCCGCGCGTGCGGCCAGTCGACGGCCACCGAGCCGCCCAAGGCACCGCGCAGCAAGGGTGGGCCACCGGCGCCCGGGCCGAACGATCACGTGTGCTCGGTGTTCCCGCCGGGTATGGGCTTCCTCGCGATCCCGTTCTTCCTGCCCGCGGTCGTGACAGGCGCGGAGCCGCTCGATCTCGGGATGCTGCTGCGTGTCGGCCACGTCGCGGCCGCGGCCATCGAGGTCCTCGCCGCGCTCCTGCTCTGGGCCGTCCTGCGGCGCCTCGTGTCGCAGCGTGCCGCCCTCGCGCTCGTGCTCCTGTACTTCCTCGGCACGAGCGTCCGCACCGTCTCGTCACAGGCGCTCTGGCAGCACGCGGGCGTGCATCTCGCGCTGATGTGCGCGCTCTGGCTGGTGCTCGTCGAGCGCCCGCTCTCGGCGCGGCGGAGCGCCCTCGCGGGCCTGGCACTGGGTCTCGGCGGTGTCGTGCGCCAGACCACGGCTGCCGTCGCGCTCGGCGCCACCGGCGTGCGTCCGCGGAGCGCCCTTCTTGCGCTGGCCGGGGCGGCCGCCGGCCTCGTGCCGCTGCTCGCGTTCAACTGGATCGCGTACGGCTCGCCGGTCGAGCAGGGCTACGGGTCCAAGCCGTTCGACACGCCGGTCCTGGCGGGCCTGGTCGGACTCCTCTTCTCGCCGAGCCGCGGCCTCTTCATCTACGAGCCCTGGGCGCTGCTCGCGCTCGGCGGCCTCGCGGTGGCGCGCCTCTCGCGGGGCCACATCGCCGGTCGCCTGGGCACGCTGCTGCTGGTGTGGGTGCTCCTCGTCTTCGTCTACGCGACGTACGCGGAGTGGTGGGGCGGCCGCGTGTTCGGCCCGCGCTTCCTCGATGACCTGGCGCCGGTCCTCATCCTCGGTCTGGCCTGGGCCGTGCGTGAGGGCGGCTTTCGCGCGCCGCTCACACGCGGCCTCCTCTGGCTCTCGGCGGCCTGGTCCCTCCTGATCTTCAACGCCGCCGCCCTGGTGTACGACCAGTCCTGGGACACCGTGCCGGTGAACGTGAACGACGACCCCGCGCGGCTCTTCTCCTGGACCGACCCACAGTGGCTCGCGGTGCTGCGTGAGGTGCCGGATGGCGGCGTGCGGGTGGCCGTGTCGATCGCTGTCACGCTGCTGGTGCTGCTCTTCCTCGCGCGGGTGGAGGGGCTCATCGGACGTCGGGTGGTAGCGTCCGGCGGGTGAGCACCGCACTCCTCGTCTTCTTCGGCCGCGGCGGCGCATCGGAGGTCGAGCGGCGTCTGGATGCGATCAAGGTCGCGATCGGGGCGTCGGTCGTGCGCCGCGCGGGCGACGCAGGATTCGGGCCGCTCATCGCGGTGACCGGCGATGACGAGGCGGCGCGCGTCTTCGCCGCGGCCGGGGCCGAGGTGGTCGAGCCGCGCACGTCGCCGTTCCACTTCGGGGCGGAGACCGCAGGCCTGGTCCGCGCGCGCGGCATCGAGCGCGTCTGCACCATCGGCGCCGGCGCGGGTGCGCTGTTCAGCGTCGCGGAGCTGCGCGCCATACGCACCGAGCTCGAGGCGAGCGAGGCGCTCGTGCTGTCCAACAACTACCACTCCGCCGATCTCGTCGCCTTCACGCCGGCGTCGGCCCTCGCGGTCATCGAGCTGCCGGCGACCGACAATCCGCTGCCCCGCCGGCTCCATCAGCAGGGCGGGCTCAGCTCGCGGCAGCTGGAGCGCTCCGCCGCGACCCTGCTCGACGTCGACACCCCCGCCGACGCCGCGGTGCTCCGCCGACACCCCGCCTGTCCGGCCGAGCTGCGCGGGATGGACAGCTGGGAGCCGGAGCTCGGGGCGCGGATCGACGCCCTCATGCATCTGGTGACGACGCCGGAGCGCGAGCTCGTCGTGGCCGGCCGCGTGGGCGCGCCGGTATGGTCGTACCTGGAGTCGCAGACCGCCTGCCGGGTGCGGATGCTCGCTGAGGAGCGCGGGATGCAGGCAGCGGGGCGCGACGTGAGCGGGGACGCTCGCACGGCGCTCGGCTTCCTGTACGAGGAGATCGGCCCCGAGCGCTTCTTCGCGCGCATGGGTGAGCTCGGAGATGGCCTGCTGTTCGACACGCGGGTGCTCTTCGCGCATCTGGGCGTCCGCGCGGGCGGCGCCGACCGTTTCGCCTCGGATCTCTTCCGTGCCGAGGACATCGGCGAGCCGGCGCTCGCCGCCTTCACGGCCGCCGCCGCCGCGGCGCCATACCCGGTGCTCCTCGGCGGCCACACGCTCGTCTCGGGCGTGCTCTGGACCCTGGTGGAGGCCGCCTGGGCAGGGCATCCCGAGTAGTGCCGCACTTCGATCACCACATCCACAGCGATCGCTCCGACGGCACCGTCAGCCTCGAGCGGCGCGCCGAGACGGTGCGGGTCCGGCCCCACGGCGTCTCGGACCACTTTCCCTGGGGCTCGCGCATGCGCACCGACGACGACGTCCTGCGGTATCTCGACGACGCCTCACGCCTGGGGCTACGCGTCGGTCTCGAGTACGACCTGGGCGTCGCTCCGCCGCTCCGCTCCACCACGCGGGCCGCGCTGCACTACGTGATCGGGGCGCTCCATCAGGTGGAGATCGCTCCGGGCGAGTGGATCCGCTACGACGACGCCGGCTCGTTCCTGAAAGGCCGCATCCGTTCGTACGCGGACGCTCCGCGGTTCGAGGACGCACCGTTGCAGGAGCGCATCCGCGAACGCACGCTCGAGGTGGTCCGCACCGGCATCGAGCGCGACGGCATCGACATCCTCGGTCACGCCACGATGGGCCCGCTCGCGGCACTCGCCGACCCGGAGCGCGCGTATCCCGCTGAGTGGCAGGAGCGCCTGATCGCGCTCTGCGTGGCGAACGACGTGGCGATCGAGGTGAACGAGGCCTACGGCGTGCCCCATCGTGCGTTCCTGGAGCGCGCGCACCGGCTGGGCGCGCGCTTCTCGGTCGGCTCCGACACGCACTACGAGATCAAGCCGCTCGACCGCACCGAGGAGATGATCCGTGCCGCCGCGCTGCCGCCGGACCGGTTCCTCCAGGGTGTCCGCGTCAGGACGGGGGCTGCTCGGGGATGAGGAGCTCGTAGACCAGGAGCGCGATCGCGGCGAGGAGCAGGAGATGCGCGCCGTTGCCACCGAGGTTGAGAGCGAGCGCGACGAACCACGCCACGATGAGCGTCCAGACGAGGATCCACCGCACGCGGTGACCGGCCGCCATGCTCATATGCAGAGGCTAGCGCCCATATACTTCCGTTGCAGGCGCGCCGCCCAGCACGAGGAGCCAGGAGGGGAGACCTGTGTACGAGCGGGGACTCGCCGTCTACACCGGGAACGCCCACCCGACCTTCGCGCACGATATCTGCCGC
>DASSPF010000137.1:0-2876 GCA_035699805.1 Candidatus Limnocylindria bacterium | reverse complement strand
CGCCGCGACGGCGGTCGTCGCGCCGGCACTCGAGATGGCCGGCGGCCGCGGTGCCGCACTGAACCAGCCGACGCCCACGCACACGCCCGACCCCGACGGGGCCACGCAGCTCGACTTCGAGACGCTGCTCCTCGCGTGCCTCGACAGCATGGATCCCGACAGCACCGCCTGTGGCTTCGCGCACGCGAAGAGCGGCATGTCGCGCGACGACTTCCGCCAGAAGATCGTCGCGAAGATGTTCCCGGAGCTCCTGCCGACCCCCGCGCCGACGGCGGGGCCAGCCGAGGAGCCGACGGCAGCGCCGACGAAGACGCCGCTCCCGGTGGTCGCCAAGACCGCCAAGCCCCAGACGGGTCCCGCCGCCGACTTCTGGACCTACTTCGAGAAGTGCCTGGCCACCGCCGACATCAACACCGACGTCTGCCACACCGCGTACACGCTCTCGGGCATGAGCCGCGCCGACTTCGAGGCGAAGTTCAAGGCGAAGCTCGCCGCCCTCCAGCAGTCACAGTTCTGGACCTACTTCGAGAAGTGCCTGGCGACGCGCGATCTCCGCAGCGACGTCTGCCAGACCGCGTACACGCTCTCGGGCATGAGCCGCGCCGACTTCGAGGCGAAGTTCAAGGCGAAGCTCGCGGCGAAGGACGGCGCGGACTTCTGGACATGGTTCGAGAAGTGCCTCGCGACCGGCGACGAGCACAGCGCCGAGTGCGAGAAGGCCCAGTCGCTGATCGGGATGAACGACGCCGACTTCCACGCCAAGTTCGAGCGCTACCTCGCCGCGCGGAGCGCGTCGCCAAAGCCCACCGCGAGCGCCACGCCGAAGCCCAGCGCGAGCGCGACGCCCAAGCCCAGCGCCACCTCGTCGACCCTGAACCTCCTGGTCCAGGAGTGCGGAGAATCGCGCAGCCGCTCGAGCGACGCCTGCATCAAGGCCCTGGCGCTCAGCGGGTTGTCGCCCGAGGAGTTCTGGGCCAGGGTCGAATTCACCTACGGCCACTTCGACTAGCCCCGGTCAGTTCGTCCTCAATTCCCCCTCCTCGCGCCCGTGAACGGCGCGCCACGACCGGCGCGCCGTTCACCATGTACCAACGATGCGACCGCCGACGGCCCTTCTCACCCTCGCGGCCGTGCTGGGCGCCTGCGCGCCCGCGCCACCCGCGGGAGGCTCGCCGCCTCCCGTGACCCCGACGGCCGCCGTCGCGCCATCCCCGCCAGCAAGCGCTCCGCGCGCGACGGCGACGCCCGGCCCCACTCCGATCGCGCTCCCGCTCTGCGACCCCGGCGCACCGGCGGCGCCCGCCATCGCCCTGTGCCTCGACGGCGTGCTCCTCCACGCCGACGCGGCCATCCCGCGTGACGAGATCGCCGCGATCGCCGCTCAGGTGGCCGAGGACGTGGCCGCGGTGCAGCGCGAGTTCGCGTGGACACTGCGCGAGCGCGCGGTCATCCACGTCCTCGCCGACCGCGAGCGCTACGTGGCGGGCGTGCGGCGGCTCTTCGGCTACGGCGGCCTCACGGCGGAATTCGTGGCCGACAACTCGGTCGCCTTCTTCGAGCCGAGCGTGCGCGTCATCGCGGTGAACTGGGACGCCGTGCGCGAGCGACGCCCGATCGCCGCGATCCGGCACGAGCTCACCCACGTCGTCGCGGCGGAGGCCTGCGCGCCGCGCTGCGATCTCATCCCGGCGTGGCTGAACGAGGGACAGGCGCGCCTCGCCGAGGCGCTCATCCCGGGCGCGGACTGGCGGCTCGTGCGCGTGCGTTACGAGGCCGGCTCCATGGCGGCGACGGGGACGCTTCTCCCGCTGGGCGCGCTCGTGACGCAGCTGCAGTGGAACTCGCTCGTGGACTGGATCGGCTATTACAAGTACCAGCAGGCGGCGCGCGTCACCGAGCTCCTGCGTGAGGACATCGGCGCGGCCGCGATGGCGCGCCTGTACGCCCGTATCCGCGCCGGCGAGAGCGTCGCACGCGCGTACATGTCGCTCACGGGCGGGTCGTTCGAGGCCTTCGAGCGGAGCCTTCCGGACCGCATGACCGCTGCGCTGCCGAGCGCGCGCGGCATCGTGACGGTCGTTCCGGGGGCCGACGGCACCGGGGCGAGCTACCTCCTCTACGGCTTCGCGCCGGACGCTGCCGTCACCCTTCGCATCCGATCGCGCCATGTCGACGACACGCAGGAGCTGGTCGTGTCGCCCCAGGGCGCGCACTTCGGGTCCATCGAGGGGACCGCGCCACCGGGCGCGTACACCATCACCGCGGTGGCGGGCGAGCTCACGGTCGACACGACGGTGTCGAAACGCGACGGTCGGATCATGCGCGCGCCGGAGCGCTGAGGCGGCCGACACGCCTAGCATCACGAGGATGCGCATCGGGATCCTCACCGGCGGCGGCGACGTCCCCGGGCTGAACGCGGTCATCAAGAGCGTCGTGTACCGCTCCACCGAGCTCGGGTACAGCGTGGTCGGCATCCGCCGCGGCTGGGAGGGTCTCACGCACATGCGTCCCGGCCGCGAGCCAGACCCCACGTACGTCCGGCCGCTCGACCGCGCGAACACCCGCACGATCGATCGGACCGGCGGCACGATCCTGCATACGACGCGCACCAACCCCGCGCGCATGCAGGCCGAGCGGCTGCCGGCGCACCTCGACGACGCGGAGCGCGCCCGGCTCGCCGTCGCCGACGACCGCTTCGACCTCACGCCGATCGTCCTGCGGAACATCGAATCGCTGGGGCTCGATCATCTGGTGACGATCGGCGGCGACGACACCCTCTCCTTCTCCGAGGTCCTCCGCCGCCGCGGGGTGTCGCTCATCGCGGTCCCCAAGACCATGGACAACGACGTCCAGGGGACCGAGTACTGCATCGGGTT
>DASSPF010000136.1:0-7100 GCA_035699805.1 Candidatus Limnocylindria bacterium | reverse complement strand
GTCCGGATAGCCCGTCCCGTCGTAGCGCTCGTTCGCGGCGCGCACGATGGGGACGACGCCCTGCAGGAACGCGATCGACTCGAGGATCCGAGCACCGAGGATGGGATGCTCCTCGACGACCGCGCGCTCCTCACGCGTGAGCGGCCCGCGCTTGGCGAGCAGGCCCGCCGGTACGGCGATCTTCCCGATCGAGTGGAAGAGGGAGGCATAGCGGAGGTCGCGCAGCTCCTCCTCACCGAACTCGAGACGCTGTCCAAGCGCCACCGCGTCCGCGGCCACCCGCCGCTGATGGTCCTCGCGGTACTGGTCGCGTGCCTGGATCGTGGCGGTGAGCGTGGAGACCGTGGAGAGGTACGCGTCCTCGAGCTCCCGGTACAGCTCGCTCGAGCGGATCTGCGCCGCGCCGATCCCGGCGAGGACGCCGAGCAGCTCGCGCTCCTCGGCGGCGACGGGGTGCGCCTCCCGCCACGTGACGAACAGCACGCCGACGAGGCGGTCCGCGGCGCGGAGCGGCTGGAGGAAGACGGAGCGGTGGCCGAAGCGGCGCAGCATCTGGCGCGCCTGCTCGCTCTCACCGTCGCGATCGTGCAGCTCGACACCCTCTGCACTGTCCACAAGCCGGGCGATGGCCGGGCTCGACTTGGGCAGGGTGAGGATGTCGGTCGTGTCGTTGCCCGTCGTGAACGAGAACTCGAGGCGGTCGCCGGCGTCCAGATAGATCGCCGCGGCGGACGCGCCCATGACCCGCTGGACCGACGTCGCGAAGGCCTTCACCAGCGACGCGAGCTCCTTGTGCTCCGCCAGCTCGACACCCAGCCGGTGCAGGTCGAAGAGGCGCCGCGAGAGCGCCGTCGTGCGCGCGTACAGGTCGGCCCGCTCGATGGCGGTCGCCGCCTCGTTGCCGATCGCCGCGAGGAGCTCGAGGTCGCCCCCGTCGTACGCGTTCGCCCGCACGCTCTGGACCGAGATCGCGCCGATCGGACGTCCCTGGAGGCGCAGTGGCGCGACCATCAGCGAGCGCTCGACGAGCGTGCCCCAGGCGCTGCGCTCCGGCAGGCCAAGACGCGTGCGGTCACGGTCCACGTCCCGCAGCAGGATCGGCGCATCGCGCGCGATACAGATGCCCGCGAGGGTGCCCTCGATGGGACTCTCCTCCGGCTCGATCTCATGGCCGTTCTCGTACAGGTAGCGGAAGGAGAGCATGCCCCGCGGCTGGTCGGCGATGGCGACGTAGAACGCATCGACGTCGAGCGCCTTCCGGACCTGAGCGAAGACGTCGCGGAACACCGTCACCGGGTCGAGCGACATCGCGACGGCGTGGCTCACGTCCACCAGCGCCGCGAGCAACCGCGCGCGGCGCTCGGCCGCGAACCGCGCGCGGATCTCCATGTATCCGAGGACGAACAGTGGGATCCCGGGGACCAGGAACCACGGTTCGATGAGCACGACCTCCACCGTGATGATCGCGACCAGACTCCAGAGCAGCTGCGCCCGGACGGTGCGCGAGACCCACTGCCGTGCCGTCGAGTCGAAGGCGAACGAGCCGAGCGCGCGCTGGAGCGCGACGATCTGCGTGATGTCCATGCCGACCAGAGCGAGCACCGCGGCCACGCCCGCGAGGATCGTGGCCGCCGCAGGGTCGGCGGCCGCGGCGGCGTCACCGATGACGAGCCGATAGACGGAGGCCGCGGCACCCGTGGCCAGCGCCACGGCCGCCGCGTTGCGCACCACCTGGATCGGACGCTTGCGCCCGACGAGATCGGCGAGGCAGCGGCCGCCCGCTGCGACCAGGGCGGCGGCGCCCGGCGTGAGGAAGACGACGCTGGCGAGGACCGCGACGTCGGAGGGGCTGAGCTCGGTGTTCGGCTGGACGCGGATCGGCCGGAGGGACAGCAGGAACGCGAGCCCGAGGAGCACGACGACGATCTCGACGCGCGCGCGGGCGTCGACCACGTCGAAGGCTCCCACCACCAGGTACGGAAGCGCGAGGACGACGGTGACGCCGACGAGTACGACGGCTGTGCGCGGAACTGGTTTCACGTTCGCCCCTCGGGGCGGCAGCCTAGCACTCGCCGTCGCGCACCCCGGCGTCAGGCGGGCATCAGCCCACCGCCGCGCTAGCGGGTGCGGAGCCAGCGCTCCACGAGGATGATCGCGAGGAAGATCGCAGCGACGATGACGATCTCGCCGAGGCCGCCGCGGGCGACGGCCGGCTGGATGACGAAGGCGAACAGCAGCAGCGCCATGACGATGCCGGCGACGACCTGGAACGCGTGACGGCTGCCCCATCCCGCGGGCTGATCCTCGCTGGAAGGCGGGTCCTGCTCGTTGCGGGAGACCCGCTCCTCGCTCATCTCACGATCCGGACGGCGGCTCCGGCTCGCCCGCGCCGAGCGACGCGGCCTTCCCGCGCATGCGTCGCAGCGCCCAGCCGATGGGATCGTAGGTGCTCGTCACCACGCGCTCCTTCAGTGGGATGATCGCGTTGTCGGTGATGTGGATGTGCTCGGGGCAGACCTCGGTGCAGCACTTGGTGATGTTGCAGAAGCCCAGGCCGTGCTTCTGCCGGATGAGCTCGGTCCGGTCGTTGGTGTCCAGCGGATGCATCTCGAGCGCGGCGAGCCGCACGAAGAAGCGCGGCCCCGCGAACGCCGCCTTGTTCTCCTCGTGGTCGCGGATGACATGGCAGACGTCCTGGCACAGGAAGCACTCGATGCACTTGTGGAACTCCTGCACCCGCTCGATGTCCTCCTGGAACATGCGGCGCGTGCCGTCTGCCTCCTTCGGCTTCGGCCGGAATGCGGGGATGGTCTTCGCCACCTCGTAGTTGAACGACACGTCGGTCACCAGGTCGCGGATCACCGGGAAGGTCTTCACCGGCGTCACCGTGATCGTCTCGCCCTCCGCGAACGTGTCCATCCTCGTCATGCACATGAGCTTCGGCGCACCGTTCACCTCGGCGCTGCACGACCCGCACTTCCCCGCCTTGCAGTTCCAGCGCACCGCGAGGTCCGGCGCCTCGGTCGCCTGGATCCGGTGCACCACGTCGAGCACGACCATGCCGGGATCGGTCGGGACGGTGTACTCGACGAGCTCGCCACCGTCCTGGTCGCCGCGGAAGATGCGCATCGTCACATCAGCCATGTCGATCCACCCCCGCCGCCGCTGGCACGGCGACGGAGCCCGTCGGCTTGTCCTCGCCCAGCAGCACCTGCAGCTCCTCGGGGACCACGGGGATCGGCTCCGTGCGCAGATCGAGCCCACCGTCGCGCAGCCGGGTGACCACGTTCTTCTTGCCCCATTCGGCGTCCGGCTTGGGGAAGTCGTCGCGAGTGTGCCCGCCACGGCTCTCCTCGCGCATGAGCGCCGACCGCGCGACCGCTTCGGCGACACGGAGCATGGTGCGCAGATCGATCGCGAGGTGCCAGGAGGGGTTGTAGGTGCGCCCGCCGCTCACCGCCGCGCGCTCCGCGCGACCGCGGAGTGCGTCGATCCGCACGAGCGCCTGCTCGAGCTCCTCCCGGGTGCGGATGATGCCGACCAGCTCCTGCATCGCCTCGGTGAGCTCGGTGTGCAGTGTGTAGGCGTTCTCACCCTCGCGGCGCTCGAGGGGAGCCGTGATGTCCGTGGCCAGCCGCTCGACCTCGGTCTCATCGAGCGCGGGCATGCGCGCAAGACGCTTGGCGTACTCGGCCGCATAGAGACCGGCACGACGCCCGAAGACGAGGAGATCCGAGAGCGAGTTGCCGCCCAGCCGATTCGCGCCGTGCATCCCGGCGGCGACCTCGCCCGCGGCGAAGAGACCCGGCACGCTCGACTGGGTGGAGTCGGCGTCGACACGGACGCCGCCCATGATGTAGTGCAGCGTCGGGCCCACCTCCATCGCCGTTTTGGTGATGTCCACGCCGGCGAGCTGCATGAACTGGTGGTACATCGACGGCAGCCGGCGCTTGATGTAGTCCGCGGACCGGCGCGTGGCGATGTCCAGGAACACGCCACCGTGCGGGCTCCCGCGCCCGGCCTTCACCTCGGCGTTGATCGCGCGCGCGACCTCGTCGCGCGGCAGCAGATCCGGGGTGCGGCGATTGTTCTTCTTGTCCTCGTACCAGCGGTCGGCCTCCGCCTCCGTGTCGGCGGTCTCGGCGCGGAAGAATGCCGGGATGTAGTTGAACATGAAGCGCTCGCCGCTCGCGTTCCGGAGCGTGCCACCGTCGCCACGCACGCCCTCGGTCACCAGCAGGCCGCGGACGCTCGTGGGCCAGACCATCCCGGTGGGGTGGAACTGGGTCATCTCGAGGTCCATGAGATCCGCCCCCGCGTCGAGGGCCATACCGAAGCCGTCGCCCGTGTACTCCCACGAGTTGGAGGTGATCTTCCAGGCCTTCCCCACACCGCCGGTGGCGAGCACGACGGCCTTGGCGCGGAACAGCACGAGCGCACCGCTCTGGCGCTCATAGCCGATCACGCCCGAGACGCGGCCGTCCTCCTTGAGCAGCCGGTACATCGTCGTCTCCATGAAGACGTCGATGCCGTGGTGGACCGCGTGCTGCTGGAGCGTGCGGATCATCTCCAGTCCGGTGCGGTCGCCCACGTGCGCGAGGCGCGCGTAGCGATGACCGCCGAAGTCGCGCTGGAGGATGAGCCCGTCCTCCGTGCGGTCGAAGAGCGCGCCCCACTCCTCGAGCTCCAGGACGCGATCGGGCGCCTCCTGGGCGTGGATCTGCGCCATGCGCCAGTTGTTCAGGAGCTTGCCGCCGCGCATGGTGTCGCGGAAGTGGACCTTCCAGTTGTCCTCCTTCCACACGTTCCCCATCGCCGCGGCGATGCCACCCTCGGCCATGACGGTGTGCGCCTTCCCGAGGAGCGACTTGCAGATGAGCGCGGTGCGGACGCCCATGGTCTTCGCCTCGATCGCGGCGCGCAGCCCCGCGCCGCCCGCACCGATGACGACGACGTCATATTCGTACCGCCGGATGCTCTCGGCCACTAGAACACGATCCTCGGGTCGGTGATCACGCCCATCGCCACGAGACGGATGTACAGGTCGGTGAGGCCGACGCCGAACATGCTCACCCAGGCCCAGCGCGAGTGACGCTCGTTCAGCTTCGTGGCGAGCTCCCAGAGCCGGAAGCGCAGCGACTTGCCGTGGAACGAGTCGAGGTAGCCGCCAACGAGGTACCGGGCGGCATGACAGCCGAACGTGTAGCCCGACAGGAGCAGCACGTTCACCACCATGATCACCGTCCCCAGTCCGATGCCGAAACGTCCGTCGAAGTTGAACGCGAGGAGCGCGTCCCACCACAGGAACGCGACGACGGGAATGGTGATGTACAGCGCGTAGCGATGGAGGTTCTGGAGGATGAACGGGAACCTCGTCTCGCCGCTGTACTTCGCGCGTGCATCGGGGACCGAACACGCCGGCGGCGACCAGAAGAACGCGCGGTAATACGAGCGGCGGTAGTAGTAGCAGGTCGTGCGGAAGAGCAGCGGCGAGCCGAGGATGAGAAAGGCCGGGGAGAGGTTGTACCAGTCGCCAAACAGCGGGACCGTCGGGTGCGCGCACGACGAGGCCAGGCAGGGCGAGTAGAAGGGCGAGAGGTACGGATCGGCGAAGTAGTTGGTGTTCGCGACGCTGACGAAGAGCGAGTAGACGATGAACGCGCCGAGGGCGGTGACGATCCAGAGCGGCTCGAGCCACCACAGGTCCTTCCGCTCATGGGGCCGCTTGCGGACGTCCGCGATCGTCGCCACGCGCCTCACCTCCGGTCGAGCGACCGTAGGCGGTTACCTGTCAGAAGACAAATACATGGACGCTCTGGTTTCCATAGGTCTAGGCTATGGTGGTGCAGATCGGTCACCTGCGCTGCTTCCTGGCCGTCGCCGAGCAGCGACACTTCACCCGCGCCGCGCGCGACCTTGGCATCGCACAGCCCTCGGTGAGCGCCCAGGTCCGCCGCCTCGAGACCGAGCTGGGGAGCGAGCTGTTCCACCGCATGAAGGGCAACCTCACGCTCACGGCCGCGGGCGAAGCGCTGCTCCCGCACGCCCGACGCATCCTCGCCGACGTCGAAGCGGCCTCGATGGAGCTGCGCGAGGCAGGCGGTCTGGTCCGTGGCCGACTCGCGCTCGGGGCGACACCGAGCCTCGCGGCAACGCTGGTCCCGCCGGTGCTGGCCCGTTTCCATCACGCGTATCCGGGCGTCGACCTCGTGCTGCGCGAGGCCGGATCGGGCGACCTCGTGCGCGCGCTCGAGGAGGGCGCGCTCGATGTCGCACTGGTCATCCTGCCGGTGCGACAGGAGGTCCTCCAGACGGAGCCGCTGCTCCGTGAGGAGCTCGTCGTCGCGCTCGCGGCCACGCACCCCCTCGCGAAGCGGCGCATGCTCGCGGTGTCGGACCTGCGCGATGTGCCGCTGGTGATGTTCCGCGAGGGCTATGACCTGCGCTCGGCGACCGAAGCGGCGTGCCGGGCCGCCGGATTCACGCCGACCCTGGCGGTGGAGGGCGGCGAGATGGACGGCGTGCTGCGCCTGACCGCGGCCGGGCTGGGCGCCGCGATCGTGCCGAGCCTGGTCGTGGAGCCGCGCGGTCCCCTTCGCCCCGTGCGCTTCGCGCATGGGGCGCTCACGCGCACCATCGGCATCGCGCACCGCCGCGACCGGCGCCTCTCGCGCGCGGCCCAGGAGCTCGTCGCGACGATCGACGCGCTCGTGCGCGACCGCTCCTGGCTCAAGACCTCGCCACCCGGCCTCTCGGTGCTGCGCCAGTGAGTCCGCGTCCAGCCGGTCCGAGCGCTAGCGGAGTGTGAACACGCGCATGGCCACGGCCTTGCCGCGCACCATCGCCTCACCAAGCGGACGCAGGAGCGCGGCCGCGCCGTCAAGGTGCGTCGCGGTGGCATCGGACAGCACGCTGTCCACCTGGTACTCCTTGCTGAGCGACTCCATGCGCGACGCGGTGTTCACGGTGTCGCCGATCGCGGTGTAGTCGGACCGCTCGGGGAGTCCCACCTGGCCGAGCACGACGTCGCCGGTGTGGATCCCGATCCCGAACCGGACCGTCGGCAGCCCGCGCGCCTCGCGCTCGCTGTTCAGCACCGC
>DASSPF010000135.1:0-4899 GCA_035699805.1 Candidatus Limnocylindria bacterium | reverse complement strand
CGACTCCGCTGGCCACCCGCTGGTGGGCTGCGCCTGCGGCTCCACCGACGTGCCCGGCGCGCTCCGCGACCTCGAGGCGAGCCTCACCGTGGTCCACAGCCAGCAGTCGTTCACCTTCAACGGGGGCGCCGACATGGAGCGTGCGCTCGGCGCGCTCTACACCGGCACGCCCGGGATCTACGGCGCGCTCTTCGATACCGCCGTGGCCACAGCGCGCGACACCGTGGCGCAGATCAAGGCCTCGGCCGCCGCCTACACGCCGATGGCCTCGTATTCCGGTGGCCAGCGCAACCCGCTCGCGGCGGCGCTCCAGCTCGCGGCGCAGCTCATCGTCTCGGGGACCGGCGTGAAGATCATCCACGCGACCCTCGGCGGCTTCGACACGCACGAGGGCCAGCAGCAGCGCCACGACAGCCTCATGCGCGCGCTGGACCAGTCGCTCTCAGCCTTCTACGCCGACCTCGCGGCGCACGGGATGAGCGACCGGGTGCTCGTGGCGACCTGGTCGGAGTTCGGGCGCCGCCCCAGGGAGAATGCCAGCGGCGGGACCGATCACGGCACCGCGGCGCCGGTGTTCCTGGTGGGCGACACGGTGAAGGCCGGGGTGTACGGCGAGCTTCCGAGCCTGGCGGCGCTCGACGTGACCGGCAACCTCGGGTACAGCGTGGACTTCCGCTCGGTGTACCAGGAGATCCTCGCCACGCACCTGGCGGTGGACGCGCGCGAGGTGTTCGGCACCACCTACGAGCGCCTGCCGGTCATCGCTGGCTGAGACGCTCCGACCCCTAGAAAACCAAACCGGAGCCCTTGCGGGCCCCGGTCCGGCACCTTTCGCGAACCCACCGACCTAGACGGCGGATCCGCTCGGAGAACGATATCGGTGCCCGGTTGCGCTACCAGTTCTGGCAGCAGAACAACCGAGCGGTCGTTACTTGAGCTCGACGCCCGCGCCGGCCTCCTCGAGCTTCTTCTTGATCGCCTCGGCCTCGTCCTTGCCGAGGTTCTCCTTGATCGGCTTGGGCGCGCCGTCCACCAGGTCCTTGGCCTCCTTGAGGCCCAGCCCGGTGATCTCGCGGACCG
Source organism: Candidatus Limnocylindria bacterium (assembly GCA_035699805.1). Classification (GTDB taxonomy): domain Bacteria; phylum Chloroflexota; class Limnocylindria; order P2-11E; family P2-11E; genus CF-39. The sequence goes on along the minus strand of DASSPF010000135.1, from coordinate 3,819 downwards.
TCTTGATGACGTTGATCTTGGAAGCGCCGGCGTCCTTCAGGATGACCGTGAACTCGGTCTTCTCCTCGGCCTCGGCCGCGGCGGCCCCGCCGCCACCAGCGCCCGCCGCGGCCGCCACGGCGACCGGTGCCGCGGACACGCCCCAGCGCTCCTGGAGGAACTTGCCGAACTGGGCGATCTCCAGGATCGACCAGGACTCGAGCTCGCCCGCGAGCTTGTCGAACTTCGGATTGGTCTCGACTGCCATGTGTTGCTCTCCTTCTCTGTTAGGCCGACCGCGCGGTCAGCACGTGGATGAGGTTCTGGAACGGTGCCTGGAGGAGCCCGGTCAGCTGACCGAGCGGTGCCTGGATGCTGCCGACGATCTGCCCCTGCAGATACGCGCGGCCGGGGAGTCTCGCCAGGGACTGGATCTCTTCCGGCGTGACGGCCTGCCCGCCGAGGAGCCCGCCGACGATCTTGAGCGCCTTCAGCGTCTTCACCTCGTCGGTGATGCCCTTCGCGAGCTCGACCTCGTCGCCGCTGGACATCGCGATCGCGGTGGGACCACCCAGGAGCTTCGCCAGCCCGTCGCGCCCGGTCTTGGACGCCGCGCGCGTCAGCAGGCTGTTCTTCACGACGTGGTACTCCACGCCGCGCGGGCGCAGCCGCTTACGCAGGTCCTGGAGCTCCCCCACCTTGAGGCCGCGGTACTCGGTGACGATGAGCGCCGTCGAGGCGCCCAGCTGGACCGCGAGCGCGTCGACCGCGCGGCTCTTCGCCGGCACGCCGCCGCCCTTGCGCTTCACCTTTGGTCCGGTCTTGATCTTCGCCATTCGCCCTCCTTGAAAAACGAAAGCCCTCGTCTCCGAGCATGCGGAGGACGAGGGCGTGCGCGGCACCGCCGCGCTCACTCTTGCCTCCGCAGGACTTATCCCCGCTCACGCGGGGGGCCGGCTTCTTTGGCTATGAAACTGTCGCTAGGACAATTATGCGGTCGCGCGGCTCGAGAGCGCCAGTGCCGCGCCGAGGTCGAGCTTCACGCTCGGCCCGTGCGTGCTGGTGATGTGCACCGAGCGGATGTAGTCGCCCTTCACGCCGGTCGGACGGGCGCGGGTGATCGCGTCCATCACCGTCGCGAGGTTCTCTACGAGAGCCTGCTCGGAGAACGAGGACTTCCCCACGATCGTGTGGATCACGCCGGTCTTGTCCACGCGGAACTCGATGCGGCCGCCCTTGGCGTCCTTCACCGCCTTCGCCACGTCGAGCGTCACGGTGCCGGACTTGGGGTTGGGCATGAGCCCGCGCGGGCCCAGCACGCGCCCGAGCTTGCCGACCTGACCCATAAGGTCCGGTGTGGCGATGGCCACGTCGAAGTCGAGCCAGCCGCCCTCGATGCGCTTGGCGAGGTCGTCGGTGCCCACGGCGTCGGCGCCGGCGGCCTGCGCGTCACGCGCGCGGTCGCCCTGGGCGAAGACGATGACGCGGACGGTCTTGCCGGTGCCGTGCGGAAGGACCGCGGCGCCGCGGACCATCTGGTCGGCCTGCTTGGGGTCGACACCCATGCGGAGATGGATCTCCACCGTGGTGTCGAACTTCGCGCCGCTGGTCTCCTTCACGAGCCGCACGCCCTCGGCGGGCGGGTACTCGTGGCCACGCTCGATCTTGGTCGCGAGCTCGCGATAGCGCTTGCCGTGCTTGGCTGCCATGTCACTCCTCCGGCCCTTTGGCCTACCGTCTCACGCGCGGTGTACGCCCGCCTGCCGGCGGGAAGGTCTGCTGCTAGCCGCTGATCTCCACGCCCATGCTGCGCGCGGTGCCCTCGACCATCTTCATCGCGGCCTCCACCGAGGTCGCGTTGAGGTCGTTCATCTTCGTCTCGGCGATCTTCTTCACCGCCGCCTTCGAGATCTTCCCCACCTTGTCCTTGTTCGGCTTGCCCGAGCCCTTCTCGATGCCGGCCTCCTTGCGGATGAGGTCGGCCGCGGGCGGGGACTTCGTGATGAACGTGTACGAGCGATCCTCGAAGATCGTCACCACCGCGGGGACGACCGTGCCGGCGAGCGGCGCGGTGCGCTCGTTGTACTCCTTGATGAACTGGCCCATGTTGATGCCGTGCGGGCCGAGCGCGGTGCCCACGGGCGGTGCCGCGGTGGCCTTGCCCGCCGCGATCTGGACCTTGACGACGGCCTTGATCTTCTTCGCCATTTCCTATTTCACCAACTTCTCGATCTGCAGGAAGTCGAGCTCGACCGGGGTCTCGCGACCGAAGATCGAGACGAGCACCTTCACCTTGTTGCGCTCGGGGTTCACCTCGTCCACCACACCGTGGAGATCGGTGAACGGACCGTCGGTGACGCGCACGGCCTCGCCCTTGGAGAAGGCGACCTTGTACTTGGGCGCGTCGAGCTTGATCTGCCGCAGGATCGCGCGGACCTCGGTGTCAGAGAGCTCGGTCGGCTTGTTGCCGCTGCCCACGAAGCTCGTGACACCCGGCGTGTTCCGCACGACGTACCAGGAGTCGTCGCTCATCACCATCTCGACGAGCACATACCCCGGGAAGATCTTGCGCTCCACAGGGTGGCGCTTGCCGTTCTTGATCTCGATCTCCTCTTCGGTCGGCACGAGGACCTGGAAGATCTTGTCGCCCATATCCATGGACTGGATGCGGTGCTCGAGGTTCGTCTTCACCTTGTTCTCGTACCCCGAGTAGGTGTGGATGACGTACCAACGGCGCCCGTCCTGGCTCGGCTCGGTCGGTGCGGGCGCGATCTGCGGCTCGGGCTCGGCCACGGGCGCCTCGGCGGCCTCCGCGGGCTCCGCTTCGGCCACGGCACCGGCGCGCCGCAGGAGCTTCTTGGCCTCGTCCACCGAGACCTCTTCCTCCGGCTCGGCAGTCCCGAGGAACGCGCGCGCGGCCTGGGCCGCGGCCTCGTCAGACAGCTTCGCGGCATCGACCTCGTCGAGCGGCGTCGCCTCCGCGGCCGCGTCCTCGGCCTGCTCGTCCTTGCGCTCCTGCTCGTCCACTCGGCCTCCTACCTCGTCTCGGCTACGGCTGCGGCGCCGGCGTCGGGGATGCCCCCGGCACGCCGACGATGCCCTCGGTGATCGTGCGCGTGAACAGGTTGTCGAAGGCGAAGATGTACACGGCGATGATCGCCGAGATCACCAGCACGATGACCGTGAGCCGCACGATCGTCTCGCGCGTCGGCCAGGTGACCTTCTGCAGCTCGGCCCAGCATTCCTGCGCGAACGCCACCAGGCCGATCCGGCGGCGCTGGACCGGGGTGCCGGCCATCAGCGGCTCCCCTCGGCACGGCGGGAGAGACTCGAACTCTCAACCACTGGTTTTGGAGACCAGGGCTCTGCCAGTTGAGCTACCGCCGTATGCGGCGCCTCGGCGCCGCATACGGCGGACGAGGGCCCGAAGGCCCGAGTACCGCCGTGACGCGCAGCCGAGCGGCGAAGCCGCGAGGCACTGCGCGTCCCGCGCGTCGCCAAGAGCGTCATACCTATTCTCCTACCTGGTCTCGCGGTGCGCTGTGTGCTTCCGGCAGCGCGGGCAGAATTTCGACATCTCGAGACGGTCCGGGTCGTTCTTCCGGTTCTTCGTGGTGCCATAGGTGCGCGACCGGCAGGTCGTGCACGCGAGCGTGATGATCGGTCGGTTGTCCTTCGCCATTTCCTATATCCGCCTACTCGATGATCTTCGTCACGACGCCCGCGCCCACGGTGCGGCCGCCTTCGCGGATGGCGAAGCGCAGGCCCTCCTCGAGGGCGATCGGGGTGATGAGCGTGACGGTGAGGTTCACGTTGTCGCCGGGCATGACCATCTCGGTG
>DASSPF010000134.1:0-8746 GCA_035699805.1 Candidatus Limnocylindria bacterium | reverse complement strand
TCGTGCGCCGCGCGAAGGATGCCGGGCTGGGCGTGCGCGGCTACCTCTCGATGGTGATCGCCGATCCGTGGGACGGGCCCACGGCGCCCGCGACGGTCGCCGACTGCGCGAAGCGGCTCCTCGAGATGGGCTGCGACGACCTCTCGCTCGGCGACACCAGCGGCGTGGGCGCCCCGGGCGAGGTCGATGCCCTGCTGGTCGCGCTCGCTCCTGCGGGCCTCCCGCTCGAGCGCATCGCGCTGCACTTCCATGACACGTATGGCCAGGCCCTCGCGAACGTGCTCGTCGCGCTCGCACGGGGCATCACCACGTTCGACGTGTCCACCGGCGGCATCGGCGGCTCGCCATTCGCGAAGATGGCCGGTGGCAACCTCGCCACCGAGGATCTGCTCTGGCTCTGCCGCGGTTCGGGCATCGCGACCGGCGTGGATCTGGATGCGACCGTCGCGACGGCGGAATGGCTCGCCGCGCAGCTGGGTCGCGAGCTACCCGCGCACGTCTCGCGCGCCCGCGCGCACCGCGTCGAGTAGCGGCGTCTCCGCAGCGCGGGCCACGGCGGCGAGCGCGCGGATGAAGCGGGGGTCGGTGTTGGGCATGCGGATGCGGTGATAGCGCAGGCCGGCGGCGGCGGCCTGCTGTGCCGCGGCGACGTCGAGGTCGTAGAGGACCTCGAGGTGGTCGGAGAGGAACTGCACCGGGGCGACGACCACATCGCGCGCGCCCGATGCCGCGATCTCGGGGAAGAGCTCCATCAGGTCGGGCCGCAGCCACTCCTCCTGGGTGTGCCCCGCGCTCTGATAGGCCCACCGCCAGCGCTCGGACGCGAGCCCGGCGGCGCGCGCGACGAGCTCGCCGGTGGCGCGGAGCTGCGCGATGTAGTCGGGCTCTGCGTCGAAGACACGCCTGGGCAGGCTGTGCGCCGTCAGCAGGACCATCGCCTCGGGCATGTCGCGCAGCGCCTCGCCCACCAGCGCCGCGAGCGCGTCGATGAAGAGCGGCTCGCGATGCCACGCGCCCGCCAGTGCGACCGGCAACTCGCAGGACGCGCCGGCGGATCGCAGCGCGCGCTCGTACCCGCCCATGAGCGTGGGCGACCACTGCGGCGAGAGCACGATGCCCGCGAGGCGCGTCGCGCCACGCGCCAAGAGGTCTAGCGCGGCGGCGTCGATCGACGGGTCGGAGAAGCGCATGCCGGCTGACACGAGGTACCCGGCGCCGAGCTCGCGCTCGAGCGCCGCAGCCTGTGCCTGCGTCCGCGCGATGAGCGGCGAGCCGCCGATGACCGCGTAGCGCCGCGCCATCTCGCGCACGAGCTCCGCGTCGGGCTCGCGGCCGCCGCGGACGGCGGCGAGATACCGCGTCAGGTCTGCCTCGTCCTGCGGCGCGCCGTAGGTCATGAGGAGCACACCGGTCCTCATGCGGCGGCCAGCGCCGTCCGGGCGCGCACGACCTCGACGATGCGCGCGAGCGTGTCGGCCTCGGTCTCCGGCAGCACGCCGTGTCCGAGGTTGAAGACGTGCCCCGGACGGCCGCGCGCGCGGCGCAGCACGTCGATGACGCGGTCCTCCACCACGGGCCACGGCGCAAGACAGACCGCCGGGTCGAGATTACCCTGGATGGCCCGGTCGCCGATGGCCTCCCAGGCGCGGTCGAGCGGCGCGCGCCAGTCCACGCTCACCGCCTCGCAGCCGACCGAGGCGAGGAGCGACAGGAGCGCGGGGTTGCCTGTGGCGAAGTGGATGCGCGGGACGTTCGCCTCGGCGAGCGCCGCGAAGAGGCGCGCGGTCCACGGGAGGACCGATCGCTCGTAGTCATCCGGCGCGAGGACGCCCGCCCACGAGTCGAAGACCTGGATGACGTCGGCGCCGGCCGCAGACTGAGCACGGACGTAGCGCGACAACACTTCGACGAGCGTGTCCATGAGCGCGGCCCACAGCGCGGGCTCGCCCAGCAGCATGGCCTTGGCGCGCGCGTGGTCGCGCGACGGTGCGCCCTCGATGAGGTACGAGGCGAGCGTGAACGGCGCGCCGCAGAACCCCACGAGCGCGACGCCGGGATCGAGATCGCGGCGCAGCGCGCGGATCGTCTCGAAGAGGTACGGCGTCGCCTCCTCGGCAGCGATGACGCGCAGCGCCGCCACGTCGGCCGCGCTGCGCACCGGCCGCTCGACGATCGGTCCGAGGTCGGGCTTGATGTGGAACGGGACGCCCATGCCGTCGAGGGGCAGCATGATGTCGGCGTAGAGCACGGCCGCGTCCACACCGAGCCGGTCCACCGGCATCGTCGTCACGCGCGCGCATAGCTCGGGGGTGCGGGCCATCTCGAGGATGCCGTAGCGCTCGCGCAGCGCGCGGTATTCGGCCAGGCAGCGGCCGGCCTGGCGCATGAACCACACCGGTGTGCGCTCCACGGGCTCGCGCCGCAGCGCGCGGACGAGCAGAGGCGAGCGAGGGTCCAGCTGCGGCAGTCCGAGCGAACCCATCAGAGCGAAGCGGCCATCCCGGCGTCAGCCGGGATATCGACCAGGTTCGCGCCGTCGATCATGTCGAGCGCGCGCTCGAGCGGCATCGCCGCCCCAACGAAGATGGGCGTCTCGCGCTCGGTGTAGGCCGACGACTCGGTCTCGCGCAGCTCGGCGACGAGCGCGAGGAAGCGGCGCACATCGGGCGCCTCGAACGCCACGACGAACTCCTGGTCGTCGATCCCGAAGCTGTACGCGGTGTGGATGCGGATGTCGGGGTAGCGGTGACCCACCGCGAAGTGGCCAGCCATGATCCGCGTCCGTTCCTCGTGCGGCAGCGCGTACCAGGTGCGCTTCTTCGTCATCGGATAGAGGATCAGATACGGCATGTCCCCCACCGGCCCGGCCGTGGTGCGCGCGTGCTCGCCGCCCGCGTGCGCGTGCTCGCCGAGATACGGGGAGCGCCGCCGCGCCGCGAGGTAGGCATACGGACGCGTCGAGTACGTCCAGAGGCGTGTGCTGGCCAGCGACGCCTCGAGATGGCGGATCGCGTCGAGCTCGTCGGCCACGCACCAGAGCAGTAGGTCCGCGTCGGCGCGGGTGCCGACCAGCGAGTAGGCATGGATCGTCACGCCGGGCCGCGCGGCGGCCGCGACGAGCTCGCGCTTCTGCGAATCACGCTCACGCTCCGGAAGGCGCCGCCACTCCGCGCTGACGGAAAGCGTGAGGTACCGGTAGAGCTCGTTCATCTATGCGATCTCCTTCAGTGACGCGGCGGCGGCGCTCGTGACCGCGTCGATGTCGTCGGGGGTGTGTGCGAGCGAGACGAAGAGACACTCGAGCTGGGATGGCGGGAGCAGCACGCCCCGCCGCAGCATCGCGCGGTGGAATGCGGCGAAGCGCGCCAGGTCCGAGGCGCGAGCGCCGTCCTCGTCCCAGACGGGCTGGTCGGTGAAGAACAGCGTGAGCAGCGAGCCGACGCGCTGGACGCGCGCGCGGGCGCCGGCGGCACGCGCCGCCGCGGCGAGCCCCGCCTCCAGCGCGCGGCCGGTCTCGTCCAGACGCGCGTACGCCGCGTCGTCGAGCAGGTCGAGCGTGGCGGCACCCGCGGCCATCGCGAGCGGGTTTCCCGACAGCGTGCCGGCCTGATACGCGGGGCCCAGCGGCGCGACGTGCGACATGAGCGCGCGCGAGCCGCCGTACGCACCGACCGGCAGACCGCCGCCGATGATCTTGCCCAGGCAGACCAGATCCGGACGAACACCGGTGCGTGCGGCCGCGCCGCCGCGGGCCACGCGGAATCCGGTGATGACCTCGTCGAAGATGAGGAGCGCACCGGTGCGGTCGCAGGTCTCGCGGAGCGCCTCCAGGAATCCGGCGCGCGGCGGGACGCAGCCCATGTTGCCGGCGTACGGCTCCACGATGATCGCCGCGAGCGGCACCTCGGCGGCGATGCGCGCCGCGCCACGAGCATCGTTGTACGCGGCGGTGAGCGTGTCGCGCGCGGTGCCGGCGGTGACCCCCGCCGAGTCGGGCAGCCCGAGCGTGGCGACGCCCGAGCCGGCCTTCGCCAGGAGCGCGTCGGCGTGGCCGTGGTAGCAGCCGGCGAACTTCAGCACGGCGTCGCGCCCGGTCGCCGCGCGCGCGAGGCGGAGGGCGCTCATCGTCGCCTCGGTCCCGGAGGACACGAAGCGCACCATCTCGACCGCCGGCATGGCATGGGTGATCCGCTCGGCCAGCTCGACCTCGCCGGGCGTGGGCATGCCGAACGACGTCCCGCGCGCGGCCTGCGCGACGATCGCGGCGACGACCGCCGGATGCGCGTGGCCGGCGATGAGCGGGCCCCACGAACCGATGAGGTCGATGTACTCGTTCCCGTCGACGTCGCGGACGCGCGACCCCGCGCCCTCGACGATGAAGGGCGGCTCGCCGCCGACCGCGCGGAACGCCCGGACCGGGCTCGACACGCCGCCCGGCATGAGCGCGCTCGCCCGCTCGCGCAGCGTGGCGCTGCCGGTGGTGAGGGTCATCGTCCGCGCAGCCAGGCGGCGGCGTCGAGCGCGAAGTAGGTGATGATCACCGCGGCGCCGGCGCGGGCGATGCCCACGAGCGACTCCAGCGCCGCGCGCTCGAGATCCATCCAGCCCCGCTCCGCGGCCGCGTGCAGCGCGGCGTACTCGCCGCTCACCTGGTACGCGGCGAGCGGCAGCGCCGAGCGCGCCCGCGCCGCGGCGATCACGTCCAGGTACGGACCGGCCGGCTTCACCATGAGCATGTCCGCGCCCTCGGCCTCGTCGGTCGCGAGCTCGAGCGCGGCCTCCCGCCCGTTCGCCGGGTCCATCTGGTAGCCGGCGCGGTCGCCGAACGACGGCGCGCAGTCCGCAGCTTCGCGGAAGGGACCGTAGTACGCGCTCGCAAACTTGGCGGCGTACGACAGGATCGCGGCGTCCTCGTGGCCGGCGGCGTCCAGCGCCGCGCGGATGGCCGCCACGCGCCCGTCCATCATGTCGGACGGCGCCACGACATCCGCGCCGGCCCGCGCGTACGCGACGGCGGCGGCGCCGAGCAGCGGAAGCGTCTCGTCGTTGTCCACCGTTCCGCCCGGGCCGAGCACGCCGCAGTGACCGTGCGAGGTGTACTCGCACATGCAGACGTCCGCGACGAGCACGAGGTCCGTGCCCCGCGCGCGGAGCGACCGCAGCGCCGCGGGGACCGGCCCGAGAGGATCCGCGGCGCCGGAGCCGCGCTCGTCCTTCTCCGCGGGCAGACCGAAGAGGAGCAGTCCGCCGATGCCCGCTTCCTCGGCGCGCCGCGCGACCTCGCCGATGCGGTCGGCCGGCCAGCGGGCGTGCCCGGGCAGCGAGCCGATGGCCTCGGGCTCGCGCAGGCGCGCATCCACGAAGACCGGCAGGATGAACGACGCCGGGTCGAGCCGCGTCTCGCGCACCAGGCGCCGCAGCGCCGGCGTGCGCCGCAGCCGGCGATGCCGCGCGAAGATGACGGCCGCCCGCTCAGCGGCGAGTGACATGCATGACCTCCTCCGCGATCGTCGCGATCTGCGCATCCGGTCCGAGACGCGACAGCGCCGCCGCGCGCGTGGTGTCGCCGGCGACGAACAGGTCCGCGCCGGCCACGAGCTCGCGCGGGACACCCATGAGCAGCCCGTCGAGCGCGCTCGGGGACCACAGATAGATCGCCACGCGCTCACCGGTGCGCAGCGCCTCGCGCGCGGGCGCGACGTCGCCGACCGGTCCGACGACGGTGCGATACGCGACGACCTCGCGCACCTCGAAGCCACGCGCGCGCAGGATGTCGTGCAGATCCGGCAGCGCGCGGTCGGAGCGCGCGAGGAGCGCGACGCGCGCTGGCGGCAGCTCCCGCGCGAGCGCCGCGCCGGCCGCGCGGCTCGGGACGAACGACGCGGCGATGCCGTGCAGCGCGAGCCGCGCGGCCGTGGCCGCCCCCACCGCGGCGACGCGCGCCGTGAACCGGCCGGCGCGCGCGAGCGCGTCGGCTCCCGCGCGGCTCGTGATCACGACCCAGTCCTCGGGCCCGACACGGCCGATCGCCGCGGCGAGCGGCGCGTCGTCGTCGAGCGGCACGGTCCGGACGCAGGGCAGCTCGAGCACGCGCGCACCGCCCGCACGCAGACGTGCGGCGAGGGCCGCGTCGTCCTCGGACGCACGGGTGAGGATCACGGTGTCGTACCGCGCGTCATGCATGCGCGACCACCCCGAGCGCTGCGGCGACGCCACCCGCGACCGTCTCGGGCGCGTCGCCACGCGCCGACGCCCGCCGGACCGTGCCGCCCTCCGCGAGCGCCGCGTCGAGGACGAGCGTGCGGCCATCCCAGCGTGCGTGGCACCCGAGCGCGAGATCGCAGCTCGCCCCCATGAGCCGCAGGAGCGCACGTTCGGCATCGACGGCGCGGTGCGTGTCCTCGTCGTCCAGCGCCTGTCGGACGCGCTCGCGCAGGGGATCATCGGCCCGGGTCTGGATCGCGAGCGCGCCCTGGCCGGGCGCGGGCGGGCACTGCTCGAGCGACAGCGCCTCGCGCGCGTCGAACGCGATCCCCAGACGGCGCAGGCCGGCGGCGGCGAGCACGGCCGCGTCGTACCGGCCGTCGCTCACCTTGCGCAGGCGGGTGTCCACGTTGCCCCGGATCTCAGCGGCGACGATCCCGGGCACGAGCGCGCCGAGGAACGCCGCGCGGCGCGGGCTCGACGTTCCCACGCGCGCGCCGGCACGCAGGTCGGCCAGCCCACCCCGGGCCTGCGTGATGACGACATCGCGCGGATCCTCGCGCTGGGGGACCGCCGCCACGACGAGGTCCGGGGCGTCGGCGGTGGGGAGGTCCTTGAGCGAGTGCACCGCGAGGTCGATGTCGCCGCGGCGCAGGGCGTCCTCGATCGCGGTGACGAACACACCGTCGCCCAGCTCGCGGATGGGCCGCTCGCTCGCGTCGCCCGCGGTGCGGAGCACGCGGATCTCGGCGTCCCCCAGGGCCTCCGCCACGATGCGCGCCTGGGCCAGTGCCAGCGCGCTGCCGCGCGTGCCGACCACGATCACCGCTGCCCCCGCTCGAAGAGCGCGCGGACCGCGGATGGATCGGCCCGGCGCTCGCGGACCGCGACCGTCGGTGCGTGCAGGATGGCGTTGGTGATCGTCGTCGAGAGGGCCTCGACGATGCGCCGGTCGCGGGCCGAGAGATGCCTGAGGCGCCCGAGCGCGCGCTCCAGCTTGGCGGCCCGCAGCGCCTCGGCGGACTCGCGCAGCGACCGGATGGCATCGACGCTCTCGGGCAGGCGCTCGGCGTGGAACCGCGTCGCCTCGACCGCGCACCGCTCCCGCGCCGCGCGCAGCGCCGTCTCGGGCACGCGCGCGCTGGCTCCGGGGAGGTCGTCAACGCTCCGATAGGCGGCACCCAGCAGCGCGCGCGTCTCCGCCTCCACGCTCCGCGGGACGGCGATGTCCACCACCGCGAACGGCCGCGGTGAGCGAAGGCGCTCCGCGACGACCGCCGCCGTGAGCGCCGCGCCGCGCGTGTCCGCCGCGGAGATCACCGCGTCGACGCCGGCGAGCGCCCGCGCCACATCGCCGAGGCCGATCGCCACCGCGTGGTGCAGGGCGGCGAGCTCCGCGGCCCGTTCGCGGTCGCGGTTCGCCACGACCACGCGGCCGACGCGGCGCTCGAGCGCGCGCACGGCGAGCTTGCCCATCTCGCCGGCTCCGATCACGAGCACGCACGCGCTGGCCGGATCGGCCAAAGCGTCCACCACCGCGTCCACCGCGAGCGATCCGACCGAGCGCGCCGACGAGAGTCCCGCTGCGGCCCGGACCACGCGGCCCACGTGCAGCGCGCGCGCGAACGCAGCGGCGAGGAGCGGATGGGGACTGCCGGCCGACCGTGCGGCGCGGCGCACCTGCGCCAGGATCTGCGGCTCGCCCGCGACCGCGGAGTCAAGGCCCGCGGCGACCTCGAACAGATGCGTCAGCGCGGCGGCGTCAGTGCGGACGTCGGCGCAGAGGCGATCGGCGGCGCCGACCCCCTGCGCCGCGAGCCAGTCGGCCGGCTCCACCGAGGGCGCCAGCGCGGCATAGACCTCGACGCGGTGGCAGGTGGCCAGGAGCAGGCGATCGGATCCGCTCGAGAGCGTGGCGAGCAGACGCTCGCGCGTGTCGATGGACGAGGCGCGCTGGTGCCAGGCGAAGGCGACGAGGCGATGGTGATGCACCGCGCCGGACCGTAGACACGGACCGGACACGATGCGAGCCGCGTCCCTAGTTTTCCCGAACTTCTCCGATGAGTGCCGAGGCTCGCTGGGTCAGCGGCTTCCCGAACGCACCTTCCTGCGACCGGATGCTGGTCGCCCCGGCCGACCCGTCGCGGACCGCTTCGGCCGCCGCGAACGGCCTCCGGCTTTCCCCCCACCGACGGCAGGCACGCCCGACGAGCGGACCAGCGCATCGAATGCCGGGATGTCCTTCGCCACAAGCCCGTTCCACTTGGCCACCTGGGCGTCGACGCGCCGCGCGAGATCTTCGAAGACGTCGCGCATGCCCTGCGTGGGCGCGAAGTCGGCGCCGCCAACGGACCCGAGGAGGCTCGCGAGCTTCGCGTTGAGCTTGGCGGGATAGTTGAGGGTGTCCTGGCGGCTCTTCGCCTTCACCTGGATCAGCTCCTCCTCCACAGCGCTCGCCTTCCGGCGGAGCGACGCGGCCGCGGTCACCAGACGGCTCTGGCCGCCCTGCTCCTTGGCGCGGGCCTCCCAGAGGTCGAGCTGC
>DASSPF010000133.1:0-76903 GCA_035699805.1 Candidatus Limnocylindria bacterium | reverse complement strand
CGCGCTCTGGGGCCTCGAGGCCGCCCTCGTCACCGTGGAAGTGGACGTCGCGAACGGCCTGCCGGCCTTCACCGTCGTCGGTCTTCCCGACGCGGCGATCTCCGAGGCGCGCGAGCGCGTCCGTGCGGCGATCCGCAACTCGGGGTTCGAGTTCCCGCTGCGCCGCGTCGTCGCCAACCTCGCGCCCGCGGAGCGAAAGAAGGAGGGCAGCGGGTTCGATCTCGCGATCGCGCTCGGCGTCCTGCGCGCCACCGGGCAGCTCGCGCGCGATCCGGATGCGCTGTGCCTTGGCGAGCTCGCCCTCGACGGCTCAGTGCGGCCGGTGCGCGGGGTGCTGCCGCGCGTACGCGGCGCGCTGCGCGCGGGGTTGCGCGATGTGGTCTGCGCGCGCGAGAACGCCGCCGAGGCGGCGGCCGCGGGCGCGGATGCGATCGGCGTGCGCTCGCTCCGTGAGGCGGTGGCCCACCTGGAGGGCACGGCGCGCATCGCACCCACGCTCGTCCCGCCACCCGCGGCCGCGCCGCGCGCCGCGGTGGACCTGGCCGACATCAGCGGACACGAGACCCCCAAGAGAGCGCTCGAGATCGCCGCCGCCGGCGGGCACAGCCTGCTCCTCGTCGGCCCGCCGGGGACGGGGAAGTCGCTGCTCGCCCGTGCGCTCCCGGGCATCCTCCCGCCGCTCGATCCCGACGAGGCCGTCGTCGCGAGCGCGGTCCACAGCGTCGCCGGTCTGGTGGATCCGGCGCACCCGCTGCTAGCGGCGCGTCCGTTCCGCGCGCCACATCACACCGCGTCACACCTCGCCCTGGTGGGCGGTGGATCACCGCCGCGCCCGGGGGAGGTCTCGCTCGCGCATGCGGGTGCGCTCTTCCTCGATGAGCTGCCGGAGTTCTCGCGTCAGGTGCTGGACACGCTGCGCGAGCCGCTCGAGGACGGTGCGATCACCCTCTCGCGCGCGGGGGCATCGGCGACGTTCCCGGCGCGGGTGATCCTCGTCGCCGCGATGAACCCGTGCCCCTGCGGCCATGCGGGAGACCCCGCGGTGGCGTGCCGCTGTCTGCCCGACGCGATCGAGCGGTACCACGGGCGCCTCTCGGGTCCGCTCATGGACCGCATCGATCTGCGCGTGCACGTGCCGCGGATCGCGTACGACGAGCTGCGCGACGCCGGGCGCGAGCCCACGCGGATCGTCCGAGATCGCGTGATCGCGGCGCGGGGGCGGATGGCCGCGCGTCTTGCGGCGAGCGGCCGGCGTACCAATGCCGAGCTCGCGGTGGATGAAGTGCGGCGATGGTGCCGTCTCGACGCGGCCGCCGAGGAGCTGCTGCGCGAGGCCATGCGCGTGCGGCAGCTCTCCTCGCGCGGCGTGCATCGGGCGCTTCGCGTGGCCCGGACGATCGCCGACCTTGCCGCATCGGAGGACGTGCGTCTGGAGGATCTCGCCCAGGCGCTGCTGCTGCGGGGTGGCGGGTGATCGCGCTCGATCCGGGCGACGACCGCTATCCCGCAGGCCTCCGCGACCTGGCGACGCCGCCCCGCCCGCTGTTCGTGGAGGGCGACCTGTCGGCGCTCCACGCGCGCGCCGTCGCCATCGTGGGCACGCGGCGTATGACCGGATACGGCGAGCGCGTCGCACGCGAGCTCGCGGCGTCGCTCGCGTCGAGCGGCGTCGTGGTGGTCTCAGGTCTGGCGCAGGGCATCGACAGCGCGGCGCACCGCGGCGCGCTCGATGCCGGCGGTCGCACCATCGCGGTCCTGGGGGAGTCGATCCCGACCTTCTGCCGGACCGTGAGCGGGAGGCGCCGTCCGCTCGTCCCGCGCATCCGCAGCGCGGGCGCGCTCGTGTCCGAGTACGTCGCGCCGCTCACGCCGAAGCCGTGGACGTACGTCCGCCGCGACGCGACCATCGCCGCGCTCGCCGAGGCGGTCGTCGTGGTGGAGGCCCCCGCGGGCTCGGGCGCGCTCATCACCGCCGCCGATGCGCGCCGTCTCGGGCGCGCGCTCTACGCCGTTCCCGGGCCGCTCGGATCGTCGGCCTCGGTGGGTACGAACGCGCTCATCGCGCGTGGTGAGGCGCGCGCGCTGGTGAGTGCCACCGACCTCCGGATGGTGATCGGCGGTGACGCCCCAGTGGGACAGGCCGCCGCGACCGACCCGCTCGTGGAGGCGCTGCGCGACGGCCCGCTCGGCCTGGATGAGCTGGCGCGCCGTATCCGGGTCCCGCTTCCGGTCCTGTCCGCGCGCGTCGCGACGCTGCTACTGCGTGGCGTGCTCGTGGGCCAGCCCGACGGACGGCTGCGGCTCGCCTAGATCCGGAACTGGCAGCGCCATGCGCCGACCAGCACCGGCAGGATGACCTCACGGCGGATGCGCTCGTGCTCGGGGTGCGTGTCCCAGGTGCGATACGACGCCTCGTCCGCGAAGTCGAAGCATGTCGCGAAGCCGCCGTTGCCGGCGCGCAGCCCGAGGTCGGGGCCGTACGACGACGCGATCGGCCCGGGGATGCGGTCGCGGATCTCGTCGAGCGCACGCGTGATCACGCCGGCGTCGGTGCCGGGCTTCAGTGCGAATACGGAGACGTGGCGGATCACCCCGGAAGAGTACGTACCTCGGCGTGACCCTGCTACAGGCTCGCGGCCAGGAGCTGTGTGGGATCGGTCTGCAGCGGGATGATGTCCACGACGCGCAGCGTGGCCGCGTCGAGTATCGCGACGGCGCGCTGCTGGCCGGCGAGCGCCACGTACAGCTGGTCGGCGTTGGGCGAGACCACCAGATCCGCGACCGAGCCCAGGAACGACGCGGTCGCACTCACGGTCTTCGTGACCAGATCGATCGCGAGCACGCCGTCGTTCGTCGCGACGAAGAGGACGTCCTCGCGCGGCGCCACCGCGAGCGCGCGCGCCTCGCCCGGGAGGCGGATGCGATCGACGACCGCGTACTGCTCGGTGTCGGCGACATCGACGAGCGCCTGACCGCGGATGGCCGTGTAGATGCGCGTGCCCGAGCCGTTCATCGACATCGCGCCGGCCGGACCGTCGAGCGGGATGGTGTACGGCCGGCGGCCGCCGAGGTTCAGGTAGAGCAGGTCGATGCCCCGCGGCGTGCCGACGAAGATGTGGTTGTGCTTGTAGCTCGGCGCGAGGTCCTGCGGCTCGGCGTTGTAGCTGAAGAACTCCACCCGCCCGGTCTCGAGGTCGAGCTGCTCGGCGCCGCGTGGCCCGACGACGAGCACGGAGTGGCCGTCGCGGTTCGCGGCGACGATCCCCGAGTCGATCTGCACGGTGCGGGTGTGCCGCGTGCCCGCGCCGCCCAGATCGAGCACCGTGAGCGCCCGCCCATCGAGCGCCAGGAGCGTGCGGCCATCGGTGCCGAGCGCCACCTGCGTCGCCGCCACGTCCAGTGAGCGCAGCGCGCCGCTTTGCGGCTCGGCCACCTGCACACCGGCGCCGGTCACCACGACGACGCGGACCTCGCGCGGCGGCCGCGCCGCCGCCGGCTGGTAGTGATCGACGGTGGGGCGCGTCTTGCGCTTCCATCCGTCACGCTCCACGAAGGGATACGCGTCGACCGCGCCACCGGGGCCGAGGATCGGATACGGCGCGTCGCCGATGAGATCGCCGTCGGCATCGCGGCCCTTGTAGTCGGCCCAGTAGTTGCCCTGCTTCGTCACGGGATCGAACCACTGGTTCGCGGCCGGCTGGTTGTCGCTCACCGGCGGGTTGTTCCCTTGCACGTTGTTGTGGAAGATGAGGTTGCCGCGCGCCTCGCTGAACCAGATGCCCCAGTTCACGTTGTTGTCGATGTCGTTCTCGAAGACGCGGTTGTCGTTGCTGCGGTAGAGGTAGATCCCGTAGCCGCCGGGGCTGTTGTACGTCTGGCGGATGAGCTTGTTGCCGCGCACGACGTTGCCGCTGGATGCCTGGAGATGCAGGCCATAGATGTTCGCCATCACGGTCGATCCGGTGACGGTGAGCCCGGTGGAGGCGTGGAGGTAGAACCCGTAGCGGCTCTGCGCGCTCACGACGTTCTCGATCGTGGAACGCTGCATGTCGATGAAGTAGATGCCGGTGGAGAAGCCGACGATCTTGCCGTTGCGCACGGTCACGTCGGTGTGGCCGCCGGCGCGGACGCCCACGCTGTCGAGCTGCGGATTCGGCCAGGTCTGCGGCCCCATGCCGGGTCCGGTGATGGTGTGGCCGTTCAGATCGAGAACGATCCCGCTCGTGTGGATGACGAACGCGTCGCCCGGGCAGGTCAGGTCGTTGGCCAGCACGAAGCTCGTGGTGAGCTGCATGTTGCAGGTCGCCACCTGGGGCTCGAGGGTCGGTGACGGCGTCGCGGTGGGGCTGGGGGTGGGGGTCGGTGCCGCCGCGCTGGCCTGCCCACCGGTCGGGCCGGGCGTGGCGGATGCGGACGAGAGCGGACCGGTGGATTGGCAGGCTGCCGCCAGGACGGCCGACACGGCGAAGAGGACGGCCCATGGTCGCACGACACCGGTATTACAGCGTCCGCCGCCATCCGGTTCCGGCTGCGACACTGGGCCGCGTGCGTGAAGAGGCCCTCCGTATCGCCGACCGCCTCGAGGCGACCCTGCGCATCCCCGACGTCGAGCCGCGGGCGATCGTCGTGGTGGCGCACCCGCTTCCCACGCATGGCGGGACGATGCGCAACCCGCTCGTCGCCGCACTGGCGCGCGCCGTCGCCGCGGCAGGCTGCTACGCGCTGCGCTTCAACTTCCGCAGCGTGGGCGCGAGCGTGGGGGAGTGGACCGGGGGCCGAGAGGAATGGCGCGATGTCGGCGAGGCGGTCGCGCACGCCCGCGCGCTCCTGCCGGGAGCACCCGTCGGGGTGACCGCGTACTCGTTCGGGGCGCTCATGACGCTGCGCTGGATGGCCGAGGGCGGTCGCGCCGACGCGGTGGCGCTGGTCGGGGTGCCGCTCCGCTCGGTGAGCCTCGCGCCACATGAGCTCCCGCCGGTGCCGGACGGGACGTACATCGTCGCCGCCGAGCACGACCAGTTCGGTACGGCCGCCGAGCTCGCGATCGCGCTGCCTCGCGCGCGCATCGCCACGGTGAGCGGCGTCGATCACTTCTTCGTGGGAAAGCGCGATGAGGTGGGGCGTCTCGTCGCGGACGAGCTCGCCCGCACGCTAGCATCGAGGGTCCCATGACCAGCCTCGCGCCAACGACGCGCGCGCCCGGCACCGTGCCGACGCGCAAGCGCATCCTGACGGGTGACCGCCCGACGGGCCGGCTTCACCTGGGGCACTACGTGGGCACGCTCCAGAACCGCGTGAAGCTGCAGGACACCTACGACACCTTCCTGCTCGTCGCGGACTACCACATGCTCACGACGCGCCTCGAGCGGCTCGACGAGATCGGGCAGAACGTGCGGGACGTCGTGCTCGACAACCTCGCCGCGGGCATCGATCCGGAGAAGGTGACGATCTACCTGCAGTCCCTGGTGCCGCAGACGACCGAGCTTCACCTGTACTTCTCCATGCTCGTCACCGTGTCGCGCGCGCAGCGCATCCCGACGCTGAAGGAACAGATGCGCGACCACGAGATCACACAGCCCTCGTACGGGCTCCTCGGCTATCCCATCCTTCAGGCCGCGGACATCCTTTGCGTGAAGGGCGACCTCGTCCCCGTCGGCCGCGATCAGGAGTCACACATCGAGATGACCCGCGAGATCGCGCGGCGATTCAACGAGCTCTTCACGCCGGTCTTCCCAGTGCCCGACGCGCTCATCCCGAGCGATACGCTCCTGCCCGGCACCGACGGCGCGAGCAAGGCGGGGAAGAGCCTCGGGAACGCCATCGACCTCGCCGACGATCCCGCGACGGTCAGGCGCAAGGTCATGGGCATGTACACCGACCCCAAGCGGCTCCGCGCGACCGACCCGGGGACGGTCGAGGGCAACCCGGTGTTCGTCTACCACGACATGTTCAACACGGATACGGCCGAGGTCGCCGACCTGAAGGAGCGGTACCGGAAGGGGAAGGTGGGCGACGTCGAGGTGAAGCAGAAGCTGTATGCGGCCCTCGAGGCCTTCCTCGGACCCATCCGCGAGCGTCGCGCGAGGTACGCGTCGGACCCGAAGCTCGTGAACGAGATCATCGCGAACGGCAGCGAGCGCGCGCGCCACGAGGCGGCGCAGACCCTCCACGATGTTCGTCACGCGATGAAGCTCGACTACTTCGGCCTGTAGTGCCCCGGCTCTACGCGCTCATCCTCTCCGGCGGAGCGGGCACGCGCCTCTGGCCGCTGTCGCGGCGAGCGCGCCCCAAGCAGTTCCTCGGCCTGCTCGGAGAGCGCAGCATGCTGCAGGACACGGTCGACCGGATCGCCGAGATCATCCCGAGCGAGCGCATCTTCGCGGTGGCCCCGCCGGAGCACCGCGCGCTCATCCACGAGCAGCTCCCCGAGCTGCGCGCCGACCACGTCGTGATCGAGCCGTACCCGCGCGGCAACGCGGCGGCGATCGGGCTGGCGATGGCCGCGCTCCACGTCTTCGACCCGGAGGCGGTCGTCGCGGTCTTGCCGTCGGACCACGTGGTGGACAAGCGCCCGAAGTTCCGCGACGTGCTCCTCGCGGCGACGGCCGCCGCGGAGGCCGGGAATCTCGTGACGCTCGGCATCGAGCCCGAGCGGCCGGACACCGGGTTCGGCTACATCGAGGCCGGTGAGGTCATCGCGTCGCTGCGGACGCCTGTTCCGGTGCGGACGGTGAAGCGCTTCATCGAGAAGCCCAAGCGCGAGGCGGCCCAGCGGATGATCGCCGCGGGCGGTCACTTCTGGAACGCGGGGATGTTCGTCTGGCGGGTCGCCGACATCATCGCCGCGTACCGCGCGCATCTCCCGGGCACGGCGAAGGCGATCGACGCGCTCGCCGAGGCGATCGGGTCGCCGAGGTACGAGTCAGTCCTCGCCGAGGTCTGGGAGGAGACCGACCGCACCACCATCGATTACGGCGTGTTCGAGAAGGCCGCGAACGTGGCGGTCGTCCCGGCAGACATCGGCTGGCACGACGTGGGGAGCTGGGCCCGTCTCGCGTCGATCGTCGCCCGCCCGGGCGACAACTGGTCCTCCGACGGTCATGTCGCGGTCGACGCCGACGGCAACTACGCCTGGGCGCCGGGGAAGACGGTCGCGCTGGTGGGGGTCGAGGGCCTCATCGTCATCGACACGCCCGACGCCCTGCTCGTCGCCTCGGCCGACCGCTCCGAGCAGGTGAAGGACGTGGTCGACCGCCTCCGCCGGGAGGAGCGCGAGGACCTGCTCTAGTCCCGACGGGCGAAAACGGCCGTAAAACAGGCCATTTTTCGCCCGACCAGGCCCCGCTTGGCCGCCGGAAAGGCCGGGTCGCTCTATATCTAACTAGAGCGTGTTGCCGCTCCGGGTAGAGTTATGGACGTGGGGGCCCGGGAAAAGGGCCCTTTTTGCTGCCCAAACCGCAAGCGTGTGAGGGAACAGGAAGACCAGTGGCTGACGCAAAGCAGGATCTCGTCGTGGTGGAGTCGCCCACCAAAGCCCGGACGCTCGAACGGATGCTCGGTAGCGAGTACAAGGTCGAGGCGTCGTTCGGCCACATCCGCGACCTGCCCAAGTCCAAGATGGGCGTCGACCTCAAGACCTTCCTGCCCGAGTACGTGGTCCCTGACGACTCCGAGAAGCAGGTCCGCACGCTGCGCAGGGAGGCGAAGGCTGCCGCGCATGTCTGGCTGGCGACCGACCTCGACCGCGAGGGCGAGGCGATCGCCTGGCACCTTGCGGAGGTCATCAAGGTCCCCGCCTCCAAGCTGCGGCGGGTGACCTTCCACGAGATCACGCCGGCGGCGATCAAGGACGCGTTCAAGCATCCGCGTGACATCAACCAGGACCTGGTGAACGCGCAGCAGGCGCGCCGGGTCGTGGACCGCCTCGTCGGGTACACGATGTCGCCGCTCCTGTGGAAGAAGATCCGGTATGGCCTCTCCGCCGGCCGCGTCCAGTCGGTCGCGCTGCGGCTGATCGTGGATCGCGAGCGGGAGATCACCGCGTTCGTTCCGGTGGAGTACTGGAGTCTCGAGGCCGTGCTGGCGAACCATGCCGGCGAGTCGTTCACCGCCGAGGTCATCCAGCACAAGGGCAAGAAGCTCGCGATCCCCGACGCCGCCCACGCCGAGACGCACCGGGCCGCGCTCCAGGGCGCGTCGTACCTCGTGAAGAGCCTCGAGACGCGCGAGAGCTCGCGCAACGCCGCCCCGCCCTACACCACGTCCACGCTGCAGCAGGACGCCTCACGCAAGCTCGGGTTCTCGGTGAAGCGGACCATGGTGCTGGCGCAGCAGCTGTACGAGGGTGTGTCGCTCGGCGACGCGCCGGTCGGTCTCATCACCTATATGCGCACCGACTCGCTGCACGTCGCGGAGGGCGCGCTCCGCCAGGCGAAGGACGTCATCACGCGCGAGTTCGGCGCCGAGTACGCGCTCGAGCACCCGCGCCACTACAAGACCCGGTCGAAGGGCGCGCAGGAAGCGCACGAAGCGATCCGGCCGACCGACCTGTCGCGGACGCCCACGTACCTGAGAAAGAGCCTCAAGCCGGATCAGCTCAAGCTCTACACGCTCATCTGGCAGCGGACTCTCGCCTCGCAGATGGCTCCGGCGAAGTTCGAGAACACGCGCCTCGACGTCGAGGCCGGCGCATACGTGCTGCGCGCGAACGGACGCCGCGTCACCTTCGACGGATTCCTCCGCGTGTACACCGAGGGTACCGACGAGCCCGAGAAGGAGGTCGCACCGCTCCCCGCCGTGGTCGCGGGAGAGGCGCTCACGCTGGTCGAGCTCACGCCCTCGCAACACTTCACCCAGCCGCCGCCGCGCTTCACCGAGGCCTCCCTGGTGAAGGCGCTCGAGGAGTTCGGGATCGGCCGCCCCTCCACGTATGCGCCGACCATCTCCACGCTCATCGGCCGCCGGTACGTGCGTAAGGAGGGCCGTGCCCTCATGCCGGAGGACGTCGGCATGGTGGTCACGGACTTCCTGAAGGAGCACTTCGCCGACATCGTCGACACCGGTTTCACCGCGCGCATGGAGCTCGACCTCGACCGGATCGCCGAAGGCGAGGTCGAGTGGGTGCCGGTCGTTCGTGACTTCTTCGGCCCCTTCTCCAAGCGCATCGCGGAGAAGACGAAGAGCGTGAAGAAGTCGGACGTCACCGAGCAGAAGACGGACCGGATCTGCCCGAAGTGCGGACGACCCGTGGTCATCAAGCTCGGACGCTTCGGTCGCTTCTACTCCTGCACCGGGTTCAAGAAGACGAAGAAGGGCGACCCCCAGCCGCCCGGCGCCTGTGACTACGCCGAGCCGCTCGAGGGGCAGACCGAGCCTCAGCTGGAGATCATCGAAGGTGAGATGTGCCCCGACTGCGGCAAGCCCCTGGCGAAGCGGCGCGGCCGGTTCGGACCGTTCATCGGCTGCACCGGTTACCCCGACTGCAAGTACGTGAAGAAGACGCACCTCAAGACCGGAGTCGTGTGCCCCGACTGTGGCAAGGGCGAGCTCGTGCAGCGCCGCGGCCGCGGCCGGTCGGTGTTCTTCGGCTGCGAGCGGTATCCGGAGTGCACGTACACGGCGCGTGAGCTGCCCGGCAAAGATGCGGCGTAGGGTCACGAAAGCCGGAGAGGCACCCGGACCCAAGACGAGTGACGAGCGGCTTTGCCGCGAGGAGCGAGACCAGATGAGCGGAGCGACGCGGCGAGCCGCAGGCCGCCGCAGGCGGGCCGAGGCGAGCGCGACAGATTGAAGGCGAGCCCGGCGACCTACGCCGAAGCCCAGGGGTGGGACGAGCTCGTCGTCGCGACCGGGCGGCCGCACATCCTCCAGTCGGCGGCCTGGGCCGAGCTCAAGGCCGCGACGGGCTGGCGTGCCGAGCGCTACGTGCTGGAGGACTCGCGGGGCAGCGTCCGTCACGGGGTCGCGCAGGTGCTGACGAAGCGACTCCCGCTGGGCATCACGGTCGCGTACGCGCCACGCGGTCCGCTCGTCGACCCGGCACATCTCCCCGCCGCCATCGTGGCGGTCCGCGACGCCCTCGCGCGCAAGCGATGCGCGAGCCTGCTCTGCGACCCCGAGCAGCCGGCGGGCCCCGAGGTGGCCGCGGAGCTCGCCCGCGCCGGCATCCGTCGCTCGCCGGTCTACGTCCAGCCGCGGCGCACCCTGCTCATGGACCTCACGCGCGAGCCCGACGACCTGCTCGCGGCGATGCGCAAGAAGACGCGGCAGTACATCCACAAGGCCGAGCGGCTCGGCGTGGTCACCGAGGAGACGACGGACCTCGGGCGGTTCCTTCGCGTGCTCGCGGCGGTCGGCGCGCGCGACCGGTTCGCCCTGCACTCCCGTGAGTACTTCGAGCGGCTGCTCGCGGCGTTCGGTGAGCGCGCGCACCTGCTCATGGCGCGGGTGGGCGACGAGGACGCCGGCGCGCTGCTCGTCGTGCGTCTGGCCGATCGCGCCTGGGAGCTCTATGGCGGATGGAGCGGCGCGCACGCGGAGGCGCGGCCGTTCTATCTCCTGAAGTGGCGCGCGATGCAGCGCATGCGCGCACTTGGGGCGCGCCGGTACGACATGTGGGGCCTCGCCGAGGGCGCGGCCGATCCGCTCGCGGGCGTGGAGAACTTCAAGCTCGGCTTCGGCGGCGAGGTGACCGAGTGGGTGGGGGCGCTCGAGATCCCGGTGCGCCCGCTGCTGTATCCGCTGTGGCAGCTCGCAGCGCGGCGGCGCCTCGCGCGGTCGGCGGCATGAGCGAGGCGGCACCCGCCGGCTGGGACGATGCCGCCGCGCGCTCACCGGGCGGCCACACCCTCCAGTCGAGCGCGTGGGCGAGGATCCGAGCGGCGCAGGGCTGGCGCGCCGAGTACGTGCGCGTCGGCGATCCCCTGCCGCTCGCGCTGGTCCTGTGGCGCGACGCGCTCCCCGGACGGCCGATCGGCTACGTCCCGCGCGGCCCGATCGTCGCGCCCGGCGACGGCGCGGGACTGGAGCGCGCGCTCCGGCGGCTCGCCGAGCTGGCGCGCGAGCGGCGGGCGGTGTTCCTGAAGGTCGACCCCGAGCTCGCGTCCGAGGACGCCGGGGCCGCGCTCGCCGCGGCCGGCTTCCGCCGATCGCCGCAGGACGTCCAGCCGGTGCTCGCGACGCTCGTGCTGGACCTGATGCCGGAGGAGGACGCGCTCTTCGCGTCGCTCGAGAAGGACACGCGCTGGAGCGTGCGCCAGGGACCCAAGCGCGGCGTCGAGATCCGCGCCGCCTCGGATGAGGCCGCGCTGCGCTCGTTCTACGAGCTGTACGCGACGACCGGGGGCCGCGCCGGCTTCATCACACGCACCTGGGAGTACTACCGCGCCACGTGGTCGACGCTCATCGACGCGGGCCTGGCGTCGCTCCGTCTCGCCTACGTGGACGGCGCGCCGGTCGCGGGGGCGATGGTGTGGCGCTGCGGTGACCGCGCGCTGTACCAGACCGGGGCGACGAACGAGGCCGGGCGAAAGAGCTACGCGGCGTACGCGCTGCTCTGGGAGTGCATCATCGAAGCGAAGCGGGCGGGTCGTCGCGTCTTCGACATGGGCGGCATCCCGCAGGACACCGAGCGAAAGGACGACCCGATGTACGGCCCGTACCTGTTCAAGAAGGGCTTCGGCGGCGTCGTCCGGCGCTGGGTCGGTGCGCACGACACCGTGCCCGCCGGCGCGCTGTACCGGGCGTACCTCGTGGCCGAGCCCGCATACACGGGCGCACTGCGCATCCTGGGTCGCGTGCGGCGGTGAAGCTGGGTCCGCTCTTCGTGGCCTGCGGCATACCCGTACCGCCGGGTGCGGCCGACCTGGACGTGCGCAGCCTCGCCTACGACTCGCGGAAGGCCGGGCCAGGCGCGGTGTTCGTGGCCATCAGCGGCTTCCATCGCGATGGCCACGACTACGTGAAGGAGGCCGTCGCCGCCGGGGCGATCGCGGTGGTCGTGGAGAAGAAGGTCCGCACGGCCGCACCGCGCGCCATCGTGCCCGATACACGCGCGGCGCTCGCGGACCTCGCCGCGGAGCTCTTCGATCACCCGACCCGCAAGCTGAAGGTCGTCGGCGTCACGGGCACCGACGGGAAGACCACGACCGTGCATCTGGTGTCGGATGTCCTCGAGGCGGGGAAGGAGCGCACCGGCTTCGCGACCACGGTCGACTTCAAGATGGCGGGCTCGGCCTGGGCGAACGAGACGCGCCAGAGCACGCAGGAGGCCGTCGAGATCCAGGAGTTCTTCGCCGAGCTGCTCGTCGCGGGCGGCACCTGGGGCGTGCTCGAGGCGACGTCGCACGCGCTCGCGCTGCGGAAGGTACGCGGATGCGACATCGACATCGCGGTGTTCACCAATCTGAGCCCGGAGCATCTCGATTTCCACGGCACGCTCCAGGCGTACCTCGATGCGAAGGCCCTCCTGTTCGCGCAGCTCGCGACGAGCGCGGACAAGGGCGTGCCCAAGACGGCCGTGCTGAACGCCGACGATCCGCACTGGCGCTATCTCGCCGACCGCTCCGGTGACGCGCGCGTGCTGACGTACGGCATCGACGCGCACGCCGACGTCCAGGGGACGATCCTCGCGGCGGACGCGAGCGGGTCGCGTGTCCGGATCGCGCGTGAGGGCGAGCAGGTGGAGCTCGCGCTGCCGCTCGTCGGCCGCTTCAACGTGCACAACGCGCTCGCCGCCGCCGCGACCGGCGTCGCCGCGGGCCTCACGCTCGCGGTCGCGAAGACCGCGCTGGAGCGGGCCACGCCCGTCCGCGGACGGATGGAGCGCGTCGACAGCGGGCAGCCGTTCACGGTGGTGGTGGACTACGCGCACACGCCCGAGTCGCTGGACAAGGTCCTCGCGCTGCTGCGCCCGTTGACGAAGGGCCGGCTCATCGCGGTGTTCGGCAGCGCGGGGGAGCGCGACCGCGCCAAGCGGCCGCGCCTCGCGGAGGTCGCGTCACGCTACGCCGATCTCTTCGTCATCACGCAGGAGGACCCGCGGCTCGAGGATCCCGCGACGATCCTCGCCGAGATCGAGGCCGGGGCGGTCGCCCAGGGCAAGCGCGCGGGCGTCGACTACCTCGTCATCGACGATCGCACCGCGGCGATCCGCGAGGCGATCTCGCGCGCGGGTCCTGGTGACACGGTCCTCCTCGCCGGGAAGGGCCATGAGGGCTCGATCATCGTCGGCGAGGAGAAGCTTCCCTGGGACGAGGCCGCCACCGCGCGGGCGGCGCTCGCGCAGCTGGGTCACGGCGCATGACCCGGGCGCGCGCGCGGACGGCGCGGCTCTCGGACGCGGCGACCCGCGCGCAGACACGCGCGCTCGCGGCGCACCGTCGTGCGCTCACCGCGCAGCTGCGCGAGGAGATCGGGGTCCCGCGCGCCGCCGCGGGTCGGCCGGCGCTCGTGATGCTCATGGGCCTGCCGGGCGTCGGCAAGTCGCACTGCGCGGCGCTCCTCGCGCGCGAGCTCGGGGCCGCACACGTCGCGACGGATCACCTCCGCAGCCGGCTGTTCATCGCGGCGTCGTATGCGGACGACGAGAACGCGGCGGTGTTCGGCATCGCCGAGGCGCTCGTCGACGAGCTGCTCGGCGAGGGCCACATCGTCGTTCTCGACGCGACGCATCTGGTGGCGCGCAACCGCGCCCCGGCGGAGGCGGTGGCGCGCGCACGCGGAGCGGCGCTCCATCACGTGCTCGTGACCGCCGACGATGCGGCGACGCGCGAGCGCCTCGCCGCGCGTGCGCGCGAGCGCGCCGACGGCGATCACTCCGACGCCGATGTCCGCGTGTACGAGCGGATGCGCGCGCGAGATCTCGAGCCACCGCCGGGAGGACATCTGGAGATCCGCAATGGACCAGATGTCGCGGACCAAGTGGCACGGATCGCGGCGGCCGTGCGGGCCGGCACATGAGACGGCGCGAGGCGCTCTTCGGCGCTGTGGCGCTGGTGGTGCTGGTCGGGTACGGCGTGCTCGGCGGCCGGACGGTCGCACCGCTCCTCCCGGGCGGCACGATCTCGCCGACGCCGGCGCGGCCGAGCGCGCCGGTGGATGCGCCGCGGATCGCCGGCACCATCGCCTTCGCGCTCCGCGGCGACATCTATCTCCTGCGCGAGGGGAAGTACGGTGCGGCGACGCAGGAGAGCCGCAGCCTGTCGCCGAGCCTGTCGATGGACGGACGGACGCTGCTCTTCTCGCGCCGCGAGACGATCGATGGGCGGCGCACGGTGGACGGGCAGACGACCCCCGCGCTCCTTCACTACAGCGATGTCGTCAGCCTGAGCACGCGGGGCGGCTCCGAGACGATCCTGCTGACCGGTCTGGTGGCGCGCTCGTCGAACGGCTTCCACGAGGTCGCCTGGCATGAGAGCCCGGCGATCTCGCCCGACGGGACGCGCTTCGCCGTCATCGTGGACGGTGGCGACGGCGCTGCGGAGCTCATGGTCTACGACATGCGGTCCACAGCCTCGCGCCCGATGCTCGTGAGCCAGCTCTCGACGGGCTCGAACCTGGCCGATCCATCGTGGTCGCCCGATGGCCGGACCCTCGTCGTCACCTCGTACACGCAGGGCGTGCCGCGGCTGCTCATCGTGCCGATCGACGGGCGGATCGCCACACCGCAGAAGATCGGCGCGGAGGGGGAGCCGTACCGCGCGTCGTACTCGCCTGATGGTCGCTGGCTCGTGTACACGCTGCGGCATCCCGCCGGTGGCAACGACGTGCATGCGGTGGAGGTGTCGACCGGGCGCGACGTCGCGCTCACCAGCGATGGGAAGAGCTGGAACGGCGTGTTCTCGCCGGATGGCGGCTCCATCGCGTTCCTGCGCGAGGCCGGCGCGGCGATCGACCTCTACGCGATGGAGCTCGGCGCAGCGCTCACCGGTGGTCCGGTGAAGGCGGCGGTGAAGCTCACGCGGGGCGAGGGCGTCGACGGCCAGAGCCGGCTCTCGTGGTCGAGGTGAGCCGTCGCTAGGCGAGACGCTTGCGGACCTGCGCCGAGGCGAAGTCCATGACGACGACCGTGAGCACGATGAGGAAGATGAGCGCGCCGGTCGCGTGGTAGCGGAAGAGATTGATGTTCTGGAACAGCAGCACGCCGATGCCGCCCGCACCCGCCAGGCCGAGCACAGGCGCCAGGCGGACGTTGGTGTCGAGGCGGTAGATGGTGAGCGAGATGTACGGGTTGACGATCTGCGGTAGGACGGCCGTCCAGATCACCTGGAAGCGATTCGCGCCGGTGGCGGTGATCGCCTCGATCGGGCCCGGGTCGATCCCCTCGACAGCCTCGGAGTACAGCTTGCCCATGACGCCGACGTTGTGGAACGCGATCGCGAAGACGCCCGCGGCGTTGCCGGTGCTGAAGAGGACCACCGCGATCACGGCGAGGATGAGGATGTCGATCGAACGGACGACCGTGAAGAACACGCGGACGACCGCATAGATGCCGGCCGTGATGGGATTTCCGGTCATGACATTCCGCGCGCCGAGGAACGACAGCGGTACCGCCACGACGACCGCGAGCGCCGTGGCGATGATCGCCATGAAGATCGTGATGATCATGAGACCGATCCCACCGTCCCAGAAGCTGCCCCGCGCACATTGGTCGCGCTGGTCGGCGGGCAGATCGCAAAAGATGTCGACCGGCGGGAAGAGGATCTCCCAGTCGGGCGTCATGAGCTGGCCGAGGATCTGGCCGACGTACGAGGGATTCGCGCGGCTCGTGTCGATGGCGGTCACCTGAAGCCCGACCCAGAGGACGGCGGCTGTCGCAAGGAGCGCCAGATAGCGACGCCAATCGGTGAGCGGCGTGCGCTCGAGCTCGGGTGGCACGGGCAGACCCCTGGACCGGAAGTAGTCCGCCATCAGCGGTCCGGGGTGAGGTCGGGCGCCTTGATCAGCGCCTCGGCCTCTGACAGCAGCTCGGTGCGGGTCTTGCCCGGACCGATCTCGACCTCCACGGCGTCCTCACCGTAGATCTCCTTGAAGCGGCGCTCGTCGATGGCGGCCGGCTGGCCATCGAATGCGACGCGGCCGTCCTTCAGCGCGATCACGCGCGTGCCATACCGTCGGGCGAGCGACAGGAAATGGAGCGCGCAGATGACCGTGATGCCGTCCTTCTTGTTGATCTCCTCGAGATACTTCATGACCGAGTGGCTCGTCGCGGGATCGAGGCTCGCGACCGGCTCGTCGGCGAGCATGACGTCGGGTCGCTGCATGAGCGCGCGAGCGATCCCCACCCGTTGCTGCTGGCCGCCCGACAGGGCATCGGCACGCGAGTACGCCTTTTCCAGGATCCCCACCCGTCCGAGATTCTCGAACGCCAGCGCGACGTCCTCTCGGTCGGGACGGCTCGCGATGGTCCGCCAGGTGGACCGGTAGCCCAGGCGCCCGGCCAGTGCGTTCTGGAAGACCGATGCGCGCTTCACGAGATTGAACTGCTGGAAGATCATGCCCATTCGCCTGCGGATACGGCGGAGCTCCGCACCACGCGCCGCCGTGACGTCAATGCCGTCGAAGACCACCCGGCCGCTCGTTGGCTCGATGAGACGATTGAGGCAGCGCAGCAAGGTGGATTTGCCTGACCCCGAGAGGCCGATGAGCACGACGAATTCCCCGCGTCCGATGTCCAGTGAGATGCCGTCGAGCGCACGCGTACCGCCGGGGTAGACCTTGGTGAGATTCTCGACGCTGAGGATGGATGCCATCTGCATTGGAGGATATCCGTGAATGACGAGGGCCGCCGGACGTGCCGGCGGCCCTCGCTGCGCGTTCGTGTGCGCGTGCTCTGCTACGGTGCCTTTGTCGGTGACGGGGCTGGCGTGGCGACCGGCCGCGCGGTCTTCTTCGCCTCGCCTTCGAGGTCGATACCCGCGAGCTTGGCGGCGTCGCGCACCGGGTCATAGGTCTTCGAGTCCACCGGCTGCATGCCGTCCCAGCTGTAGAGCGCCTTGAAGGTCTTCTTCCCGTCGTCGGTCGCGGCGTAGTCCGTCATCGCCTTCTGGATCTGCGCGGCGAGATCGGTGGGGAAGCCCTTGCGGAGCGCGGCGCCGTCGTTGGGGATGGGTCCGGCGCGCTCGATCACCTTCGTCTTCTGCATGATGTCGGCAGGCATGCCCTGCTGAGTGCGCACGTCGATGAACGTCGCCGCACCGTCGACGGTCCCCTGATAGACCGCGAGCGCGGCCTTGTCATGTCCACCAGCAAAGACGATCCCGTTGCTGGCGAAGAACGTCTTCGGGTCCGCCCCGCCCTTCTCCTTGATCTTGAGGAGCGGGAAGAGGTAGCCCGACGCCGAGAGCGTGTCGACGAAGGCGAACTTCTTGCCCTTGAGGCCGCTCACATCGTTGATGCCGCTGTCTGCGCGGACGAGGATCTGCGAGTAGTACACCGTCGATGGCTTGCCGGTCTCGTCGTTGCGGAGCGCTCCGAGGAACGGCGTCGCGCAACCGCGGTCGAGCGCAAGTGCCATCTGCAGCGGCGCGAGGAAGGCGACATCGACCGATCCTGCGCACATGCCTTCGATCGTGGCCGCGTAGCTCGTGGGCACGGAGACCTTCCACTTGAGGCTCGTGGCCTTCTCGAGCGCCGCGGTGATCGCGCTGCCGCTCGCCGTGACGCGCTGCGTGTCCTGCGAGGGCGTGAACGAGAGCACGATCGGCCGGTCGAATGAGCCGAGACGGGGGCCGGTGCTCGCGGCCGCGGTGGGCGCAGCCGAGGATGTCGGGGTCGTCGTGCCGCCCGTGCCACCGCAGGCTGCGATGACCAGGCCTGCGGCCAACGTCCACCCCAACGGGCCGCGTAGGCTGAAGCGCATGGGTTCCCTCCTTCGATCTGTGGAAGCGCTCGTATGATAAGCGCCAGATGACGTTCCTCGAGAAGCTCGCGTCATCGTCGCGGGCTCGGGACAGCATCATCTGCGTTGGTCTGGATCCCGAACCCGATCTCATTCCCACATCGCTGGGTCGTGGTCCCCAGGCGGCGCTGCGCTTCCTGCGGCGGATCATCCACGCGACGTCGGAATATGCCTGCTGTTACAAGCCGAATCTCGCGTTCTTCGAGCGCTACGGCAGCGCGGCGTTCGACGTGCTCGGGCTGACGCTCCAGGCGATCCCCGACGACATCCCGGTGATCCTTGACGCCAAGCGCGGTGATGTCCCGAACACCGCCGCGGCCTACGCCGACGCGCTCTTCGGACCCTTCCGTGCCGATGCCGTGACGGTCGCGCCGTACCTGGGCATGGACTCGATCACCCCATTCACCGGTGACGACCGCTACGCGCTCGTCCTGGCCCGCACGAGCAACCCTGGCGCGCGCGACCTGCAGGACCTCATCGTGGACGGTCGGCCGCTGTACGAGCGGGTCGTCATGGCCGCGGTGAGCGCGTTCCCCGCGAGCCGCTGCGGCTTCGTGGTCGGCGCGACGTACCCGGAGGAAGCGCGACGCCTGCGCGAGCTCGCGCCGGATCGGCTGTTCCTCATGCCGGGTGTCGGTGCGCAGGGCGGCGATCTCGCCGCCGCGCTGCGGGCGGCGCTCGACGCTGACGGCGGAGGCGTGCTGCCGTCGGCGTCGCGCTCGGTGCTGTACGCCTCACGCGCCGACGACTTCGGGCGGGCCGCCGCCGAAGCGGCACGGGCACTCCGCGACGAGGCCAACGCGGCGCGCGCCACCGTGCTGGAGCGCCGCTGATGCTGGGCGTCGGCGCCGAGGAGCTCCTCTTCGTCCTCTTCCTCGCACTCCTGGTCCTTGGGCCAGAGCGTCTGCCGAAGGTCGCGCGCGATGTCGGCCGCGTGGTGGGCGATCTGCGGCGCACGTCCGATGAGCTGCGGGAGGAGTTCCTGAACGCCGACAAGTACCTGGAGGCTCCCGCGGTGGCGCCGGCGGTGACCGGCGAGTCGGCCGCACCCGCGGGCGGCACCGCGGGGGAGCGGGCCGAGAGCACGGCGAGCGAGCCGGCGGTCGAGACAGCGTTCGATCGCGAGATGCGGGAGGCGCGCGAGCGGCTGCGCGGGACATGACCGCCGAGCGACCTATACTGAGGCGGTCGAGCGCCCTCGTGGCGCTCGTTTTCACGCTCGGAGGGAAGCACACCGTTGGGACGTCTTGGTCCGTGGCTGGTCGGGATCATCGCGGTGCTCGCGGTGTTCGTCGACATCCCGAAGCACCAGTTCTCGTTCCCGTTCAACTGCCCGGGCATCTGCCTGCGCATCGGTGACTTCAAGGTGAACCAGGAGATCAAGACGCACCTCGGTCTGGATCTTCAGGGCGGGACCCAGCTGATCCTGCGCATGCAGATGGACAGGCTCCCGCCGGGCGTCACCACGCCCCAGTCCGAGCTCCAGCGGCAGGCGATCCGGGTCATCGAGCGCCGCATCAATTCGCTCGGCGTGTCGGAGCCCGTCATCCAGGGCCTGGGCGATGACAAGCTGCTACTCGAGCTTCCGGGCATCTCCGACCTGGCGCAGGCGAACAAGGTCGCGACGCAGCAGGCGTTCCTCGAGATCAAGGTGCCCGACAAGGACAAGCCGGGCTCGTACAAATCGCTGGAGCCGCCGCTCACCGGCGCGAACCTCAAGCCGACCTTCGTCACCTTCGCCAACGGCACGAAGCCCGTGGTGAACTTCGAGTTCACCGGCGCGGATTCCGACCGGTGGGTGCAACTCTCCAAGGACTTCTACCAGCAGCCGGTGCAGATCACCCTCGACGGCAAGGAGATCTCGGCCCCGCGCATCAACGCGATCTTCACCTCGGGCAGCGGGATCATCGAGGGCAACTTCACGACGCAGGAGGCACGCGAGCTCTCGCTCCTTCTGAACTCCGGTGCGCTCCCGGTCCCGCTCGAGGTCATCCAGTCCTCGCGCGTCGAGCCGACGCTCGGACGCGACTCGGTGAACCGGAGCCTCGTCGCGGGGATCATCGGCCTGCTGCTGTTGGCGTTCTTCATGGTCGCGTACTACCGGCTGCCCGGGGCCATCGCGGTGATCGCGCTCCTGTATTACACGGCGCTGGTGTACGCGATCTTCCGTCTCGTGCCGGTGACGCTCACGCTCGCTGGTGTCGCGGGCTTCATCCTGTCGATCGGCATGGCGACGGACGCGAACGTGCTCACGTTCGAGAGGCTGAAGGAGGAGCTCCGCAGCGGGAAGTCCCTGCGCGCGGCGGTCGAGGCCGGCCGCGTCCGCGCCTTCCCGTCGATCTTCTATTCGAACCTCGCCACGATCCTCACCGCCGGCATCCTCTTCTGGTTCGGCACCGGCACGGTGAAAGGCTTCGCGCTCACGCTGGCCATCGGTGTGGCGATCTCGTTCTTCACGGCGATCGTCGTGACGCAGATGCTGCTGCACGCCGCGATCGAGGTCCCGGCGCTCCGGCAGCGGCGCTTCTACGGCGTCGAAGAGCGCGCGGAAGCCCGTGAGGGCCGCGTGACCGCGGCGGTGACCCCGTGATCCACTTCGTCGAACGCAAGACGCTGTACTTCGTCCTGTCCGGCCTGCTCATCGTCCCCGGGCTGGTGTTCCTTGCCCTGGGCGGTCTGAAGCCGGGGATCGAGTTCAAGGGTGGCACGTTGCTCGACATCCGCTTCGATTCGCCACCCGCGGTGAGCGAGGTACATGAGGTCATGGGCGGCCTCGGCCATGACGAGGCGATCGTCCAGGTCGCGGAGGGGGGCCGGGTGGAGGTGCGCACCTTCGCCATGAGTCCGGACGAGGTGACCAAGACCCAGGACACGCTTCGCGCGCGCTACGGGGCGAACATGAAGGACGTGTCGTCGTCGGTCGTGAGCCCGTCGTTCAGTGGCGAGCTCATCGAGAACGCCGTGAAATCGATCGCGCTCGCGAGCGTCGTCATCGTCCTGCTCATCGCGTTCGCGTTCCGCAACTTCGGCTGGGCGGCCTTCCGCTACGGGATCGCCGCGATCATCGCGCTGCTCCACGACGCCGCGTTCGTGCTCGGCCTCTTCGCCATCCTCGGGTACTTCTTCAACGTCGAGATCGACAGCCTCTTCGTCACAGCGGTGCTCACGATCATCGGCTTCTCCGTGCACGACACCATCGTCGTGTTCGACCGGATCCGCGAGAACCTCCGGCTGAATCCGGGAGAGGCGCTGAACCCGGTCATCAACTTCTCGATCATGCAGACGATGACCAGGTCGGTGATCACCTCTCTCACCGTGGTGTTCACACTGCTCGCACTGTTCCTGTTCGGCGGCTTCTCGATCCGGAACTTCGCCCTGGCGCTCCTCGTCGGCATCATCTCCGGGACGTACTCGTCGATCTTCAACGCCAGCCAGATCGTGTCGCTCTGGCAGGAGATCGATGATCGGCTGCGGCACCGGACCGCGGCCGCCGCCTGAACAGGACCCTCCGCTTCAGCTGAGGGTCCGCCGGATCCCAGCGGAGGCGCGCCCCACTATCGTCGTCGCGTGCGGCGACCGGGTCTCCTGCTCATCGCGCTGTCCCTCGTCGCCATCGTGGTGTGGTGGCCACTGCTGCTCGGCCCGGTGGCGCGCGGCGGCGTGGTGCTCGTCTCGGTGTACTCATCCGCGCTCTCCGGATCGAACGCGGTGGCGGCGGTGACGCCGGAACCGCGCGTGAGCGAGAGCTCGGTGGACCTTGCGGGCGTGAGGTCGCGTGTCACGTGGTTCGCGCCGGGCGCGGGGGAGCGTCATCCGGCGATGCTGATCGTGAACGGCGCGACGCCGCTCGGCAACGACGATGCTGAGACGCGGCGCATCTGCGACGCGTTGGCGCGCGCGGGGTATCTGGTGATGCTCCCCGAGCTCGGATTCCTGAAGGAGGCCCGGCTCGAGCGCGCGGCGCCGGCCCAGGTGGACGCCGCGTTCGCGACGATGCTCCAGCGCGGCGACGCCGATCCGGACCGGAGCGGGGCGTTCGGCTTCTCGGTCGGCGGAGGGATCCTCTTCGCGGCAGCGGGGCGGTCGGACTCCGCGCTCGCGGGTGCCCGCTACCTCGGCGCTCTGGGGGCGTACTTCGACATCGACACGTACCTCGCCAGCGTCGTCACCGGCACGCAGCGGCGCCACGGCGCGCTCGAGCCGTGGACACCGGACCCCGAGGCCAGGCTGAAGCTTCCGCTGGGTGCCGCGATGGCGCTCGCCGACGAGGCCGATCGACGCGCGGTCGGCGACGCGATCCGCTCCAGCGGCGGCCCGCTCGCCGTCGAGGCGCCCGCGACCCTCGGTCTCGAGGCGCGCGCGCTCTGGGCAGCGCTCGCGGAGACCGACTACGAGCGCGCCCTCGCCCGGCTCGCGGCCCTGCCGACCGGGCTCCGCGACACCTTCTCGACGCTCTCGCCGCGGACGCGCTGGGCCGACGTGCGGGTGCCGGTGTACTGGCTGCACGACGAGGGGGATCGCTTCGAGCCGGTGAGCGAGGCCGAGACCGCCGCCGTGGCGCCGCGTCCGGCCGCGACGCGGCTGCAGCTGACCAGGCTCCTCTCGCATGCGGCCGCGCTCGGACCCGAAGCCCGCCAGCAGGGAGCGGACTTCTGGGTCCGCGAGCTCGCGGGTCTGTTGGGCTTCGCGGTGGAGGTCCTGCGCAGCGCCGGCTGAACCTTTTCTGCCATTCGGCACATAGACTTCACACGTGGGGAAGCTCTTCGGCTGGCTGCCGCGCGGCATCCGCACCGGGCTCGGGATGATCCTGGTGGGTGCGGTCGTCGGATACATGCTCTCCGCCTCGGTGAGCGCGGTCATCAGCGACCGTGGCTGGTTCGCGACGTCGGGCGAGTC
The DNA here is from genome assembly GCA_035699805.1 of Candidatus Limnocylindria bacterium. GTDB lineage: Bacteria > Chloroflexota > Limnocylindria > P2-11E > P2-11E > CF-39. The sequence continues at coordinate 54,108 of DASSPF010000133.1, read as the reverse complement.
GGCCCAGGCGCGCAACTACATGATCGCCCTGCTCCAGCGCGAGGCGGACAACATCAACCGGCTCCGCCCCCAGCAGGACGTGGTGTCGCAGGCGCTCTCGGAGCACGCGGCCCAGCAGAGCCAACAGTCCGCCAAGCCGGTATCGCTCACGTACCTCGGCGGCGCCTCGCAGGGCAGCTTCAGCGTCCAGATCTACGCCGTGGAAGTGCGCACGAATGACGGCAGCCAGCAGCTGTTCCCGCTCGCGCTGACGCTGCTCGGCGGCAAGGTGGTCACCACGCGATGAACGAGGCTCGCGCCGCGGTCGTCCTGGCGCTCTTCCTGGGAGGCATCGTGGGCGGGGTCGTCCTCCAGCGGGTCACCGACACGGGCGCCCGGGCCAATCCGTATCCGAGCCTCGAGCGGGTCGCGGAGCCGCCGGCGTCGGCGGAGGTCGCGTCCGCGCTGGTGAACAACGACGCGAAGACGCTCGCGCGTCTGCTCGACACGGACACGCTGGGCGCCCTGCGCGAGGCGCTCATGAGCCCGGCGGGCACGGCGATGGCCGACATCCGCAGCGTTCGCTTCGTGGGAGCGACCGAGAAGGAGGGTCGTGTCCTCGCCGGCTATGTCGTCACGGGGAAGGACTCGCAGGGGAGCGACGCGATCGTGGGATTCGTATTCGGTGTCGAAAATGGCGAGATCGTAGGTGTGAACTGATGCAGCAGACCTCTGTGCAACCCGCTGGGGCGCCGACCCCGCCCACGCGCGCGCAATCCTTCCTGATGACGACCGCCTACGTGCTCGAGCACAACCTCCGGCGCCTGATCATCCTCGCGGTCATCTTCGGGATCGCCCTCTTCCTGTACGGCATCCGCGGCATCTTCGAGGGCCTCCTCGGCCTCATCTCGAACGCGCCGCAGATGCTCGTCCTGCTCCTCTTCTACGCCTTCGCGATGATCATGCAGTTCGGCGTGCTCATGTGGTTCCTCTCGCGGCCGCGCACCTACACGGTGACGCCGGACAGCCCGCAGATCGGCCTGTCATTCGAGAACTACCGGGGTCAGCCCGATCTGCTCGATCACGCCAAGAGCCTGGTGCGGATCCTCAAGGGCGTCGAGCGCTTCCAGAAGGCCGGCGGCGAGATGCCGAAGGGCATGCTCCTCGCCGGTCCCCCCGGCACCGGCAAGACGTTCCTGGCGGGCGTCGTCGCCGCCGAAGCCGGCCTGCCCTTCATCTACGTCGATGCGTCCAGCCTCACGAGCATGTGGTTCGGTATGGACGCGCTCATCGTCATCTCGCTGTTCCGCAAGGCGCGTGGTCTCGCGCGCAAGTACGCGACCCCGGGCAGCCCCGGCGTCTGCATCATGTTCCTGGACGAGCTCGATTCCGTCGGCATGTCGCGCGGCGGCGTGCAGGGCGGCCAGCAGCAGGGCGCGATGGGCCCGATGGGCATGATGGGCGGCCGCGGCTTCGCGCTGAACACCATGCTCAATCAGATGGACTCCCTCGGGCAGCACGTCGAGGACCGCCTCAGCCGGCGCATCGGGCGCTGGCTCGGCCTCATCCGCGGCCCCGTCGGCCAGAAGCCGATCGTCTTCGTGATCGGAGCGACGAACCGCCCCGACGTCCTCGATCCGGCCCTGGTCCGTCCAGGACGCCTCGACCGTCGTCTCAACATCTACGCGCCCGACGGCGACGGTCGAAGGGACATCATCCAGTTCTACCTGCGGCAGAAGTCGCACGATCCAGCGATCCCCGTCGACATGATGGTGCAGGACTCGATCGGTTGGACGCCCATCGAGATCAAGACGATCATCAACGAGGCGCTCGTGATCGCGCACGACGCTGGGCGCGACGCGCTGAACTACCGCGACTGGCTCCAGGCACGCGACTCGCGCCAGCTCGGGATCAAGCAGCCCATCCAAACGATGTCCGCGGCCGATCGCCGCGCCATCGCGTACCACGAGGCCGGCCACGCCGTCGCGGCCCGCTACCTCCAGCAGGAGAATCGTCTCCAGAAGGCGTCCATCATCCGGATGGGCGATGCGCTCGGCGTGGTGCAGCGCAGCTCGCGCGAAGAGCGCTACACGCGCCATGCCCGTGAGATCGAGACCGACATCATGGTGTCGCTCGGCTCCCGCGCCGTCGAGGAGGTCATCCTTCAGACGCGGATGTCCGGCGCCGGCTCGGATCTCCAGACCGCGACGTATCTGGCGATGCAGTACATCGGACAGCTCGGTATGGGTCCGACGCTCCTCGCCGTGCCGGCGAGCGGCGTGATGACGCCACCCGGCCCGGTCCTGCGCCTGGCCGACCGCCTGCTCGACGAGCTGTTCGAAGAGACCAAGCGCCTCATGCGCGAGAAGGAGTACGCCGTCCACGCCGTGGCCGGCGCGCTCATGCAGAAGGGTGAGCTCATCGGGCAGGAGCTCGAGGAGATCTTCGACGCGGCCGACCTCTCCAACCCCGAGGCCGCCAAGCCCTTCGAGCGAAAGCCGGTGGTCCTGCCGAAGATCAACGAGGAGTGGGGTGAGCGGAGCGATCAAGCCGCCCCGCTCGCCATCGCCGCCGCGGCGGCCGCCGGGCAGGGCGCGACGAAGACGATCCCTTAGCCGCGCACCCGCACGTATCGCGAGGTCGGCCAATCACGGGCCGGCCTCGTCGCATGCGAGACTGGACCACACGATGGCCCTGACACCGCAGCGGCGCTGGCTGCTCCCAGAACAGCGCGCGGTCCTGGCGCCCGCGGGTATCGCGCCCCTGGTGGCGCGCATCCTCGCGGCGCGTGGCCACGCGCCGGCCGAGATGGCCGAGTTCCTCGCCGCGCGGGCGCTCGAGGGCGGGCCGCCGATGATCGATCTGGATCGGTCGCTCGCTCGACTCCGTCGTGCGCTCGCCGCCCGCGAGCGCATCGTCGTCTATGGCGACTACGACGTCGACGGCATCGCCGGCGCGGCCATTCTCGTGCGCGCCTTCCGTCAGCTCGGGGTGGCGGTGGCCGCCTACATCCCCGACCGCTACGAGGAGGGGTACGGCCTCAACGGCATGGCCATCCGCAAGCTCGCCGGCGACGGGGCGACGGTCATCGTCTCCGTCGACTGCGGCGTGACCGCGGTCCGCGAAGCGGAGCTCGCGCGCGAGCTCGGGGTCGACCTGATCGTCACCGATCATCACCATCCGCCGGCCGAGCTGCCGAATGCCCACGCGGTGGTGAATCCGCGGCGACCGGGCGATCCGTCCCTGGACAAGGATCTGTCCGGCGCCGGGGTCGCGCATGTGCTGGCGCGCGCGCTCCTCGGCGAGCTCGGCTACGCCCTGCGCGAGGATGAGCTGCTGCAGCTCGTCGCGCTCGCCACGGTGGCGGACGTCGTGCCGCTCCAGGGCGCGAACCGGGCGCTCGTCCGCCGCGGCCTGGCCGCGCTCAACCGCGCGCCGCTCGTCGGCGTGCGCGCACTGGTCGAGCGCGCGGGACTGAAGCTCGGTCAGGTCGATGCGGGCGACATCGGGTACGTGCTCGGACCGCGCCTCAATGCCGCGGGCCGGATCGCCGACGCCGAGGAGGCGCTGCGCCTCCTGCTCACGGAGGACGCCGAGGAGGCCAAGGGGCTTGCGGACCGCCTCGAACAGCGGAACAGCGAGCGCCAGGAGCTCACCCGCCAGGTGGTGAAGGCGGCGCGGGAGCGCGCGGCGGAGCGTCCGGACGCCTGGGCGACGGTGGTCGCCGATCCGGAGTGGCCGGCGGGCATCGTGGGCCTGGCCGCCTCACGGCTGGTGGAGGATCACGGCCGCCCCGCCGTGGTCATCGCCATGAGCGGTGACGAAGGCAAAGGCTCGTGCCGCTCGATCTCGTCGGTGCACATCGCGGAGGCGCTCGGTGAGTGTGGGGACCTGCTCATCAAGCACGGTGGACATGCCATGGCGGCCGGATTCTCGGTCGCCCGCGACCTCATCCCAGCGTTCACCGAGCGGCTCGACGAGGTCGTGCGGCGACGACTCGGTGGCGTGCGGCCCGTGCCGACGCTGCGCGTCGACGCTGAGATCGAACCGGAGGCGGTGACCGCCCGGCTCGCGCTGGAGCTCGCCGACCTGGAGCCGTGCGGGGCGGGGAATCCGCGGCCGCACTTCCTGCTGCGGAACGTCCGGGTGTACGGCATCCGCCAGGTCGGGGCCGATGCCGACCACCTGCGGTGCAAGATCACGCTCGGGCGGTTCACGTTCGACGCGATGGCCTTCCGCCGCGGCGATCATGCGGGGGACATGACCGACGCGGGGCACGTGGACGCGGTGGTCACGATCGGGACGGGTCTTCGAGGGTTCGTCGAGCTCGAGCTCCGCGACTTCGGACCCGTGGGTACCGCCGACCGCATGCGGCTGGAAGCGGCGGCCGTATGAGAGTGGAACGGACGACGGCGCCGCGCGCCAATCCCATCACCGCCCGCATCGTCGGGATCACCGAACGGTTCCGGCCACGGCACGCGCATGTGGATGCGGACACCGTGGTGAAGGAGCTGCTGCGGCACTACCCCGACGGTGACACCGAGCTGGTGCGTCGCGCCTACGCGTACGCGGCGGAGGCGCATGAGCCGCAGCGCCGCGTCTCCGGTGAGCCGTACATGACGCACCCAGCCGCGGTCGCCATGCTCATCGCCGAGCTGGGGATGGACCCTGCCACGGTGGCCGCCGCCCTGCTCCACGACGTACCCGAGGACACCGCGCGGACCGCAGACGACATCCGCCAGCAGTTCGGCGACGAGATCGGGCGGCTGGTGGAGGGGGTGACCAAGCTCGGCCGGCTCCAGGGCCAGTCGCGCGACATGCACCAGGCCGAGAACATCCGAAAGATGTTCCTCGCGATGGCCGACGACCTGCGCGTGGTGGTCATCAAGCTCGCGGACCGGCTGCACAACATGCGCACCCTGTCGCCGCTCCCGGTCGAGAAGCAGCGCCGGATCGCGCAGCAGACGATGGAGATCTACGCGCCGCTGGCTCACCGTCTGGGCATCTGGCAGATGAAGTGGGAGCTCGAAGATCTCGCGTTCAAGTACCTCGAGCCGGAGCGCTACAAGGAGCTCGCCGAGCAGCTCGCGGAGCGGCGCCAGGTACGCGAGCGCCACATCGACCAGGCCATGAAGACGCTCGCGAGCGAGCTGGAGAAGGCCGGCATCCGCGCGGAGCTCTCCGGCCGCGCGAAGCACCTCTGGTCGATAGCGCAGAAGATGCGACGGAAGGACGTGGGCTTCAACGAGGTCTACGACCTGCTCGCGATACGCGTCATCGTCGACGATGTCCCCTCGTGCTACGCGGCGCTCGGCGTGGTGCACACCCTGTGGCCGCCGGTGCCGGGGCAGTTCGACGACTACATCGCCGTGCCGAAGGCGAACCTCTACCAGTCGCTGCATACGGCGGTGATGGGTCCGGGCGGCCAGCCGCTGGAGATCCAGGTGCGCACGACCGAGATGCACGCGCTCGCGGAGTACGGCATCGCCGCGCACTGGCGGTACAAGGAGGGCGGCAAGGGCGACAAGAGCTACGAGTCCAAGCTCGCCTGGGTGCGGCAGCTGCTGGAATGGCAGCACGACGTCGCCGACGCGCAGGAGTTCGTCGAATCGCTCAAGGTGGACGTGTTCCAGGACGAGGTCTTCGTGTTCACCCCGAAGGGCGAGGTGAAGGCGCTCCCGGCCGGCTCGACTCCGATCGACTTCGCCTACCGCATCCACACCGACGTCGGGCATCGCACGATCGGCGCGAAGGTGAACGGCCGGATCGTTCCGCTCGACCACCGGCTCCAGTCCGGGGACATCGTGGAGATCGTCACCAGCAAGGCCGCGCGCGGTCCGTCCCGCGACTGGCTTGGCATGGTCCGGACGCCGGGCGCGCGCGAGAAGATCCGGCAGTGGTTCAAGCGCTCGCAGCGGGACGAGAACGTCGCGCACGGCAAGGAGCTCCTGGACCGCGAGCTGAAGCGCCTCGCGCAGCGCTCGCTCGGCGACATCACCGATGCGGACCTGCGCCGCGTGACCGAGGCGATGAACATGCACGACGTCGAGACGCTCTTCGCCTCGCTCGGCTACGGTGCGGTGACCGCGGCCCAGGTCGTCACGCGCCTCGGGATCGTGGACGATGCCCAGCAGCAGCTTCCCGAGATCGCGCCGGCACTGCCGCCGACCTCCTCGCGCGGCGGCGTGCGGGTGAAGGGCGTGGGGGACCTGCTCGTGCGCTTCGCGGTCTGCTGCAACCCGGTGCCGGGCGATCAGATCCTGGGCTACATCACGCGCGGTCGTGGCGTGACGGTGCATCGCGGCGACTGCGCGAACGTCGCTGGCAGCGGCGAGAAGGAGCGGCTGGTCGAGGTGGAGTGGGAGCAGAGCACGACGCGCACCTACCCGGTCGCGATACGCATCGAGGGGTGGGATCGCGACGGCTTCCTCCGCGACGTGGCGGCGGTGATCAGCGAGAACCAGGTCCAGCTCGTCGCGCTGTCCGCGGCCGCCAACCCCGACAAGACCGCGACCGTCAACGCGACGCTCCAGGTCACCAGCGTGGAGCAGCTCTCGCGCGTGCTGGCGCGCCTCGAAGGCATCCGCGACGTGTTCAGCGTGCACCGGGACGGGCGATAGGTTGGCGAAGCGCGGGGGGAGGGCGAGCTAGTGGCGCCACGTCAGGACATCCGCAACATCGCGATCATCGCCCACGTCGATCACGGCAAGACGACGCTCGTGGACGGGATGCTGCGGCAGAGCCACATCTTCCGCGACAACCAGCAGGTCGCCGAGCGCGTCATGGACTCGAACGCGCTCGAGCGCGAGCGCGGCATCACCATCATGGCCAAGAACACCGCGATCATCTACAAGGGCATCAAGATCAACATCGTCGACACGCCCGGCCACGCCGACTTCGGCGGCGAGGTCGAGCGGGTCATGAACATGGTCGATGGGGTGCTGCTCCTGGTCGATGCCGTGGATGGGCCCATGCCGCAGACGAAGTTCGTGCTGCGCCAGGCGCTCAGGCGTGGGCATCGCGCCATCGTCGTCATCAACAAGATCGACCGCCCGCAGGCGCGGCCGAACCACGTCCTGAACGAGACCTTCGACCTGTTCCTTGACCTCGGGGCGACGAACGAACAGGCCGAGTACGAGACGGTCTACACCAATGCGATCACCGGATCGGCCGGGACCGACCCGCGGCACATCACGCCCTCGCTCGAGCCGCTCTTCGAGGCGATCGTCAGCGAGATCCCGCCGCCCGACGTGGACGAGGCCGCGCTCACGCAGATGCTCGTGACGACGACGAGCTACGACGACTACAAGGGCCGCATCGCGATCGGCCGGCTGCAGGGCGGCATGCTGCGGCGGGGCCAGCCGGTGGCGCGTATCGATCACCAGGGCGCGATCAGCCGGGGCAAGGTGACCGACCTCTTCACGTTCCAGGGCCTCGCGCGCGAGGCCGTGGAGGAGGTCCGGGCCGGCGACATCGTCGCCGTGGCCGGTGTCCCCGACATCGCGATCGGCGACACCATCGCCGATGCGAACGATCCGCGGCCGCTGCCGCCGATCCGAGTGGAGGAGCCGACGCTGCGGATGACGTTCGCCGTCAACACCAGCCCATTCGCGGGACGGGAGGGGCAGCACGTCACCAGCCGCAAGCTGCGCGAGCGCCTCTACGCCGAGCTGGAGCGCGACGTCGCGCTGCGCGTCGCCGACACCGACAGCCCCGACACGTTCACCGTGAGCGGCCGCGGCGAGCTGCATCTGGCGATCCTCATCGAGAACCTCAGGCGTGAGGGGTACGAGCTACAGGTCTCGCGGCCCGAGGTCATCGAGAAGGTGGAGGGGGGCGTCCGGCAGGAGCCCTACGAGCAGCTCGAGGTGGAGGTCTCGCAGGAGGGTCTGGGAGCCGTGGTCGAGCTCGCCGGCAAGCGCCGCGGCGAGCTCATGGACATGAAGTACCGCGACGACGGCTCGGCGCATTGCGTATATCGCATCCCGACCCGCGGTCTGCTCGGCTTCCGGCAGGCATTCCTGACGAGCACACGTGGGCAGGGCGTGATGAACACGCTCTTCGCCGGGTACGGTCCCTACGCGGGCGACATCGACTCACGCACCTTTGGGTCGCTCATCGCGTGGGAAGACGGGACGACGACGACGTTCGGGCTCGCGCAGGCGCAGGAGCGCGGGCAGCTGTTCATCGGGCCGGGCGTCGAGGTCTACGAGGGCATGGTGGTGGGGGAGCACATCCGCGACCGCGACCTCGAGGTCAACGTGGTGCGCCGCAAGCACCTCACCAACATGCGCAGCAGCAACTCGGACATCGCGGTGCGCCTGGACGGCGTGCGCGACCTTTCGCTCGACGACGCCATCGAGTTCCTCGCGGACGACGAGCTGCTCGAGGTGACGCCGAAGACGTACCGGATCCGGAAGAAGATCCTCGCCAAGCAGGACCGCGACCGCCTCGCCGGTCAGCGCAAGAAGGCCGCGGGCGTGGAGGCCTGAGCCGACCCGAGAGCCGCACGCACGGCGGGGGCGACCTTGGTGGCGAATAGCTCGATCGAGCGCATGACCCGGTCATGTGGCAGCGTGCCGACGGTCATCTGCATGAGGAACCGCTGGTGGCCGAAGATCCGGTGCTGGAAGAGGATCTTCTCGATCACCTGCTCTGGTGTGCCGACGAAGTTCGCCCCGCGCAGGGCCGTGGACGCCTCGAAGTCGCTGCGCGACATGGGTGGCCAGCCACGCTCTCGGCCGATCTTGTTCATCGTGATCTCCACCGCCGGGTAGGCGAGGTCGACGGCCTCCTGCCAGGTGTCGGCGATGAAGCCGTGCGAGTTGATGGAGAACGCAGGCTCGCGATGCCCCGCGCGGCGCGCCGCCTCGCGGTGGATCTCGGCGAAGGGCGCGAAGCGCTCGGGCATCCCGCCGATGATCGCCAGGGCCATCGGGAGGCCGAGCGCCCCCGCGCGCGCCGCCGAGCCGGCGTTCCCGCCGACCGCGATCCACACCGGGAGCGGGTCCTGCACCGGTCTGGGGTACACCGGGAGGTCACGCAGGGGCGGCCGGTGCGCGCCCGACCAGGTGACACGGACCGACTTACGCACCTTCAGGAGCAGGTCGAGATTCTCGGCGAAGAGCTCGTCGTAGTCCTTCAGGTCGTGGCCGAAGAGCGGGAAGGACTCGGTGAACGAGCCCCGGCCGGCCATGATCTCGGCGCGGCCGTGGGAGAGGAGATCGATCGTGGCGAAGTCCTGGAACACGCGGACCGGATCGTCGGAGCTGATGACGCTCACCGCGCTGGTGAGGCGGATCCGCTCCGTGCGCACGGCGGCCGCACCCAGCACGACCGCGGGCGCGGAGACCGCGAAATCCGGCCGGTGGTGCTCGCCCACGCCATACACGTCGAGGCCGAGGCGGTCCGCCAGCTCGATCTCCTCCATGAGATCGCGGAGCCGTTCCTCGGCGGTGATGGTGACACCGGTGCGGGGGTCCGGTGTGACCTCCGCGAAGGTGTACAGACCGAGCTCCATCAGATCACCACAACGCGCATCGCCCTACGATGATTCCATGACCGCGATCCGTCGGCGCCGATGACCGCTTCGTTACCGCGCGAGCGCGCGGCTGGGCCACGCATGACCGAGGCGCGCTGGCGGCAGCGGTTCCGCGCCGCGCGCGTCACGTTCCCCTCATGGGCGCGCGACGAGCCCGAGCACCTCCTCTACCTTTCGAACGCATCGGGCACGTTCGAGGTGCATACCTGGGATCGCCGCACCGGTGAGCGCCGCCGCCTGACCGACCGCAGCGAGGGCACCGGCTACCGCGTCCCGTCGCGCCTCGAGCCGGACGGTGGACACGCGTGGTGGTTCGATGACGCGAAGGGGAACGAGCTCGGTCACTGGGTGCGCGAGCGATTCGCGGGCGGGGACCAGCGGCGCATCGCGCCCGACCTGGAGCCCGCGTACAGCGCTGGTCTGGCGCTCGCCGCCGCGTTCGCGATCGTCGGCCGCTCGCGCGGCGGCGAGGGCACGAGCGCCTATCTCGTTCGTGAGGGCGAGGCCCCCCGGCGGATCTACGCGCACGCCCAGAGCGCGCATGTGGGCGATCTGTCGCGTGACGAAGCGCTCTTCGTGCTCTCGCACTCGGAGCACGGCGACAGCCGCAACCGCGCGCTCCGCGTCCTCGATGCGGAGGGCCAGCCGGTGGCGGAGAAGTGGGACGGTCCCGGTCGCGGTCTGGTGGCCGGGCGATGGTCGCCGGTCCGCGGCGACGCGCGCCTGCTGGTGATGCACGAGCGGACCGGTACCGCGCGGCCGCTGCTCTGGGACGTCGCGCGCGACCGCGAGATCGAGCTCGCGCTCGAACTTCCCGGCGAGATGAGCGCCGACTGGTACCCCGATGCCCAGGCGCTGCTCATCAGCCACGATCATCGTGGTCGGACCGAGCTGTACCGCTACGACCTCGACCGCGCGCAGCTGGAGCGCCTCGCCACGGAGGCCGGGACGATCGCGGCGGCGCGTGTGCGTCCGGACGGCGCGGTCTGGTATCTGCTCGATCGCTCCAGCGAGGCGCCGGTGGTGCGCGCGATCGGCGGTGAGGTCGTGTTGCGCCCCGAGGGCCCCGCCGCACCCGCAGGGGTGAGCTACCGCGACGCCGATGTCGAGGGCGTCCACGTGTTCGTGGCCGAGCCGCCGGCGACGGGGCCGCACCCGACGCACTTCTTCATCCACGGCGGGCCCGAGGCCCACGACCGTGACGCGTTCTCGCCGACGGTCCAGGCCTGGGTGGATCACGGCTTCGCGGTGGTGCTGGTGAACTACCGCGGGTCCAGCGGCTACGGCAAGGCCTGGCGTGACGCGATCGTCGGCCGGCCGGGCCTCACCGAGCTCGAGGACATCGCGAAGGTGCAGGACTGGGCGGTCCGCACCGGCCTGGCCGACCCGAATCGCTGCGTCCTCGGCGGCGGGTCGTGGGGCGGCTACCTGACGCTGCTGGGTCTGGGGACGCAGCCCGGGCGCTGGGCGCTGGGGATCGGCATCGTGCCCATCGGCGATTACGTCGCCGCCTTCGAGGACGAGATGGAGCCGCTGAAGCGCTATGACGCGGCGCTCTTCGGTGGCACGCCGGCCGAGGTCCCGGAGGCGTACCGCCGCGCCAACCCCATCACCTATGTCGATCGCGTGCAGGCGCCGATGCTCCTGGTGGTGGGACAGAACGACCCGCGCTGCCCGTCGCGCAGCGTCGACGTGTACGTCGAGCGCCTGAAGGAGCTCGGCAAGCCCTACGAGGAGTACCGCTACGACGCAGGGCACGGGTCGCTGAAGGTCGACGAGTCGCTGAAGCAGGTGGCCATGGAGCTGGACTTCGTCGCGAAGCGTCTGGGGACGCGCGGGGCCCAGTAGCGCCGGACCTCGCGCTTAGCGCATCGCCTCGAGCAGCGGGTCGATGTTGCGCTTGAAGGTGTCCATCTCCGCGAGCGGCGTGTCCTTCATGGCCGGGATGCGCTTGTAGATCTCGTCCTCGTACGTCGGCAGCACGGCCTCGTAGTACACGCCGATCGGGATCGGCTCGCGCTCGTATGAACGAGCGACGGCCGCGGCCTTCTTCGCCACGATCTCCTGCTCGTCCGTGGGGTCCTGCACCTTCCCGTCGTAGCCGCGCTCCTCGAGCTTGTACAGGCGCGACTTCTTTTCGGCGAGGTCGGCGCCCTCGTACCACTCCTTCGTGTACAGGTCGTTGTACGTCGGGCAGGTCTGGAGCACGTCGACGAGCGCGGAGCCGGGGTGCTGGATCGCGCGCACGATGATGCTCGCGAGGTACTTCGGCTCGAGCGCGTACGCGCGCGCGATGAACGTGTAGCCCGCGGCAACGGCCATGGCGATCGGGTTGATGCCGTCCTGGATCGCCTGCTCCGGCATGGACTTGGTCTTCTTGCCCTTGGAGAGGGTCGGCGAGGCCTGGCCCTTGGTCAGGCCATACACGTTGTTGTTGTGGACCATGTACGTGAAGTTCAGGTTGCGCCGGCCGGTGTTCACGAAATAGCCGGCGCCGATGCCGTAGCCGTCGCCGTCCCCGCCGAGCGCGAGCACGGTGAGGCCGGTGTTCGCGAGACGGCCGCCGGTGGCCACCGGGAGCACGCGGCCGTGGAGCGTGTGGAACCCGTAGGCGTTGATGTAATGCGGCGTCTTGCCCGAGCAGCCGATGCCCGAGAAGCAGGCGACCTTGTCGGGGTCGAGCTGGAGCTGCGCGAGCGCCATCTGGATCCCGGTGAGGATGCCGAAGTCGCCGCAGCCGGGGCACCAGTCGTTGTGGAGATCGGACTTGTAGTCCTTGATCGTGAGCTTCACGGGTGCGCTAACGGACATTCGTCACCACCGCCTCGATCTTGCCGCCGGCGTACGCGTTGGCGATCGCGGCGACCATCTCGTCCTCGCTGAACGGCCGGCCATCGTACTTGTTGATGCGGTCCGTGATGAGGAAGCCGGTCTCCGACGCGATGTGCGTCGCGAGCTGGCCGGAGTAGTTCTCCTCGATGCTCACCACGCGCTTGGCCTTGCGCAGGATGCTGCCCACGGCCTCGGCGGGGAACGGGCGCATCAGCCGGCACTGGAGGAAGTTGATGCGCTTGCCGTCGGCCTCGAGCATCCGCAGCGCGTCGAGGATGGTGCCCTTGGTGGAGCCCCAGGCGACGATGGTGAGCTCGGCGTCCGCCGGGCCATGCAGCGTGTACTGCATGTCCTGCGGGATGGCCTTCTGCGCGAGCGCCAGCTTGCCCATGCGCTTGCGCATCATGGCCATGCGCATCTCCACGCCCTCGGTGATGTGTCCGTCGGGGTCGTGCTCGTCACTGGTGGACCAGAAGCGACCGCCCTGGATCCCCGGGCGGCTGCGCGGCGAGATGCCGTCCTTGGTGAGCGCGTAGCGCAGGTATTCCTTCACGTCGGCCGCGCCCTGGCCGTTCCCGTTGCCATCGTGGCCGTCGTTCGGGCCCTTGGCATCCACCGCGGTCCATTCGCTGCCGGTGAAGCGCTCGCCCCGGTCGATCTGGTCGTACTTCAGTTCGAGCTTGTCGATGGTGGTGTACACGGCGGCGAGCTTTTTGTCGGAGAGCACCAGGACCGGCAGCTGGTAGCGCTCGGCCCAGTTGAACGCCGAGAAGACGTCCTGGTACGTCTCGCGCAGGTCGCCCGGTGCGGTGACGATGTGCGGGAAGTCGCCCTGCGCCGGATGGAGGGCGAAGAGCAGGTCGCCCTGCTCCTGACGCGTCGGGAGGCCGGTGGATGGTCCGCCGCGCTGGTAGAGGACGAGCACCGGACCGGGCGCCTCGGTGATCGCGGCGAAGCCGATGCCCTCGACCATGAGCGCGAAGCCGGGGCCGCTCGTCGCCGTCGCGACGCGCACACCCATGTGCGCGGCGCCCACGGCCATGTTGATGGACGAGATCTCGTCCTCGCACTGGACCACGAGCAGGCCGTGCTCGCGCTGCTGGCGCTCGAGGTAGACGCTCTCATCGGTCGCCGGCGAGATGGGGTAGTAGGTCTGGATCGCGCAGCCGGCCTTCAGCTTGGCGATGGCCCCGATCTCGTAGCCCTTCGCGAGGATGCGCGCCTTCGGCTCGGGGCCGGGCTTGAGCGTGTAGGGGAACTCCTTCACGTCAAAGCTCTTCTTCACGTACTCGAACGCCATCTTCGCGGCGCGGACATTCAGCTGTCCCACCTCGGAGCGCTTGCCCTTGAACTGCCCGAGGATGACCTCCGCGACGAGGTCGAAGGGGTAATCGCACAGCGCGAGCGACGCGCCGAGGCCGACGGTGTTCTTCATGACCTCGTACCGGCGCGACTGCTCGGCCTTGCCGACCTCCTCGAGGGCCTGCTTGATGATCTCCATGAACGGGACCGGGTAGAAGCGCAGGTCCGTTCGCGGGCTGTGCGCGGGATCGAAGTCGGCCTCGGTGTCGAAGACCACGCCGCCGCCCTCGTTCATCTCGTGGAGGTGACCGAAGTGCGTGGCCCAGCGGCGGTGATCGCCGTCGCCGGCCAGCGTCTCGTGGTCGAGCGCGACGAGGATGTCGGTCTTCTCGCGATACGAGCGGATGTCCTGCTCGTCGACACGCACCCGGTAGAACGAGTGCTTGCCCATGATGTTCGAGTGGTATTCGATGTTCGCGTAGACACGCAGGCCTGCGCGGGAGCAGGCCTTCGCGAACACCTCGGCGGAGGCGTTGATACCGCTGCCCTGGGGTCCGCCGATCATCCAGGTCAGCCGATTCTTCTGCACGCGGAACACCTATTCTACCCATGACCGGGACAAGGGAGTTACAGATGGCGACCGTCGCGAAGGAGCCGCGCGCCGCGACCACGCGCACCGAGAAGGACACCCTCGGCGAGATCGCCGTACCGGCCCAAGCGCTCTGGGGCGCGCAGACCCAGCGCGGCATCGAGAACTACCCCATCAGCGGCTACCGCCCATTCCCGGCCTTCATCCGCGCCATGGTGCGGATCAAGAAGGCCCAGGCGCTGGCCAACACGGAGACCGGTCGGCTGGATGCCAAGCGGCGTGACGCCATCGTCGCCGCGTGCGACGAGGTCCTCGGCGGACAGCACGCCGACCAGTTCGTGCTCGACGTGTTCCACTCCGGCGCCGGCGTCTCGTTCCACATGAACGTGAACGAGGTGATCGCCAACCGCGCGAACCAGCTGCTCGGCGGCGGACTCGGGACGTATGAGCACGTGAACCCGAACGACCACGTGAACATGGGGCAATCGACCAACGACGTGACGCCGACGGCGATGCGTCTCGCGCACCTGGAGCTCACCCGAACGGTGTGCGAGGAGCTCGACCAGCTCGCCGACGCGCTCGCGGCGAAGGCGGCGCAGTACGCGAACGTGGTGAAGCCCGGCCGCACGCATCTGCAGGACGCGGTGCCGGTCACCTTCGGTCAGGAGATCGGCGGCTGGGCGGTGCGCGTGCGCGGTGCGTCGGCGCGGCTCCGCGCTGGCCGCGGCGAGCTGTGCGAGCTCGGGATCGGCGGCACGGCCGCAGGGACGGGCCTCAACGCCAGCGAGGGTGTGCGCGAACGCGTGTGCACGCTGCTCGCCGAGTGGTACGGCGAGCCGATCGTCCCGGCCAAGGACCTGTTCGCCTCGATGCAGTCCATGGCGCCATTCGTCCGCGTCTCGAGCGGGATGCGCACCGCGGCGATCGAGGTCTCGTCCATCTGCAACGACATCCGCCTGCTCGTCTCCGGTCCGCGCACCGGCTTTGGCGAGCTGTCCATCCCCGCTGTGCAGCCCGGGTCGTCGATCATGCCGGGGAAGGTGAACCCGGCGATCGCCGAGATGGTCAACCAGGTCTGCTTCCAGGTCATCGGCAACGACACCGCGGTCGTCTGGGGCGCGCAGGCCGGGCAGCTCGAGCTGAACGTGATGATGCCCGGCATCAACTACGCGGTGTGCTTCTCCGCCACGATCCTGGCGAACGCGGTCCAGACGCTCCGCGTGAGGACGATCGAGGGGATGCGCGTGGACGAGGAGCGCTGCCGCGAGCTCATGGATCTCTCGCCATCGCTCATCGTGACGGCGCTCACGCCGCACATCGGCTACGCGCGGTCGGCCGCCCTGGTGAAGCGCGCGCTGGCCGAGAAGCGCTCCCTCTTCGACGTGGCCCGTGACGAGAAGGTCATGGACGACGCGAAGCTGCGGCAGGTGCTGGATCCGCTGCCGATGACGAAGGGCGGGGTCCAGTAGGGGCGATCCGCCTCACGATGCGCCGGGTGAGCGCGTCCATCGCCGCGTAGCCCGCACCGATGCCGCTCGGCGGATTCGCCGCGGGCAGCATGAGGAGCGGGAGCACCGGCGACCAGCGCCAGATCCCGAGCGCGGTCCCATAGAGCTCGAGCGCGGTCGTCATGGCGAACGAGATCGCGTACAGGGCGGGCGCGGTCCCGCGGATGATGAAGCGCAGGAAGATCGCCCAGGTGACGAAGCCGAGGAGATCGGGGAGTGGCGGGGCCGCGAGGTTCCGGAGCATGTACGCGGTCGCGCCGAGCGTGACCGCCACGATGAGGGCCCTCTCGTTGCGCCGGACGATCGGCAGCGCCGCGGCGCGCAGCGCGCAGAGGTAGAAGAGGCCGTGGCCGGCGGGCACGTAGAGCGGGAGATTGTCCAGCCGGTACCGGTAGGCGCCCCAGACGATCGAGCCGATGACCTCGAGGATCGTGGCGACGACCACGAGCACGCCCACCTGGATGCGCAGCTCGCGCGGCTGCAGCCAGAGCGCGATGCCGAGGAAGATCCATGCCGAGAGCCCCAGCACGCTCTGCTGCCACACGTCGGTGTCCCGGTCGAGGGGCAGCGCGAGCGCGACGAAGCCGGTGAATGCGGCGAGGAGAGCGAGCGTCGGGCGGGTCGAGAGCACCTACTCGATCGCGATGCGCTTGATCTTGTCCCCGATCTTGATGCCCTGGACCACGTCCATGCCGCTCGTGACCATCCCGAAGTTCGTGTACTGCTTGTCCAGGAACGACGCGTCCTTCTTACAGACGAAGAACTGCGAATCGTTGTTGAAGGCGGGATCCTGCCCGCGGGCGATGCCCACCGCGCCGACCGCGAAATTGAGGTCGTTGTACTCGCTGGGGACGCGCTCGCCGCCCGTGCCGGTGCCCTTGGGGTCGCCGCCCTGGACCACCCAGTCCTCCACGCGGTGGAAGGTGAGGTTGTCGTAGAAGCCGCTCCGCGCCTTGCCGGCGAAGCGCTCCACCGTCTGCGGGGCCTTGTCCGCGCGCAATGTGAAGGTGAACGAGCCGCCCTTGGCGAGCTCGACCGTCGCCTTGGTGGCCTTCGCGCCGGTGTTTGATGTGGGGGTAGTCGTCTTCGTTCCTCCGATCGTTGGTGACGCCGGACGCTGCGTCGCGGCACTGCCGGTCGTCGACCCGCATGCGGCGAGCACGATCCCGGCGGCGGCGCGACGGAGCAGCGAGCGGCGATCCATCACCTTCGACGATACCGGGTAAAGTCATCTCTCCGGTGGCGAGCTTTCAGGCGCCCCGCGGCATGCGGGACCTCCTTCCAGAAGAGGCGGCGGCGATGGATGCGCTCGCGGCCGTCGTGCAGGCGCGTGCGCTGCGCTACGGCTACGCGCGCATCGTCACCCCCGTCGTGGAGGAGCGCCGCGTCTTCATCAAGACCTCGGGGGAGTCGTCGGACATCGTCGGCAAGGAGATGTACGACGTGCAGCTCGGTGGCGAAGGGGACCTCACGCTCCGGCCCGAGGCCACCCCGGCGATCGCCCGCGCGTTCCTGGGCGCGGGGCTCCACAAGGCGCCGCGCCCGCAGCGGTTCTTCGCGTACGAGCCGATGTTCCGCGGCCAGCGTCCACAGAAGCTCCGCTTCCGCCAGTTCTGGCAGTGGGACCTCGAGTGCTTCGGCTCGGACGAGGCGGCCGTGGACGTGGAGATCATCGAATTCACGCACGGCTTCTTCAGCGAGGTCGGCCTCACCGGCTACGAGATCCGCGTCAACACCATCGGCGACGCGAAGTGCCGGACGACGGTGCGCCAGGCGCTCACCGCCTACTTCGACCAGCACCGGTCGGCGCTCTCAGCCGCGTCGCAGCGCCGGGTCGATACGAACGTGCTGCGCGTGCTTGACTCCAAGGAGGCGCAGGACCGGCCGGTCGTGGAGGGCGCTCCGAAGATCATCGACCTGCTGTGCGATGACGATCGGGAGCACTTCAGCGCGGTGCAGGAGGGTCTCACCGGGCTGGGCATCCCGTTCCGCGTCGTGCCGACGCTCGTGCGCGGGCTCGACTACTACACCCGCACCGTCACGGAGTTCGTGCTCACCGCTCCGGAGTTCGAGGGCATCGCCGTCGCCGGCGGCGGTCGCTACGACGGCCTCTTCGCCACGATGGGCGCCGAGGACATGCCCGGCACCGGGATCGCGGGGGGCATGGACGTGCTGTATCACGCGCTGACGCAGGAGGGGACGAAGGTGGCGGAGGAGCCGAAGCCAGACGTGTACGTGATCTCCGCGCAGCCGGACGATGTCGCGAACCGAATGCAGCTGGCGGCTGGCCTCCGCGGGAAGGGCTTCAGCGTGGCGATCGACTACTCCAGGCGCCCGCTCGAGAAGCAGCTCGAGAGCGCCATCAAGCACGGAGCGCGCGTGGCGATCATCGCGGGGACGCCCGAGGCGCGCGGCGGGTACGTGATGGTGCGCGACCTGGCGAAGAAGGAGCAGCGCAAGACCCGCCTCGCCGCGGTCGTGACCGAGGTGGGCCGGCACGTGCGGCCCCGCGCGATCCCGACGCTCTGGCGGCCGCCGTCCGATCCCGGGGACCACGAGCCCGGCGCGGCCGGTGAGACACCGTACCTCGTGGACCCGCGAGACTAGGGGGCGAGATGCTGCGCACGAAGACCTGCGGCGACCTGCGGGCCGCCGACGCCGGTTCCACCGTCACGCTCGCCGGGTGGGTGCACACCCGCCGTGACCATGGTCCGGTCACGTTCATCGACCTTCGCGACCGTTACGGCATCACGCAGGTGGTGACACACCAGAGCGAGCATCCGTCGGCGCACGCCGCGCTGAAGGATGTCCGCAACGAGTGGGTGGTCCAAGTCGCCGGGACCGTGCGACCGCGACCGGAGGGCACGCGCAACCCCAAGCTCGCCACCGGGGACATCGAGGTGATGGCGACGGCGATCACCGTCCTGAACGAGTCGAAGACGCCGCCCTTCTATGTGAACGAGGAGACCGCGGTCGACGAGAACCTGCGCTGGAAGTACCGCTACGTCGACCTGCGGCGCGAGCGCTCCCGCGAGCTCATGCGGCTGCGGCACGAGGTGGTGGCGTTCATCCGCTCGTTCATGGGCGAGCGCGGCTTCTGGGAGATCGAGACCACGAACCTCATCCGCTCCGACCCCACCGGCGCGCGCGACCTGGTCGTCCCGTCCCGCTACTACCCGGGGTCCTTCTGGGCGCTGCCGCAATCGCCGCAGCAGCTGAAGCAGATCCTCATGGTGGGCGGGATCGACAAGTACTTCCAGATCGCGCGCTGCTACCGCGACGAGGACCCGCGGGCCGACCGGACGCTCGAGCACTCGCAGCTGGACGTGGAGATGAGCTTCGTCGAGCCTGCCGATGTGATGGCGCTCGCGGAGGAGCTCTACACGACGATCTTCGCCAAGTTCGCGCGAAAGCCGCTCAAGCAGGTGCCCTGGCCGCGGCTCACGTACGAGGAGGCGATGCGCCGCTTCGGCAGCGATCGTCCGGACCTGCGCTTCGGCCTGGAGCTCGGCGACGCGAGCGATGTCTTCCGCGCGAGCGGCTTCAACGCCTTCCGGGACGCGGTCGGCGCCGGTGGCGCCGTGCGCCTGATGACCGTCCCGGGGAAGGCCGATGCCAGCCGCAAGGACATCGATGGCTGGACCGCGATCGCCAAGCGCAAGGGCGCGAAGGGTCTGGCGACGTTCGCGATGAAGGGGACCGAGGTCGTCTCGGCGGTCGCGAAGTTCCTGTCCCCGGGCGAGCTCGATGCGTTGCGCCGGTCGGCCGCGGCGAAGGATGGCGACCTCGTGCTCGCCGTCGCGGACGCCTATCACGTCGCGAGCGAGTCCCTGGGCGCGGTGCGCGAGCACCTCGGCGCGGCGCTCGGCCTCGCCGACACCAGTGCCCACTACGCGCTGTGGGTGCACGAGTTCCCGCTCGTGCAGCGCACGCCGGAGGGCGGGTGGACCTTCGCGCACAACCCGTTCTGCGGCCCGCTCACGCCGCACGACGTGGAGCTGCTCGACACCGAGCCGGAGAAGGCGCGCAGCAAGCAGTACGACCTCGTCGTCGACGGGCGCGAGCTCGGTGGCGGGAGCGTGCGCATCCACCAGCGTTCGGTGCAGGAGCGCGTGTTCCGGCAGATGGGCATCTCGAAGGAGGAGGCGCAGCGGCGCTTCGGTGCGCTCCTTGACGCGCTCGAGTACGGCGCGCCGCCGCACGGCGGCATCGCGCCGGGGATCGACCGCCTCGTCATGACGCTTGCGGGCACGGAGAACATCCGCGAGGTGCAGGCGTTCCCGAAGACCCAGACCGGCTACGACCCGCTGCTCGAAGCGCCGGCGCCCGCCGACGACGCGCTCCTGGCCGAGCTCGGCCTGCGCGTGATCCCGCCGCCGGACAAGGGTTAGCGTCCGAGCAGGGGCAGCATCGCACCTAGACTTTAGGGGCATGCGACGCGTCTATCTGGACCACGCCGCGACCACACCTGTCGACCCCGAGGTCGCCGAGGCGATGGCGCGCGTGTACCGCGACGTCCACGGCAATGCCTCGAGCATCCACGCCGAGGGCCGCGCCGCGCGCGCCCTGGTGGACGAGGCGCGCGACCAGGTAGCGGCCGCCATCGGTGCGTCGCCGGGCGAGATCGTCTTCACCAGCGGCGGCACCGAGTCGGACAACCTCGCGCTCCGCGGCGTGCTGAAGGCGCGACGCGCCGAGCGCGACGGTCTGGTCACGGTCGCCACCGAGCACCACGCCGTGCTGGACACCGCGCACGACCTCGCCGAGCACGCGCATGTCCGGCTCACCGTGCTCGATGTGGACCGCGACGGCCTCATCCGGCCGGAGGCGGTCGCCGCCGCGATCGACGAGCGGACCGCGATCGTCTCGGTCATGCACGCCAACAACGAGATCGGCACCGTCCAGCCGATCGCCGAGATCGGCGCGCTCTGCCGCGAGCGCGGCGTGACGTTCCACAGCGACGCGGTGCAGAGCGTCGGCGCGCTCGACCTTGACGTGCGCGCGCTGCCGGTGGACCTGCTCTCGCTGAACGCGCACAAGTTCTACGGCCCCAAGGGCGTCGGTGCGCTCTATGTGCGGCGGGGCACTCGGCTCGCCACGCTGCAGACCGGCGGCGGGCAGGAGAAGGGCCGGCGGACCGGGACGGAGAACGTGGCCGGCATCGTCGGTCTCGGCGTCGCGATGCGCCTGGCGGCGGCGCGCCGCGCGAGCGAAGCGGCTCGCCTCACGGCGCTTCGCGAGCGCCTCATCGAGGGGGTGCTCGCGCGGGTGCCCGACGCCGTGCTGACCGGCCACCGCACGCTGCGCCTGCCGAACAGCGCCTCGTTCTGCTTCCGCGGCGCGGACGGGCCGTCCCTCGTGGCGGCGCTCGATCTTGAGGGTTTCGCGGTATCGAGCGGCTCGGCTTGCACGTCCGGGGACACCCAGGCGTCGGCCGTGCTGCTCGCGCTGGGGCTCGATGAGGCGACGGCGAAGGGCTCGCTGCGGCTCACGCTCGGACGGTCCACGACGCGGGAGGACATCGACGCGCTCCTGGACGTCCTGCCCGCGATCGTCGCGCGCGTCCGCGGCGCGAGCGCGGTGACCGCGTGAGCCGCGTCTTCGTCGCCATGAGCGGCGGGGTGGACTCGTCCGTTGCGGCCGCTCTCCTCGCGGAGCGGGGCGAGGACGTGGTCGGTGTGTGGATGCGTCTGGTGCCCGCCGGGTCGCAGCCGGACGCGCCCCGCTGCTGCGGCACCGACGAGGCGGGCGAGGACGCGCGACGCGCCGCCGGGGTGCTGGGGATCCCCTTCTACGCGCTCGACTACGCGGACGTGTTCGGGCGCGAGGTGGTCGGCCGCTTCGTCGACTCCTACGCCGGGGGCGAGACACCGAATCCCTGCGTGTCATGCAACCAGCACGTGAAGTTCGAGGCGCTCATGCGCGACGTCGTCGCCAAGTTCGGCGCCGACCGCCTGGCGACCGGCCACTACGCACGGGTCGAGCACGGTCCGCGGCACCGCCTCCTGCGCGCGCAGGACACGGCGAAGGACCAGTCGTACGCGCTCTACATGCTCGGCCAGCGCGAGCTGGCCCGGATCGAATTCCCGATCGGCGAGCTCCCCGACAAGTCGATGACGCGGGCCATCGCGACGCGATTCGGTCTGCCGACGGCGGCGAAGCCCGACAGCATGGACATCTGCTTCATCGGCGGCGACTACCGCACCTTCGTCCGCGAGCGCGCGCCCGATGCCTTCGCCCCGGGCCCGGTCGAGCGCGCCGACGGCACGCGCATCGGCGAGCACGGCGGGATCGGGACGCTCACCGTCGGGCAGCGCACCGGGACGGGCGTCGCCACGGGCGAGCGCCTTTACGTGCTGCGCCTCGAGCCGGACCGGCGGGCCGCGGTCGTGGGGACGCGGGAGGAGATCAGCGCGACGACCTACCAGCTGCGCGACGTCCGCTTCGTCGCGGATGCCCCGCCGGCCGGTCGTTTCCGCACGGAGGCCGTCCTGCGCTATCGCGGCACGCCGCTCGCAGGATGGGTGAGCGTGCAGGCGGACGGCGCGACGCTCGAGCTCGATACCCCGGCCCTGGTGGCACCGGGCCAGGCCGCGGTCTTCTATTCGGGCGATGAGGTCATCGGAGGCGGGGTCGTCAGCCGGATCCCCGCGCACTAGGCATGCGCGCGCTCCTGCGGATCGCCGCCGTCGCCATGGCGGGGACGGCCCTCTACTACGCCGGGCTCCTCAACAGCACGATCATCCAGCGGCCCGAGCGGCCGGGCACGGTCGCGGTGGTCCTCGCCATCGGCGCCGCGCTCGTCGTGATGGCCGCGGCGCTGCGGGGCACCGGGGCCGGTGACGCGGCGAGCCCACCGCGGCTCGTCGCGGCGCACCGGCTGGTGTGGCTCTTCGTGTGCGTCATGGCGGTGGTCTCGCTGGCGTGGTTCTTCACCATGCCGCGCAAGCACAGCAACGACTGGACCCCGTATCACAACGACGCGATCGCGCTGAACGACTGCGCGGCCCGGCTCCTGCTCGAGGGCCGGGACCCGTACGCGACTCTGGACATCTTCGACTGCTACGAGCGCTTCGCGATCGGGGCCGACCGCACGACGCCCCTGCGACGCGGGCTCTTCGCGGACGTGAGCGTGTATCCGAGCGACGACCAGCTCGACCGCGCGTGGGCCAGCCGCGCGAGCGGGGGCGAGAACGTGGAGTTCGTCTCGCGCCCCTCGTACCCGAGCCTCTCGTTCCTGCTGCTCCTGCCGTTCGTCGCGCTCGGGGTCGATACGAACTACGTGTATCTGGCGTGTCTGATCGCCGCGATGGCGCTCATCACGGCGCGCGCGACGGCCGGGCTGCGCCCGTTCGTGCTGACCGGACTCCTGGGCTCGGCGTGTCTCGCCGCGTTCACCGTGGGCGGCAGCGCCGACCTGCTGTACGCCCTGCCGCTCGTCGCCGCCTGGCTGTGGCGCGACCGGCTCGCCGGGGGTATCGCGTTCGGTCTCGCGGCGGCGGTGAAGCAGCTCGCCTGGTTCGTGGCGCCCTTCTACCTCATCGCGGTGTACACGACCGGCGGGCTCCGCGCGGTGCTGCGGCACGCCGCGGCGGGCGCGGCCGTCTTCGCGGTGGCGAACCTGCCGTTCGCCGCCTGGCACCCGCAGGATTGGCTGGCCGGCATCCTGACACCGGTGGTCGAGCCGATGTTCGCCCGAGGCGCGGGTCTGGTGTTCCTCTCGACGAACGGCGGACTGCCGCTGCTCCCCGCGACCGCGTACCTGGGTCTCGAGGCCCTGGCCTTCGTGACGTGCCTGGTGATCGCCTGGCGCGCGCGGCGCAGCAGCCCGGAGCTGGGCATCGTGCTGGCGTTCATCCCGCTGTTCTTCGCCTGGCGCAGCCTCTTCTCGTACTTCTTCCTGGTCCCGCTCTTCGCCTTCGCGGCGCTCGTGCGCCTGGGTCTGGGCGATCTCTCCGTCCAGCGCGCGCGCGAGGCGGGGGCACTCACGCTCTTCGCCATGCCGGCGAGGCTGCGGGCGATCTCGCGCGACGAGCGGGCCGCCTGATGCCACCCGCGCTCATCCCGCTCGTGCTCGTGGCGATCGGTGTGCCGGCCGCCTTCCGCGCAGCGCTCGGTCGGCCGCGCGCGCTCGGCCGCGCCTGGCTGCTCGCGCTCGCGGCCGTGGCCGTCGCACAGGCCGCCGGCGAGCTCACCGGCTCCCGCCTGGGGATGGTCGGTGACGCGCAGGTGCTCTTCGCGGCCGCCGCCGCGGCACTCGCCGCGCTGGGCCTCGGCATCGCGGAGCGCGACGCGAAGCGCTAACGTCGAGGGCGACCGCTCACACGAGCGGATGACAGAGGGGAGTTTTTGAGCCATGGGATTCTTCATCGGACTGCTCACCGGTGCGGTCATCGCGCTCCTCTACGCGCCGAAGCCCGGCGACGTGACGCGCGAGGAGCTGCGGCAGCGCAGCGACGAGCTGAAGCGCAGGGCGGACGAGCTGCAGCGCGCGGCGCAGGAGCTCTCCCAGCAGGCGCAGGTCAAGGGTCGCGAGCTCGCGGACGAGGCCAAGCGCCAGTGGGAGAAGAGCACGCAGCGCTCGGGCGGCGAGGGCGGATCCGCGGTCTGATTCGCTAGACTTGCCCCAGAGAGCAGGGGAACGCGGGGAGTGACCGTGCGGTCGCCCCGCGTTTTTTCATCACTGGAGTAGGGAGCGAGAGCTGGAGAGTTCCACCATCCGCGACAGGTTCTTCCGGTTCTTCGAGGAGAAGGGCCACATCCGGCTGCCCAGCGCGCCGCTGGTCCTGAAGGACGACCCGAGCGTGCTGTTCACCAGCGCGGGCATGCAGCCGCTCGTGCCCTACTTCAACGGCCGCAAGCAGGCGCCGGGCAAGCGGATCGTGACGATCCAGAAGGTCTTCCGCTCCACCGACATCGACGAGGTCGGGAAGGACGGCTATCACCAGACCTTCTTCGAGATGCTCGGCAACTTCGGTGTCGGCGACTACTGGAAGAAAGAGGCCATCGCCTGGGGCTGGGAGCTGCTCACCAAGGAGTTCGGCTTCGATCCGACGAAGCTCGTCGCCACTATCTACTTCGACGACGACGAGGCCTTCGACATCTGGACGAAGGAGCTCGCTCTCCTCCCGCCCGAGAAGGTCTTCCGTCTGGGTGACCTGGCGAAGGGCGACGACACGAACTTCTGGTCTCCCGGCCCGACCGGGCTGTGCGGGCCGTGCAGCGAGGTGTTCATCGATCGCGGTCCGCAGCCGGGGGTGGCGCCACACCGCTGTGACCCCGGGGAGAGCTGTGGCAGGTATCTGGAGATCTGGAACTTCGTCTTCCAGCAGTACGACCGCAAGGCCGACGGGACCCTCCAGCCGCTCGCAAAGAAGAACATCGACACGGGTGTCGGCCTCGAGCGGCTCGCGCAGGTGCTGCAGGGCGTGGTGGGCGACGCCTACCGGACCGATCTGTTCCTCCCGCTGATCAAGAAGATCGAGGCGCTCTCGGGCAAGACGTACGGCGCCGAGACCGACACGACGATGTCGATGCGCATCGTGGCCGAGCACACGCGTGCCGCGACGTTCTTCATCGCCGACGGCATCGCGCCGTCGAACGAGTGGCGCGGCTATGTGCTGCGCCGGCTCATCCGCAGGGCCGCGATGCACGGGCGGAGGCTCGGGCTGCGCACCGGCTTCATGCCGGGCCTCGCGGCCGAGGTGGTGAAGACCATGCAGCGCCACCACCACGAGCTCACCTCCGCGCGCGATCGGATCGCCGAGATCCTGGCGGACGAGGAGGCCAAGTTCGAGCGCACGCTCGCGAACGGCCTCGCCATGCTCACCGAGGCCATCGATCGCGCGAAGGCGATGGGACAGACCTTCATCGACGGAGACACGACGTTCCGCCTCTACGACACGTTCGGATTCCCGGTGGAGATGACGCAGGAGATCGCCGCGAGCGCCGGGTTGGGCGTGGACGAGGACCGTTTCCGTGACCAGCTCGAGGCGCAGCGGAGCCGGAGCCGTGCCAGCGCGAAGTTCACCCAGGACGCGATGAAGTTCGGCCAGTTCTACGCGATGCTGAAGGAGACCGAGGGCATCAGGAGCGAGTTCCGGGGATACGAGGAGCTCGCGAGCGACGCGGCCATCGTGTCGCTGGTCGTCGGCGGTTCCCGCGTGGAGCAGGCGTATGAGGGTCAGGACGTGGAGCTCGTCCTCGACCGGACCCCCTTCTATCCGGAGGGTGGCGGCCAGGTGGGCGACCGCGGCACCATCACGACCGACGAGGGGCGGGCTCTCGTGGCCGACACGCAGACGGCCGCGCCCGGCGTCATCGTGATGAGCGCGAAGGTCGTCGATGGGGTGCTCCGCCTGCGTGCGCCGGCCAGGGCGGTGGTGGACGAGACGCTGCGCCGCGACACCATGCGCAACCACACGGCGACGCACCTCCTGCATGCGACGCTGCGGAGCCTCTTTGGCGAGGACGTCCACCAGGCCGGGTCGCTGGTGCACGCGCCCAACCTCCGATTCGACTTCACGTTCGGGCGGGGGCTCACCGCCGAGGAGCTCCAGCGGGTGGAGGACGAGGTGAACCGCGCGATCCTCGAGAACGCCGACGTGCATGCGCGGGTCATGCCGCTCCAGGACGCGCTCGCGTCGGGTGCCATGGCGCTGTTCGGCGAGAAGTACGACGACCAGGTCCGCGTCGTCGAGGCGGGGCCCAGCCGCGAGCTGTGCGGCGGGACGCACTGTCACTGCACGGGCGACATCGGCCTCTTCCTCATCACCAGGGAGGAGAGCATCGGCGCCGGCGTGCGCCGCATCGAGGCCGTGACCGGCGTGGGCGCGCTCCGCGAGGTGCGCGAGATCCGCGAGCGCCTGGGCCGCGCCGCCGCGGCGCTCCGGGTGCCGGCGGCGCGTGTGCCCGAGGCCGTGGCGCAGCTCATGGAGTCGCGCGAGCGGCTCGGCCAGCAGCTCGAGTCGGTGCAGCGAAGCGGGATCGAGAGCACCGCCGGCGCGCTGCTGGCGAAGGCCGAGGCCCTGGGCCAGGCCCGACTCGTGGCCCAGCACGTGGGTGACGGCGACGTCGCGTTCCTGCGCGCCCTCTCGGACCGCGTGCGCGAGAAGATCGGGTCTGGGGTCGTCATCCTCGGCGGCGTTCGGGAGGACAAGCCCACGCTCGTCATCACGGTCACCAAGGATCTCGTCCCCGGGCTGGACGCCGACAAGCTGGTGAAGCAGGTGCAGGGCATCATCGATGGACGTGGTGGCGGGCGGCCCGAGAGCGCGTCGGCGGGCGGCAAGGATCCCGGGCGCCTCTCCGACGCGATCGAGGCGGCACGATCGGCCGTCCGCGAGCGTTTGAACGGGGGACGTGACCGCAACTAGACCCGTCACCCACGCCCGCGACGCGCGGCCGACGGCCCAGCGCGGACCGGCGGTGGCCGGGGCGGAGCTCTCCTCGGGCGTCGCACGCGTCGTCGTGGCGCGTCGCGAGGATTCGCGGCTGCGTGTCCTCGGCCGCGGGGAGTCCGCGTTGCCCGACGCGGCGGTCAGCGGTGGGCTGGTGGCCGATCGTGGCGCCGCCGCCGAGGCGCTCCGCGCCGCGCTCGCGCAGGCGGAACAGGTGCAGCGGTCCGATCGGATCGCCCTTGCCGTCGACAGCGACGACATGCGGACCTTCCACGTGCTCACGGCGTTCGAGCGTGAGGACTCGCGGGCACCCGTGAGCGCCGGCGAGGAATCACGCGCCGTGCGGGAGGCGACGGCGGATGCGACGACACGCGCGGCCGCGGCGACCGAGGAGGATGCGGCGCTTCGCGGCGTGCCGACGGCCCAGCTGCACGATGACGTCGCCGCGCTCGCCCTCGACGGTCGAGGGCTGCGCTCGCTGGCCGGGCATCGCGGCCGTCTCGTCGAGGTGTGGACGGACGTGACCATCGCGCCGCTGGTGATCACCGGTGCGGCCACCGCCACGCTCGAGGCCGCTCGCCGGCGGGGCAACGTCGTTTCGGGCGCGTATTCGCTCGGACGGCTGCTCGCCGCGTCGGGCATCACCGATGCGGGCGTCGTGCGCCTGGGGCCCGATGCCACGTCGCTGGCCATCCTGCGCGAGGGGCGTGTCGTCGCGACGCGCGTGTTCGCGCTCGGCCGTGCCGGGCTGCTCGCCCGATCGGCCGCGGAAGGGGATGCGCGGGTGTGGGCCGACTGCGTGATCGTCTCGCTGCGTGGTCTGGACGGCCCACCACCCGGTCGCTGGATCTTCGTCGGCGTCCCCGAGTCGCTCCTCGCGCTGCCATCCGCGCTCGCGAAGGCGGCGGGGGAGATCCGCGGTGACGCCGTCGACATCGCTCCGCTCGGTGTCGGGTCGGCGACGCGGGTCTACGGCGACGTGCCCCTGCGTTCGGACGACCTGGTGGCCGTGGGCGCGGCGGCGATCGCTGCCGGACTGTACGAAGAGTGAGCGCGCGCATCGGCGGACGCACGGTGATCGACCTCGGCGCGCGGGCGACCGTCCTGGACGCCATCGATCGCATCCAAGCCGCGCCGGCCGACGACGAGCTGGTGCTCGCGGTCGCGGCGGGTGCGCCGGTCCTGCGCAGCCCGATCTTCCTCGAGGTCATGCGGCGCGCGGCGGGCGCCAGGCGGGTCGCGCTCGTCACGCCGGAAGCGCGCGCCCGATCGCTCGCGACGTCGGTGCACATGCCGGCCTTCGCGAGCGTGTCCGCGCTCGAGCGGCACGAGCTCGACGCCACCGAGCCGCTCGGGCCGGTCCGCCGCGCGGCGATCGTGGCCGCCGAGCCACGCCGGACCTCGCCGGTGCGCGTGGGCGCGGCGTTCCTGGCGCTCCTGGCCGCGGCCGCGGTGCTCTTCGCCGTGCTCGCACCCACCGCGACCGTGGTGGTGGCGCCGATCTCGCAGCCGCTGGGTCCGCGCGAGTACGACCTCCGTGCCGGCCCGAGCGGTGATATCGACGCGACGACGCAGGGGCCGTCGGCCATCACGGCGCGGTTCACCGGCACCGCGACCGGTTCGCGCCTGGAGGAGACGAAGGCGAAGGGCGTGGAGCGCTTCACCAACCTGACCACCTCGGACATCCGCATCCCCCGCGGCACCATCGTGAAGACGTCGGACAACATCGCGTTCCAGACGACCGAGGACAAGACGCTGCCGCGGACGACGTTCGTCATCTTCCCGCCCAGCATCACCGCCGGGCGCGTCGACATCCCGATCGAGGCCGTGGCGCCAGGCCCGTCGGGCAACGTGGGAGCCCGGCGCATCGTGGTCAGCCCCAACCCGAGCCAGTACAGCGTCGAGAATCCCGAGCCCACCAGCGGCGGCGACTCCAAGAAGATCCCGATCGTGCAGCTGGCGGACTACGAGCTCGCGGCGTCGCGTGCCGACGGTGAGCTGCGCACGCAGGCGGACGCGCAGGTCGAGGTCTGGAAGCGGACCGCGCCGGCCGGACAGACGATCTACGGCGTGGTCGTGAAGCGGACCGGACTCACCGCTGCCGCCGAGGTCGTGGGTAAGGAGCTGAAGGTGGGTGAGACCAGCTTCGATCTGGTCGCGACGGGGACGGCCACCGGGTACAGCGTCCCGTCGACCGAGCCGCGCACGACGGCCATCGCGCGGCTGCAGCAGGAGGCCGACACCGGGCATGACATCGACGCGCGCGGCGCGGTCGTCGACATCGTGGGCGCCCCGACGGTCGAGGATGATGGCGTGCACTGGCGCGTCCGCGCGCGCGCCTCGCAGTTCCGCCGCCTCGATGCGGCGGCGATCCGCGCCGCGCTCGCCGGCCGCCCGTTCGAGGAGGTGGAGCAGATCGTCTCGGGCCGCGGGCTGCGCCTGGTGCGCGTCAGCACGTGGCCAGGCTGGTGGCCACGCCTGCCGCTGCTCGACTCGCGGATCCAGATCGAGAGCGACGCCCCCGCCGCGGCCTCGCCCTGACCGTGAGGTATCTTGCGCTCGACGTCGGTGACCGGACGATCGGCCTCGCGGTGGGTGATGAGGCGTTCGGACTCGCGCGTCCGCTTCGTACGCTGAGGCGGCGTGGCATCGCCGCCGACCTGGAGACCCTGCGGGAGATCGTCGTGAAGGAGGACGTCGGCGCGATCGTGATCGGGCTGCCACTCAACCTCAAGGGCGAGGTCGCCCACCAGGCCGAGCGCGTGCGCCGCTTTGCGGACGCCGCGCGCACGCTCGACCGCCCGATCCACCTCGCCGACGAGCGCTTCACGACCGCGGAGGCCCAGGCGCGGGGCGCGACCGACCTCGACGCCGGCGCCGCGGTCGTGCTGCTCGAGGACTTCTTCAGAGGACACGCGCGCCGCTCATGAGCAGTCCCGCGCCGCGCGGTCCCCAGCCGCGGGTCTCATCGCGCGCCCGGCCGCCGCGGCCGCGGTCGTCGTCGGGCCCACTCGTCTTCCTCATCGCCGTCGCGATCGCCGCCGTGGCGGCGGTGGCCATCGCGCGGCCCCTCGCCGAGGAGGCGGTCATCGCCTATGTGACCGAGCACCACACGCTCCTTCGCCAGGACTTCGTCCGCTCGATCGTGGCCGGCCGCGTGAGCGGCGAGGTCGATCTTGCGAAGGACGTGCGCGGCGAGACGCGACCGTTCGTCATCGCGCGGGGCGAGACCGCTGGTGAGATCGCCGAGCGTCTGGTCGCGGAGGGCGTCCTGCGCTCGGCGCTGGCATTCGTGTTCGTGCTCTACGAGAACGGGAAGGAGAGCGCCCTCCAGTCCGGCACCTACCAGGTGTCCCCCGGCCTCACCCCACGCCAGCTGGCCCGACTCTTCGAGAAGGCGCCGGGCGATCAGGTGGTGCTCCGGCTCATCGAGGGCTGGCGGCTCACGGAGATCGCGGCAGCGGTCCAGAAGGCGTTCCCCAAGATCTCGAGCGACTCGTTCATCAGCGCCGCGGTGGTCGGCGAGCGCAAGAACGGCATCCTCGCGGGCCTGGGTGCGAAGACGTCCCTCGAGGGCTTCCTCTTCCCGGACACGTACTTCCTGCGGCCGGAGACGACCGCGGCGCAGATCGTCGACGTGCTGCTCGCGCAGTTCGAGCTGCGCTCTGGCCCCGCGCTCCGCAGCGCGGCCGCGCAGCGGAACACGACGGTGTACGACCTGGTGAAGCTCGCGTCGATCGTCGAGCGCGAAGCGCGCGACCGTTCCGAGAGCGCCGCGATCGCCGGGGTGTACGCCAACCGCCTGCGGATCGGCATGAAGCTCGACGCCGACCCGACGATCCAGTACGCGCTCGGTGACTGGCGTGAGCTCTCGCTCGAGGATCTCAAGCTCGATTCCCCGTACAACACCTACCGGAACGCGGGCCTCCCGCCGACCCCGATCTGCAATCCGGGGCAGGCGGCGCTGGAGGGCGCGGCGAAGCCGGCCGAGCACGACTATCTCTTCTTCGTCGCGAAGAGCGACGGCACGGGGCAGCACGTCTTCGCCAAGACGCTCGAGGAGCACGAGGCGAACCGTGTGAAGTACGGGAACCGCTGATGGCACGCGTGGCGCTGCTCGGTCATCCGGTCGCGCATTCGCTCTCGCCGGCCATGCACAACGCCGCATTCGCGGCGCTGGGCCTCCCGCACTCCTATGAGGTCCGCGACGTCACGGCGGACCGGCTCGCGGCCGCGATCGATGCGCTTCGCGGGGACGAGTGGCTGGGCGCGAACGTGACCGTCCCGCACAAGGAGACCGCACTGCGATCCATGGACGAGACCGGCGCGGATGCGCGCGCGATCGGGGCGGTGAACACGATCGTCCGCCGTGCGGGCCGTCTGGTCGGAGAGAACACCGATCGCGCCGGCTTCGCGCAGGCGATCGCCCCGCGGCCGGTGGGTTGCCGCGTCCTCGTGCTCGGCGCGGGGGGCGCCGCACGCGCCGTCGTGGCCGAGCTCGCCCATGGCAACGAGCTCGTCATCGCGAGCCGCCGGCCCGCCCAGGCCGCTTCGGTCATCGCGACGGTCCTGGGGCCGGATCCGCGCGCGACGGCCGTGGCGTGGTCCGCTGTCGCCGGCCTGGAGGGGATCGACGTGCTGGTGAACGCGACACCGCTCGGGCTGCACGGGGAGGACGCCGCGGCCGACGCCGGGGTGGCGCGTCTGCCGTCCGTGGTCATCGACCTGGTTCCCACCGCTGCCGAGACGCCGCTCTGCCTTCGCGCACGGACTGAGGACGCGCCCGCAGGGCGGCGCACCGTCGACGGTCTGGCGATGCTCCTGCACCAGGCGGCGCGGTCGTTCACGCTGTGGACCGGACGCGAGGCGCCGCTTGGCGTCATGGCCGCGGCCCTGCCCCGTCCGGCGCGAGCGGAGGTGCGGACATGAGACTGCTCACCGCGGGCGAGTCGCACGGTCCCGGTCTGGTGGCGATCATCGATGGCGTCCCTGCGGCGCTGCCGCTCTCCGCGGCGGACATTGACCCCGACCTCCACCGACGCCAGCTGGGGTACGGGCGCGGCGCGCGCCAGCGCATCGAGCGCGACGCGGTGTTCATCAGCGCCGGCGTGCGCCACGGCCGCACCACGGGGGCGCCGATCGCGCTGCAGATCCCCAACCGTGACGCCGTGAACTGGGAGCGCGTGATGAGCGTCGCGCCCGTGCCCGACCCGCCCGCCCCGGTGACGCGGCTGCGTCCGGGGCACGCCGACCTCGCGGGTGCGCTGAAGTTCGGACACGAGGACGTCCGCGACGTCATCGAGCGGTCGAGCGCACGCGAGACCGCGGCGCGTGTGGCCGCGGGGGCTGTCGCCAAGGCGCTGCTGCGGTTCGTGGGGATGGCCGTGATGAGCGAGACGCGCGCGATCGGCGACGTGGTGAGCGAGCCGCGGTTCGAGACCGGGGCGGTGGAGGCGAGCGAGGTGCGCTGCGCTGATCCGGAGCGCGCGCGAGCGATGGTCGCGGCGATCGCCGCGGCGCGCGATGCCGGCGACACCCTGGGTGGCGTCGTGGCGCTGCGGGCCAGCGGTGTGGTCCCCGGCCTCGGCACGACCGCGCAGTGGGATCGCCGGCTCGACGGCCGGATCGCGCAGGCGTTGCTGTCGATCCAGAGCGCGAAGGGCATCCAGTTCGCGGACGCGTTCGCGGCAGCACACGAGCGGGGGAGCGCGGTGCACGACCCGATCGCGGTGGAGGACGGACGGTTCGTCCGCACCCGCAACCGCGCCGGCGGCCTCGAGGGCGGGATGACCAACGGTGAGGACATCCTGGTGGACGTCGCTTTCAAGCCGATCTCCACGCTCATGAAGCCGCTGCCGTCGGCGGACCTCCGCACCGGCGCGCCCGCGCCGGCCCACGTGGAGCGGAGCGACGTGTGCGTCATCCCCGCCGCGGGCGTGGTGGCGGAGGCGATGCTCGCCTTCGTTCTTGCCGACGCCCTGTGCGAGAAGTTCGGTTCCGACAACGCCGACGACCTGCGCGTCGCGGTCGAGCGCTACCGGGCACGCCTCGGGCCGATCGACCAGCGCGGCTAGCCGTGTACATCTTCCTCGTCGGTCCGCCGGGGATCGGCAAGAGCACCCTCGCCCCCGTGCTCGCGACGCGCCTCGCCGCCAGTGTCTTCGAGATCGATCGCGCCGTGGAGCGGCGGGCGCGCAAGTCCAACAAGGACACCATCGAGCAGGACGGCATCGAGCGCTTTCGCGATCTGGAGTCGCGCGCGCTGCACGGGCTTCCGGCGACACCGGCGTGGTGCGTCGTGGACACCGGGGGAGGCACGCCGCTCCGCACCGAGAACCGCAAGCGGATGCGCGAGCTCGGGCTGATCGTGGGTCTGCGGGCACCGCTCGCGCGGGTCACCGCGGGCATCGCCGCGACCATGGCCAAGCGGCCGGACCAATCGCTCTCGCCGCGCGATCGGGCCCGGCACGCACTGAGCGATCCCGAGCGCAAGGCCGCGTATCGCGACGTCGACGTCACCTTCGATGTGGGCGGCGCGTCGCCCGACGAGACCGCGGACGCGATCGTCGCGTGGCTCGCCGCGAGCCGGGGCCTGCGCGTGGACGTGGGAGAGCGGCGCGCGCCGATCGTCATCCGCGCGGGCCTGCTCGACGTCGTCGGGACGTATGTGGCCGAGCTGGGCTGGACCGGCCGGGTCGCGCTGGTCACCGAGCCCACCGCCGGTGCGCGCCTGGCAGGCCGCGTTCGCGCGTCGCTCGTGGGAGCCGGCCTCGATGTCACCGTCGTGCCGGCGCCGACGGGCGAGGCGGCGAAGACCATCGGCGCGGTGGCGTCGCTCTGGCACGCGTTCGCCGAAGCCGGCATCGGCCGGGACGGTGGTGTGGTCGCCCTGGGTGGCGGCTCGATCGGCGATGCCGCGGGTTTCGCCGCGGCGACCTACCTGCGGGGGGTCCCCGTGGTCCAGGTGCCCACCACGCTGTTGGCCATGGTCGACGCCTCGATCGGTGGGAAGACGGCCATCGACATCGCGGCCGGGAAGAACCTCGTCGGCGCCTTCCACTCGCCGGCGGCGGTGCTCGTTGACCCCGTCGCGCTCGCCACGCTGCCGCGCCGGCAGCGATCGGCGGGCCTGGCCGAGGTCATCAAGACGGCGTTCCTCGTCGACCGCGAGTCGGTCGCGCACGTCGAGCGCGCCATCCCCGGCGTGCTCGCGGGTGCGCTCGGTCCGACGCTCACCGCGGTGACGCTTGCGGTGGAGGTCAAGGCGAGCGTCGTGACGGCCGACCCGCTGGAGCATGGGCTCCGCGCGCTCCTGAATTTCGGACACACCATGGGTCATGCCTACGAGGCGGCCAGCCGCTACCGGGTCACGCACGGCGAGGCCGTCGCGCTCGGGATGGTGTACGCGTGCGCGCTCGCGGAGCGGCTCGGCCTCGCGCCGGTCGCGCTGCGCGCCGACGTGGAACGGCTGCTCACCAAGGCGGGTCTTCCAGTGAGAGGGCGTATCCCGCCGGCCGCCTGGACGCTCCTCGCTCGTGATAAGAAGGTGCGTGCCGGCAAGGTGCGCTGGGTGCTACCGCGGCGCATCGGCCGGTTCAGCCTGGTGACGGACGTCGGCGCGGCCGCGCTGCGCGCCGCCGGCCGGGTCGTGGAGGGCTCGTGAGGCGGTATCTCCTGGTGAATGGACCGAACCTGAACACGCTGGGGACGCGCGAGCCGGCGATCTACGGGACCACGACGCTGGCGGAGGTCGAGGAGCGGTGCCGCCGCATCGCGCGGGAGGCGGGCGCAGAGCTCGAGGCCTATCAGTCGAATCACGAAGGAGCGCTCATCGACTTCCTTCAGGCGCACGCGCGCTCGGATGGTGCCATCATCAATCCCGGCGGTCTGGCGCACACCTCGATCGTCCTGCGCGACGCCGTGGCCGCGTGCGCGTTCCCGGTCGTCGAGGTCCACATCAGCGATGTGACGAAGCGCGAGCAGTTCCGGCACCATAGCTACCTGAAGGACGTCACCGCGTATCAAGTGATCGGCATGGGCGTCGTCGGCTACGAGGTCGCCCTACGCTGGCTCATCGAGGAGACATCAAAGACGTGATATCGACCGGAGAGATCAAGCGCGGCATCACCGTCGAGATCGACGGGATCCTGTACCAGATCGTGGAGTTCCAGCACATCAAGATGGGGCGTGGCTCGGCGCAGGTGCGCATGAAGCTGCGGAACGTTCGCAAGGGGGACCTCATCGAAAAGACGGTGCAGGCGGGGGAGCGCTTCCAGCGCGCCCGCCTCGACCATCGGACCGTGCAGTTCATGTACAAGGACGGCACGCACTTCCACTTCATGGACACCAAGACGTACGACCAGATCGCGCTCGACGAGGATCAGCTCGGCGACGCGGTGAACTTCCTCACCGACGGCATGGAGGTCACGCTGAACGAGTACGAGGGCGAGCCCATCGGGGTGGACATGCCCGCGTCGGTGGTCATGACCGTGGCGTCGACCGACTTCGGATTGAAGGGGGACACCGCCACGGGTGCGACCAAGCCCGCCACGCTCGAGTCGGGCCTCAAGGTGAACGTGCCGCTGTTCGTGAACGCCGGGGACCGCATCAAGGTCGACACGCGAACGGGTGAGTACCTCGAGCGCGCCTAGTGACGTCCTGCGCGTCGGGCAGCTCGTCATCCGACTGGCCGAGCGCATCCAGTCGGGCGATGAGTTCAAGGATCTCTGGGTGGAGGGCGAGGTGGTGCAGTCGCAGATCTCGCCGGCGGGCCACGTGTACTTCACCCTTCGCGACAACGTCGGTCAGCTCGCCTGCGTGCTGTTCGCGTCGCACGCGGCGCAGCTCACCGTGACACCGCGCGACGGCGCGAAGCTCCTCGCGCACGGGTATGTCGAGTACTACCACCGCCAGAGCCGGATCCAGCTGCGCGTGGATGACCTGCGCCCCGCCGGCGTGGGCGACGCGCATCTTCGTCTCGAGGCGCTGAAGAAGCGGCTCCACGCCGAGGGGCTCTTCGCCGTGGAGCGCAAGCGTCCGCTCCCTGCGGCGCCGCGGAGGATCGGCGTCGTGACCAGCCCCATCGGCGCGGTCTGGCGCGACATCCAGACCGTCGTGGCGCGGAGGGATCCGCGCATCGAGCTGGTGCTTTCGCCCGCGATCGTGCAGGGGCAGAGCGCGGTCGAGTCGCTCATCGGCGCGCTCGACGGCCTCCAGCAGCTGCGTGACGTGGACGTGGTCATCATCGCCCGCGGTGGTGGCGCGCCCGAGGAGCTCTGGCCGTTCAACGACGAGGCGCTGGTGCGGGCGATCGCGCGACGACCCTGGCCGGTGGTGTCGGGCGTCGGCCACGAGACCGATGTGACGCTCTGCGACCTCGTCGCCGATGTGCGCGCCGCGACGCCCTCGGCCGCGGCGGAG
Organism: Candidatus Limnocylindria bacterium; assembly: GCA_035699805.1. Lineage (GTDB taxonomy): Bacteria > Chloroflexota > Limnocylindria > P2-11E > P2-11E > CF-39. The sequence continues at coordinate 17,538 of DASSPF010000133.1, read as the reverse complement.
CTCGTGGTGCCCGACGCCCGGATCGGTCAGATCGCGGCGGAGCGCCTCGCCCGGCGCATCGCCACGCGCGTCCGCGACGCGCTCGCCCTTCGCCGCCGGCGCCTGGTCACGGCGAAGACGCTGCTCGATCGGCGTGCGCCGCCCGCACGTGTCGCAGCGCTGCGCCAGCGGCTGGACGAGGATCGCCGCGCCCTCGACCGGGCCATGGCCCGTCTGGGTCCGGCCCGCCGGCAGCGCCTGGTGCACGCCAAGCAGCGGCTCGACGCGCTCTCCCCGCTCGGCGTGCTCGGCCGCGGGTACGCCATCATCGAAGGACCCGATGGACGGGTCCGCGCGGGCGTCGCGGAGCTCCGCGCCGGCGAGCACGCCAGGGTCCGCATGCGCGATGGCCGCGCGAGCGTGACCGTGGAGGGGGTGGAGCGACATGGCCGAGGCTGAGCCGACCATCGAGGAGGCGCTCGTGCGCCTCGAGGCCATCGCCGATCGGCTCGAGGATCCGAGCCTCGATCTCGACGAGGCGGTCCGCCTCTACGAAGAGGGACTCCGCCTCTACGAGCGCTCGGCGAAGCGGCTCGACGCCGCGGAGCTGCGCATCACCCAGCTCGCCGAGGCGATACAGAAGCAGAATCGCGCGTAGAGCTTCGGAGGGCAGCCCGGCTATGCGCCGCGGAGCCTGCGAAGGAACGGCTCGATGTTCTCGAGGAACTGCTCGGGGCGGTAGCCGTGGATGACGTGGCCGGTGCCCGGGAAGCGACGCACGGTCAGATCCTTCACCGCCTTCTTCAGCCGCCACTCGGCGGCGTCGTCGAGCGCGGCGCCCAGACGCGGCTCGCCCGCGAGCACGAGCGTCGGCGCCGCGATGCGCTCGAGCCATGCGGCGATCAGCGGCTTGGCGTCCTCGCCGGCGAGCCGATGCTCGATGAACGCCGGATCGACGTCGCGGTGGTACGTGAGCACCCGCTCTGCCGCGTAGAAGCCGCGCATCTCGCCGTAGGTGCGCTCGCCCCGCGGTCCCGGCGAGGGGAGCGGGAAGCGGTCGACCGCCTTGCGCAGCGCGGCAGTGTCGCCGCTGCGGAGCGCGTCGCGCAGCGGCCCGTACGTCTCCACCGGCCAGGGCGCCCCGTACGCGAGCGGGGGATCCTCGAGGATGAGGCCGGCGACGTGCTCGCTCGCGTCCGCCGCGACGGCCAGGGCCGCGAGCGCCCCCTGCGAATGACCGATGAGCACGGTCGGCCCCTTGATGAGATCGCGGACCACATGGACCGCGTCCTCGCCGAGGGCCTTCAGCGAGTAGTCCGTGGCGCGGTCGCTGCGGCCATGGCCGCGCGCGTCGTAGGCGACGGTGCGGTAGCGCGTCGCCAGGCGCGGGAAGATGTTCTCCCAGTCCTCCGATCGCGTCAGGCTCGAATGCATCAGGAGGATCGCCGGCTCACCGGCCACGCCGGTGACGCTGTCGTAATGGGCGAGCTTCACCTCGCCCTTGAGGGTCCGGGTGCGTGGCAGACGCTTGGCCATCACGCGCAGTATGCGAAATAGGCGAGAATCGGCCACAGTGGCCCGCCGCGTACGCCTCGACCAGCTCCTCGTTCAACGCTCGCTCGCCCCGAGCCGCGAGCGCGCGCAGGCGCTCATCCTGGCGGGCGTGGTGCGGGTGGACGGCGACCATGTCCGGCGCAGCGCCGACGCCGTCACGGAGGATGCGACGATCACCCTCGACAGAGGTCCTCGCTTCGTGTCGCGCGGTGGGGAGAAGCTCGACGCCGCGCTCGAGGAGCTCGGTCTGGACGTCGCCGGCGCCGTCGTCCTCGACATCGGGTCGTCGACCGGGGGCTTCACCGACTGCCTGCTGCAGCGCGGCGCAGCGCGCGTCTACGCGGTGGACGTGGGGAAGGGGCAGCTCGAGTGGAAGCTGCGCGGCGACCCGCGTGTCGTCGTCATGGAGGGGGTGAACGCGCGCGAGGGCGTGAACCTTCCTGGGCCGGTCGATCTCATCGTCGCGGACGTCTCGTTCATCTCGCTCCGCCTCGCGCTGCCGCCGTCGTTCGCGCATCTGCGAGAAGGCGGCGACGTCATCGCGCTCGTGAAGCCGCAATTCGAGGCCGGCCGCGAGGCCGTCGGCAGGGGCGGCATCGTTCGCGATCCGGCCGCGCGCGCCGCCGCGGTGATGGAGGTCGCGTCGCGCTTCGCCGATGAGGGGGTGGCCGTGATCGCTGTCGTGCCGTCACGCCTGCCGGGACGCGAGGGGAATCGCGAGATCTTCGTGCACGCGCGGAAGGGCGCCACGCCCGCCGGCACGGACGCGCTCGCGGCCGCCGCGCTCGAGGCATCGCGATGAAGGTCGCGGTCTGCTTCCGCCCGAATTTCACCGAGGCCGCCGGCGCGGCGCGTGAGGCGGCCGCACGGATGGAAGGCGAGGGTCACGAGGTCGCCCTGGTCACGCTCGACGCCGTGCGTGCCGACCAGCTGTCGGGCATCGAGGTCGCCTGCGTGTTCGGCGGGGACGGCACGATGCTGCACGCGGCACGCGGTCTCGGGCCGCATCGCGTGCCCCTCCTCGGCGTCAACCTCGGTCACCTCGGCTTCCTCACCATGGCGCAGATCGAGGAGTTCGACGCCGCGTTCGCCGACGTGGTCGCCGGTCGCTACGCCATCGAGGAGCGGGCCATGCTCGAGGCGCGCCTCGTCCGTGCGGGCGCGCCGGTGCTGACTGCGCTCGCCCTGAACGACGTCGTCGTCGCGCGTGGGGCGCTGGTGCGCTCCATCCACGTCGCGATCAGCGTCGATGGCGATCCGCTCATCGTGTACTGGGCCGACGGCGTCATCGCCGCGACGGCGACCGGCAGCACGGCCTACTCGTTCTCGGTGGGCGGTCCGCTCATGCTGCCGACCTCACCGGCCATCGTGCTGACGCCGGTGGCGCCGCACCTTTCGTTCCCGAACGCCTTCGTGTTCGAGGAGGACCCGCGCATCGACCTCGACGTGATGGATGAGCCGGCGCGCCTCTCCATCGACGGGCAGGTGGAGCGCGACCTCGCCGTGGGTGACCGGGTGACCGTGCGGCGATCGCCCGTCAGCGCGCGGCTCGTGCGGACCGCTCACGCGCGCCCGTTCGTGGCGCTCTTGCGACAGAAGATCTTGAAGGAGCCGGGGCTATGACGCTGGACACCGCCGCCGCAGTCGCCGCGATCCGCGCCCAGAGCGCGCAGCGCCCGACCATCGCGATCATCCTCGGGAGCGGTCTCGGGGCGCTCGCGGACGAGGTGAAGGGCGCCGACCGCATCCCGTACGGGAAGATCCCGGGCTGGGAGCGGAGCACGGCGCCGGGGCACGCCGGTGAGCTCGTCATCGGCACGCTCGAGGGGAAGACGGTCGCGGTCATGAAGGGCCGCCTGCACTACTACGAGGGCTATGACATCAAGGCGGTGACGTTCCCCGTCCGTGTCTTCGGGGCGCTCGGCATCCAGACGCTCATCGTGACGAACGCCTGCGGTGGCCTCAACCCGTCCTACCGCACCGGCGACCTCATGGTCATCAACGATCACATCAACTTGATGGCGGCCAATCCGCTTCGGGGCCCCAACGACGATGCGATCGGCCCCCGATTCCCGGACATGGTCGGCACGTACACGGAGGAGCTGCGCAAGATCGCGCACGAGGTCGATGGCGATCTGCGCGAAGGCGTGTACGTGGGCGTGGCTGGGCCGAACTACGAGACGCCCGCGGAGCTGCGCATGATGCGCGGCTTCGGCGCGGACGCCGTGGGGATGAGCACGGTGCCCGAGGTGCTCGTGGCCCGTCACATGGGGATGCGGATCCTGGCGATCGCGACGGTCACCGACATGGCGACCGGGCTGCCCGGACTGGTGGAGCACGTCACCCACGAAGAGGTGCTCGCGGTCGCGGACCGCGCCGGCAAGCGCCTGGGGACGCTCGTGAAGGGCGTCCTGCGACGGCTGTGATGCGCACGGTCGACCTCATCCAGCGCAAACGCGACGGCGGGAAGCTCTCCGCGGGGGAGATCGACTTCCTCGTCCAGGGCTTCACACGTGCCGAGATCCCGGAGTACCAGATGGCCGCGCTGCTGATGGCCATCGTCTGGCGCGGGATGGACGTGAAGGAGACGGCCTCGCTCACCCGCGCGATGGTCGATTCCGGGGAGCGGCTGGACCTCACGCGCTTCGGTCGCGTCGCGGACAAGCATTCGACCGGCGGCGTCGGCGACAAAACGACGCTGGTCGTCGCGCCGCTCGTGGCGGCGTGCGGTCTGCCCGTGGCCAAGATGAGCGGCCGCGGACTGGGTTTCTCGGGCGGGACGCTCGACAAGCTGGAGTCGTTCCCCGGCTACCGCGTGGACCTCTCCACATCTGAGTTCCTCGCGCAGCTGGGTCGGATCGGCGTGGTGGTCACGGGACAGACCAAGGAGCTGGCACCAGCGGACGGGCTCCTGTATGCGCTCCGGGATGTGACGGGCACCGTCCCATCGATCCCACTGATCGCCTCGAGCATCATGTCGAAGAAGATCGCGGCGGGTGCCCACGCGGTCGTGCTCGACGTGAAGGTGGGCAGCGGTGCCCCCATGAAGGACCGCCGCTCAGCGACCGCCCTTGCGCGCGCCATGGTCGCGATCGGCCGCGCCCACCGTCTCGCCGTGACCTGCGAGCTCACGGACATGGAGCAGCCGCTCGGCCGCGCGGTGGGGAACGCGCTGGAGGTCTCCGAGGCCATCGCGGCGCTGCACGGCAATGGGCCGCGCGACCTCACCGAGCTCGCGCTCGTCGCGGCAAGCGAGATGCTCGTGCTCGGGCGCCGGGCTCGCGACGCGCGCGCGGCGCGCAGGATCGCCGAGGCCGCTCTTGCCGACGGGAGCGCGCTCGCGAAGCTACGGGAGCTCGTGGACGCGCAGGGCGGCGACGCGAGCATGGTGGACGACCCGGCGCGGCTCCCGCGAGCGCCGCGCGTCGAGACACTGCGCGCGGCCCGCACGGCCTACGTGAAGCGGATCGCCGCGGATGAGGTCGGGCTCGCCTCGGTACGGATGGGCGCCGGACGCGCGAAGAAGGGCGATGCGATCGACCACCGGACCGGGATCGTGCTCCACGCGAAGGTCGGCGACCGCGTCGAGCGCGGCGCGCCGTACGCCGAGGTGCACCTCGCCGGCTCACCGAACGACCGCGAGGCGGTCGAGCAGGTCCGCCGCGCGTTCGGATGGAGCGTGGCACGGGTGGCGCCGCGACGCCTCTTCCTCGCGCGGGTCGCCGGCCGCTGAGGCGTCCGGCCGAGAAACCTAGACTGGTCGAGCATTGATCGCTCGACGTTCCACGGGTCCGTTCGGCATGGACCCCATGCTGTTCCTCTTCATCCTCCTCGTCCTCTTCAACTACCGGTCCATCTTCGCGCTGATGGACGAGGCCACCATGGAGCCCGTGCGCTTCTGGAGCTTCATCCTCGCGATCGTCCTGGGTATCACCGTGCACGAGTTCATGCACGCGTACGTCGCCCACCGCCTCGGCGACGACACAGCGAGGCTCATGGGTCGCCTCACGCTCAACCCGCTCGCGCACCTGGACCTCCTGGGCTCGCTCTTCCTCCTGCTGCTCCGGTTCGGATACGGCAAGCCGGTGCCGGTGAACGAGTCGCGCCTGCAGGGCGGGCGCCGCGGCGGCAGCCTCGTCGCGTTCGCGGGGCCCGCGACGAACCTCGTGCTCGCGACGATCTGTGCCATCCCGCTGCGCTTCGTCGATCTCGGGGCAGGGGAGATCGGCGCCGTGTACCAAGAGGTACTGAGCGCGATCGTGATCTACAACTGCCTGCTCTTCGTCTTCAACCTCATCCCGATCCCGCCGCTCGACGGCTCGCGGGTGGTGTACGGGTTCCTCCCGCCGCGTCAGGCGTACTCGTGGCGCACGTACGAGCAGTACGGGCCGTTCATCCTTCTCGCACTCATCTTCTTCGTGCCGGCGATGCTGCGCATCGACCTGCTCACACCGCTCGTGCGTGTCCCGGCGACGTTCCTCATCCGCGTGCTGCTGGGTGGGTCGTTCTGAGCGTGCGGGACCGGGTGCTGCAGACGTGGCGGTATCTCGCCGTCACCGACGGCGACGCGCGCCACGCGGAGCGCACCGCGGAGATCCTCCGGCGCCATGGCGCCGATCCCGACGTGGTGCTCGCCGGCCTGCTCCACGACCAGGCCAAGCCCGCGGAGACGCGGATCTGGCATCGCGTCGCGGGTGTCCTGCTCGACCGCTTCGCGCCGTTCGTGCGGTCGCGGCTCGCGCGCGGCGAGGGGACGTTGGCCCGATATCTCGACCACGCCCGGCGTGGCGCGGAGCTGGCGCGGGCCGAGGGGCGATCCGACCGGGTGGTGCGGCTGATCGCGGGGCATCACGAGCGACCGGCGGATGCGGATGCGGAGCTGCTCGCGCGTGCCGATCGGGAGGCGTTGCCCTGATGCTCGGCAATGAGGGACCGAGCGTGACGGTCGAGGGATTCGACGGGCCGCTCGAGATGCTGCTCCAGCTCGTCGAGGAGAAGAAGCTCGACATCCTCACCGTCCGGCTGGGCGACCTGGCCGACGCATACCTCGCACGGGTGCGCGCGCTGGAGGCGCTGCCGGCGGGCGAGGTCGCGTCGTTCCTCGCGCTCGCGTCGCGACTTGTCCTGCTGAAGGCGCGCAGCCTGCTCCCCGCGCTCGCGCCGATCGCCAACGAGGACGAGGGCCAGACCGAGGAGGAGCTGCGAGCGCGGCTCATGGAGTACGCCATCGTGCGCGAGCGGGCTGGTGCGCTGGGCGACCGGCTGCGCAGCGGTGAGCGCGCGTTCCACCGGGAAGGCGGCAGCGCCGTCGATCTGCCCCCACGAGGTGGCGAGGTGACCGCCCTTGCGGCGGCCTGGAGCCGCGTCCTGGCCCTGGCCGCGCGCTCCCGTGAGGAGGACATGGTCTCGCCGGGCGAGCGTTACTCGGTGGAAGAGCGGACCGACGAGATCGAGGCGATCGTGATCGAGCACGGGGAGGTGACGTTCACCGCGCTGCTCGGTGCCGCACCCACGCTCGGGTGGGCTGTCGTAACGTTCATCGCGCTGCTCGATCTGTACCGCCGCAGCGTCGTCGACCTGGAGCAGGACGAGCTGTTCACGGACATCGTGATCAAGAGGAAGGTGCGCGCAGTGCCCGAGACGCCCGCATGAGATCACCGCTCGCGAATGCCGTCGAGGCGGTGCTGTTCGTGGCCGAGAAGCCCGTGTCGCGTGCCGAGATCGCGAAGGTCGTGGGTGGCACACCGAAGCAGGTCGACGCAGCGCTCCTCGAGCTCGCGGAGGGCTACAGCGGCACGGGTCTGCGCCTCGCCCACGACGGCGACGACTGGCAGCTCGTGACCGCGCCCGAGCAGGCGCCTGCGGTGGCCGCATATCTGGGCGCGGATCGTCTGCGCGTCTCCCCGGCGTCGCTCGAGACGCTCGCCGTCATCGCGTACCGCCAGCCGGTGACCCGGGCCGAGGTCGAGGCGATCCGCGGCGTGAACTGCGACCAGACCATCTACACGCTGATGCAGCGGCGGCTCATCGAGGAGCGCGGTCGTCGTGACGGGCCGGGGCGCCCGATCCTCTATGGCACGACCTGGGAGTTCCTCGAGTGCTTCGGCCTTTCGAGCCTGGACGATCTTCCGCGCGCGCTCACACCGGAGGGCACGGTCCCGGAGGCCGAGGCGCGCGAGGTCGGCGGATCGTCTTCGCCGTGATCCGGCTGCAGAAGGTGCTCGCGGATCGTGGCGTCGCCTCGCGCCGCCGCGCCGAGGAGCTCATCACCGGTGGGCACGTGGTGGTCGACGGCGCGCTCGTGACGACGCTCGGGACGAAGGTCCGTGCCGATGCGCGTATCCAGGTGGACGGCGTGGCGACACGCGTCCTCGGGAAGCGCTACCTCATGCTGAACAAGCCGGTGGGGATCGTGTGTACCGCGAGCGACGAGCATGGCCGGAAGACCGTCGTCGATCTCGTCGGCGCCGCGGAGCGGCTGTATCCGGTGGGACGGCTCGACACTGACTCGGAGGGCCTGCTGCTCATGACCAATGACGGCGAGTGGGCGATGCGCGTGCTGCATCCGCGATACGGCCACGAGCGGGAGTACGACGTCCTGGTCAGCGGGGAGCTCTCGACCGAGGCGATCGACGCGCTTCGCCGCGGCGTCCGGCTGGAAGAAGGGATCGCCCGTGCCGCGCATGTGCAGGTGACCACCCGCTCGCGGCGAGCGAGCCGCCTGCGCATCGTCCTGCGGACCGGCTGGAAGCGCCAGATCCGACGGATGTGCAGCGCCGTCGGCCTCAAGGTCGAGCGCCTCGTCCGCGTGCGCATCGCCTCGCTCACCCTCGGCCGCCTGCGCACCGGCGACTGGCGCGAGCTCACTCCCGCCGAGGTCGCCGCGCTCGCCGAGCCGGTGCCCGTCAAGGCTGCGACGCGCGGGGTAGTAGAAACGAGGCGGCCGAGCCGCGTCACCGAGGGCCCCCGCGGCGCGGGGGACCCCGTCGCGGCCGAGCGACGGGGTGCGCGCCGAAGAGAGGGTTTCGGTGACGCGGCGAGGACGCGCGGGGCGTCGCGAAGGCGCGCGGTGACACGATGACCCCGCGGACGATCGCCATCGACGGCCCCGCCGGCGCCGGGAAGAGCACCATCGGCGCGCTGGTGGCCGAGCGCCTGGGGTACCTCTTCCTCGACACCGGCGCGATGTATCGCGCCGTGGCGCTCGCGGCGCAGCGACGCGGCGTCGACCCGGACGATGGCGAGCGCCTGGCGAAGCTCGCACGCGAGGTCCGCGTGGCCATCGGCCCGCCGACCGTGCGCGACGGTCGCGCGTACACCGTCCTGCTCGACGGCGACGATGTGACGTGGGCGATCCGCGGTGCGGAGATCGACCGCACCGTGTCGCAGGTGGCGCGCGTGGCGGCGGTGCGTGACGCGATGGTGGAGCAGCAGCGGGCGCTCGCGGATCGCGGGCGCGTGGTGATGGTCGGCCGGGACATCGGGACCGTCGTGCTGCCGACCGCAGAGCGCAAGATCTTCCTCACCGCATCGGCGGCGGAGCGCGCCAAGCGCCGCGAGGAAGAGCTCCGCTCACGGGGCGAGGTGCGACCGCGCCAGGAGCTGCTGCAGGAGATCCTCCGGCGGGACCAGCTCGATAGCGAGCGAGCCGTCGCGCCGCTGCGCGCGGCCGATGACGCGGTCGTGATCCAGACCGACGGGCTCTCGGTGGGTCAGGCGCTGGACCGCGTCCTCGCGATCGCCACGCGCGCGTGATCGAGCGGCTGTTCGCGAAGGCCGCGACGCAGCCGGAGCGCCACCTGTGGCTGTGGCGGATCCTCTTCCCGCCGATCCGGTTCGTCGTCTTCCTCTTCGCGCGGATCGAGGTGCGCGGCCGCGAGCATGTTCCGCGGCAGGGGCCGTACATCATCGTGGCGAATCACGTGAATTGGAAGGATCCGCCGGTCGTCTCGCTGGCACTCGGCACACCGATCCGGTGGATGGCGAAGATCGAGGTCTTCGACTACTTCGTCATCGGTTTCCTCATGCGCGGCGTGGGGAACTTCGCGGTGCGGCGCGGCGAGAGCGATCGGCGCGCCATCGCGCTCGCCCTGGAGGTACTGCAGCGCGGCCTGCCCCTTGGTGTGTTCCCCGAGGGGCATCGAAGCGAGCGACGTTCCCTGCTGCGCGGACGCCCGGGCATCAGTCTGCTCGCCGATCGCACCGACGCCCTCATCGTGCCGTGCGGGATCGTCGGCACGCCGACCGCGCGGCTTCGTCCGATCCGCCGCACCGAGGTCGTGCTCACCTTCGGGCCGCCCTTTCGCGTTTCCGAGCTTCCCGAGGAGGTGCGCCGGGACCGCCAGGCGACCGCCGACGCGATCATGCTGCGCATCGCCGCGCTGCTTCCCGAGGAGATGCGGGGTGTCTACTCGGACGGACTGCCCGACCGAACACCATAGACTGGTCTTGTGGAAGTGCTCCTCGCGCGCGAGAACGGGTTCTGCTTCGGCGTGAAGAAGGCGGTCGAGCTGACCGAGGCGGCGGCCGAGACCGGTCGACCGGTGCACAACCTCGGGCAGGTCGTCCACAACCCGAAGATCAGCCAGCGTCTTGCTGCGCGCGGCGTGAAGGTGATCAAGGATCCGGGCGACGCCAGCGACGGCATCGTGGTCATCCGGGCCCACGGCGTGCCGCCGCAGGTCCGTGCGCAGATCGAGGAGCGCGGACTCGAGTGCATCGACGCGACGTGTTCGCTCGTCCTGCGCGCGCAGCGCTTCACCAAGCAGCTCGCCGATGAGGGATACACGGTGGTGCTGCTGGGGACGCCCGACCACCCCGAGGTCGTGGGCCTCAAGGCCTACGCCGGCGACAACTACGTCATCGTCGAGACCGAGGAGCAGTGGAAGAAGCTGCCGAAGATGAAGCGCGCCGGCGTGGTCTCGCAGTCCACACAGCCGCCCTGGGCGTTCACGTCGCTGGTCGCCCATGTGGCGACCATCGCGCAGGAGATGAAGGTCTATAACACCGTCTGCCCGGTGACGGTGAAGCGCCAGGTCGCGGCGAGCGAGCTCGCGGAGCAGGTCCGCACCATCGTCGTCGTCGGCGGACGCAACTCGGCGAACACGCGCGAGCTCGTGAACCTCGCGCGCATGCAGGGCCGCGCGGCGTACCACATCGAGTCGGCCGAGGAGATCGAGCCGGCCTGGGTCCGCGGCGAGGATCGCGTCGGCCTGATCGGCGGCTGCTCCACGCCCATGGACACCCTCATCGAGGTGAAGGAGCGCATCGAAGCGATCGGCCGAGCCGAGCCGGTCCCGGCCTAGCCCCCGTGGCGAGGGCCGTGGTCGCGATCGTCGGCCGGCCCAACGTGGGCAAGTCCACGCTGTTCAATCGCCTGGTCGGCGAGCGCATCGCGATCGTGGAGGACATCCCCGGGACGACGCGCGACCGGATCTACGCCGGCACCGAGTGGCGCGGCCGCGAGTTCTCGCTGATCGACACCGGCGGGCTCGAGGAGCCGGGCGCCGGGCAGATCGAGGCCGCGGTGCGGCGGCAGGCCGAGGCGGCGATCGACGAGGCCGACGTCGTGATGTTCCTGGTGGACGCGCAGGCCGGCGTCCTCCCCGTGGAGCACGATGTCGCCGACCTGCTCCGCCGCAGCGGCAAGCCGGTCCTCCTGGTCGCGAACAAGGCGGACTCGTGGCGCGGCGAAGCGCAGTCGGCGGAGTTCTACGAGCTCGGTCTGGGGACGCCGCTCACCGTCTCGGCCATCCAGGGCATCGGGACGGGTGACCTCCTCGACGCGGTGGTGGAGCGGCTGCCGGTCCACGAGGACGAGCCGGAGTCGGCCGATCCGCGGATCGCCATCGTCGGACGTCCCAACGTGGGGAAATCGAGCTTTCTCAACACCCTGGTCGGCGCCGAGCGGGCCGTGGTCAGCGACGTCCCCGGCACCACCCGCGACAGCATCGATAGCACCCTCGAGTTCGACGGCCGCCGTGTCGTGCTGGTGGACACGGCCGGCATCCGTCGCCGCGGGCGCATCGAGGTGGGGATCGAGAAGTACGCGCTCCTGCGCACCGCGCACGCGCTCGAGCGCGCTGACGTCGCCATCCTCCTCACCGACGCGACGGAGGGCATCACCGCGCAGGACGTGCACATCGCCGGCTACGCGCTTGAGGCGGGTGTCGGACTGGTGCTGGCGGTGAACAAGTGGGACGTGGTAGACCGTGGACCCGAGATGACCGCGCACGTCGAGGCCGAGATCGCGCGCGAGTTCCACTTCGTGCCGTGGATGCCGCATCGCTTCGTCTCGGCGAAGACCGGCCGCAACGTGCCGGAGACGCTCGCCGACGCGCTCACCATCGTGGACGAGCGCACGCGGCGTGTCGCCACCGCGGAGCTGCACGCGATGCTGACCGAGGCGGTCGCGGCCCACCCGCCGACGCCGCATCGGGGCCGCGAGGTCCGCTTCACGCACGTCACGCAGGCGAAGGGGAAGCAGCCGACCTTCGTGTTCTTCGTCGACCCGCCCGAGGGCGTCCACTTCACCTACCAGCGCTATCTCGAGAACCGCATCCGTGAGCGTTTCGGTTTCGCCGGGACGCCCATCAGGCTGGAGTTCAAGGCGGCGAAGGAGTGACGCTCATCGCGATCCTCACCTTCGCGTTGGTGGCCGCGGTCGGCTACCTCACCGGCTCGATCTCGAGCGGCTACCTCGTGGGAAAGATCTATCGGAACGTGGACCTGCGCGAGGTCGGCTCCGGATCGACGGGCGCCACGAACACGTTCCGCACGCTCGGTCGCGGTGCGGGCATCCTCGTCGCGACGCTGGACATCCTGAAAGGCGCCCTCGCGGTGGTCTTCGCGCAGCTGGTCGTGGATTGGTCCGGCGGCCGGGCGCTCGCGGAGGCGCTCGCCGCGGTGTTCGCGGTGATCGGACACTGCTGGCCGGTGACGCTGCGCGGCCGCGGCGGTCGTGGCGTGGCGACCGGCTTCGGCGCGCTGCTCTTCGTCGCCACGCCCGCCTGGGCGAGCGCGGTCGCGGCCTTCGCCATCGCGCTCGCGCTGACACGGATGGTCTCGGTCGGCTCGCTCGCCTCGGTGCTCGGCGCCCTGGCCGGGTACCTCCTCTTCTCCGCCACGGGGTGGCTGGAGTTCAACTGGGCGACGTTCGCGTTCCTCGTCATCGGCGGCACGGTCGTGTACGTGCGCCACGTGCCGAACATCCAGCGGATCGTGCGCGGCGTCGAGCCACGGCTTCGCGCATGACGGCCGTCGCGGTCCTGCAGGCGGGCTCGTGGGGGACGACGCTCGCCACCATCCTGGCGCGGGACGGCGGGCGGGATGTGATCCTGTGGACGCGCGACGCCGCGCACGCGGCGGCGATGGCCGCCGAGCGGGAGAACCGCCGCTACCTCCCCGGCATCCGGATCCCCGACCGTGTCCTCATCACCGCGGACCTGGAGCGCGCCGCCGCTGGCGCATCCGACCTCATCGTCGCGGCGCCGAGCGTGGGCGTGCCCGCGCTGCGCGAGCGCCTCGCGGCGCTGCTGACGAGCGACCATCGCGTGCTCTCGGCGACGAAGGGCCTCGCGGGGAATGGACGACGGATGAGCGAGATCTGGTCCGAGACGCTCGCCGCGGGACGCGTCGCGGTGCTCTCGGGGCCGAACATCAGCCGTGAGATCGCGGCCGGCCACCCCGCCGCGACGGTGATCGCGTCCGCCGACGGGGCGACGGCGAAGCACTTCCAGGACGTCCTGGGCACACCGATGTTCCGGGTGTACACCGACACCGACGTGGTCGGGGTGGAGCTGTGCGGGGCGCTGAAGAACATCATCGCGCTCGGCGCCGGCGCGGTCGACGGGATGGGGTATGGCGACAACGCCAAGGCTGCCTTCATCACCCGCGGGCTGGCGGAGATCGCGCGCTTCGGCTTCGCGTCCGGTGCCAACCCCTTGACCGTCGCCGGACTCGCGGGCGTGGGTGACCTCGTCGCGACGTGCATGAGCAAGCACTCGCGGAATCGCACCGTCGGCGAGCTGCTCGCCCGAGGGACCGGGCTTGCCGAGATCCGCCAGCGGCTGGGTGGGCAGGTGGCCGAGGGCGTGACGACCGCCGAGGCGACCTACCGCGCGTCGCAGGCCCAGGGCGTGAGCATGCCCATCACCGAGCAGACGCACCTGGTGCTCTCGGAGGGCAGGCCGATCCGTGAGGCCATGCGCGACCTCATGCAGCGCGAGCGCGGCGAGGAGATCGCCGGTCCCTTGGCCGAGGTCTCGCGGCTCATCGCGAGCGCCGCCGCGGCACGACGCGGCTGATCCCGCGTTATCCGCGGTGATGTCCGGCCGCCCGCTCGTGCTTGCCGTGCTCATCGCCGCAGCGACGGCGTGCTCGGTCTTCGAGGCCCCCGTGCCGTCGCCGACGGTCGGGCCACGACCGACGACCGGTGCGGCCATCCCGCTCCGCGTCCTCGTGACACGCGAGGAGGGAGGCGGTCCGGTGGCCGGGGCACGGGTGTGCGTGGGTCGCGTGTCGGCCGCGACCCCCAGCTGCACGAGCGCCGGCGCGGATGGCACCGCGACGCTCTACGGCTCGAGCGGAACGTACTTCGTCCGTGTGAGCGGACCGGCCGAGCAGCACTTCGAGGACGCCACGCGCGTCGTGGATCTCGCCGGAGGTCCGGCCGGCATCTGGGTGGAGCTGCGGCCACTGCAGCGCATCTCGGGCACGGTGCGCGATGCGAGCGGCGCGCTCGTGGCGGGTGCGGAGGCGTGCGCGCATCCCGCGAAGGACGAGGAGGAGACGATCTGCGCCCGGAGCGGCGCGAACGGCCGGTACGCGATCGATGTGAAGAGCGGGATCTACCGCCTCGAGGTCAGCGGACCTGACGGTGGTCGTCTCGTGTCACAGTGGGCGCGCGGTCGTGCGTTCCTGGAGGAGGCCGACGTGCTCGACGCGCGAAGCACGGATGTCCCCGATGTGGACGTGACCCTCGTCCCCGGTGTGGTGCTGCGCGGAGCAGTGACCTTCCGTGGCACGCCGGTGGAGGACGCGCAGGTGTGCCTGCGCACGCTCGCGGCCCCGCTCCCGCTCCAGTGCGAGCGCACCGACAAGCGCGGCCGCTACGCCGCGCTGCGCGAGGCCGGGCAGTACTACATCTGGACCGTCCCGCCACGCGATGTTCGCGCGATCCCGCAGTGGTACGACCGCGCGCTCACGGGCGTCGGCTCGTCGATCTTCGCTCTTCACGGCGACCGCTCGCTCGACATCGCGCTCGAGGGCGGTACGACCATCAGCGGTGTGGTCCGGGCGTCCGACGGCGAGCGCATCCGCGACGCGCTGGTCTGTTTCGATACGCCGTTCCCGACCGGACGCATCTGCCGCGAGACCGGCAGCGACGGCAGCTATGCGGTGACCACGCGCCCGGAGACCTACGTGGTGAACGTGATCCCACCGGAGCACAGCGACCTCATCGCCGAGTACTGGGAGCGCGCCCGGACGTGGCCCGAGGCGGACGCGTACCGCGTGGGCACGACCGACGCGACGCTCGATCTCACCCTGCGGCGCGGGACGCGGGTGAATGGCGTGGTGAGGAACGGCCGCGGGATCGGCGTCGCGGGCGGGTACGTCGAGCTGTGGGACGCCGACGGCATCGCCGCGGCGACGCAGACGGACAGCGAGGGGCTGTTCGAGCTCGTGGTCGTGCCGGGCCGCTACCGCCTGGAGGTGTTCCCGCCGTACGTGGGCAACCTCGTGGGCAGGATCGGGGAGCTCGAGGTCCCCGCGCTCACCGAGGTCGTGATCGTGCTCGACGACGTCGCTCCGTAGGCAGGCGAGCGGTCCGGGCCGCCCGCCGGGCGGACGGCTAGAGTTGAGGTGCGCCCCCGGCTCACCGATGCGGGGGCAGCACGCTCGGCGTTCCCGAAGGAGACACGAATGCTTGGTCGACTGCTCAAGCCCACCACGATCGCGCACGCACACTGCGACATCCCCTGCGGCATCTACGACCCGACGCCGGCGAAGATCGCCGCCGACACGGTCGCGAAGATGGTCGAGAAGATCACCGCGCTTCCCGCCGACGCGAGCGACTTCGCGGCGCGCAACAGCTTCGTTCGCATGGTCGCCGTGAAGGAGGAGCATGCCCAGATCTGCAAGAAGGAGCTGGAGATCCTCTGGACCGACTACTTCAAGCCCGAGCACCTCGAGAAGTTCCCGAAGCTCCACGAGACCTTCTGGAAGGCGACGAAGCTCTGCTCCAAGAACAAGCAGAGCGTCGATGCGCAGGCGGCCAGCGATCTCCAGGCCGCGGTCAAGGAGATCAGCGACATGTTCTGGGCCAGCAAGAAGTAGCGTGCGTCCATGGCGCGTGGCCGTTGAGGGCCACAGCATGGAGCCGGCGCTGCGGGAGGGGGACTGGATCCTCGTCCTCCCGCCGCGCCGGACGCCGCGCGAGGGCGAGGTGGTCGTGGTGCGCGATCCGCGCGAGCGCTCGCGGCTGCTCCTCAAGCGCGTGGCCTCGGTCACGGGCGATGGCTGTGCCGTCATCGGCGACCGGGCCGAGCATTCCACCGACAGCCGTCACTTCGGTCCCGTGCCGTACGCCGACATCGTGGGTCGCGCGGCGTTCCGCTACGCGCCCCTCCGGCGGATCGGACCGCTCCGGCGTGGCTGAGGTCCTCGCGTGCGTACGCTGCCGCGAGACGCGCGAGGGCGCGGGCCGCGTGCTCCCCGGCGCGCTCGGAGATGAGATCGAGCGCAGCGTCTGCGCGGTGTGCTGGGCCGAGTGGCTGCAGCAGCAGATCCGGGTGATCAACCACTACAGCCTGCGGCCCGCGTTGAAAGAGGATCGCGAGAAGCTGTACGGGATCACGCGGGAGTTCTTCGGGCTGGAGTCGGTGAAGACCGACGGCTGACGCGGTGCTGTCGGGGCGGACGGATTTGAACCGTCGATCTCAACTCCCCCAGAGTTGCGCCTTGGACCGGACTAGGCCACGCCCCGGGATTTCACACAGTGTAGGCGAGCGGAGCCTCTTCGAAGCGCTGCAGAGCGATGAGTCTCTTGTTGTGCTCGCGTGCGTCATAGATCGCCTCGCACTGATCACAGATCTTGCGGACCCTGCCGCCCTTCATCGCCGAGCGGGAGTAGGCGTGTCCGCGGAGGCACCGTGTCGCATCGCCCTTGAGGCGCGTTTGCGAATCGAATGCGAGAAGCGCCCGCGCAGCCTGGCCACGCTTGTCGTCTGTGAGGAGCGGTCCGAGGGTCTTCAGGACCGACTCGACCCGCGCCCGGCCCTCGACGAGCCACTTATGGTCGTCGGGATCGCCGTGTCGCTCGATCCGCCCGCCGAGCAGAGCTCGAAGGCGAAGGAGGACCTGCGGCGGTGACCCCGCTGCACCGTGCTGGCTTGCGGAGCACCGCAGCCGATACCAGTCCGGCCCATTGACCCGAGGGGCGACGTGGATCAGCCCGAACCAGCCTTCGGCGTCCAGGAACCCTGCGGCCCACGCTGCCTCGAGCGCGGGCGCTCCGCATCCACTTTCGTCCGCCGTGATCGCCGGCGCATGACTGCGGGAAGAGCGACGCCTGTACGCGCCGTGATCGTATTGCGCATCGACGAGAGTGATCGCTCTGGCGGCCTGCTCCCGCTTGACGTCGCTGAGGAAGGGCCAGAGCAGCTGCAGAGTGACGTGGACCTGCTCGCGCCCGAGCACGCGCCATGCGTAGATGCCGTCGCTATTCGGGCCGCTGATGGTGCCCATGCCGCCCATCGCGCGCTGGAACCTCAATAGGACCTTCGGCGGAGACGTCGTGTCGCCAGCCTGAGGCAGGCTGATCGCCAGCTGCCGGTAGCCCGGGCGTGTCTTGAAGCTGCGCGCGATCGTGCTGCCCTCTCCGTCGAAGAAGCCGGCGGCCCACGCGAGCTCGGATCGGTCCATATGCATGTGGAGACGCTAGAAGGTTCGTTCGCGCAGATGGCGTCCTAGTTTCCGGACCTTGACGGCCGCCACATCCCGTGA